>JAAYVQ010000409.1 GCA_012517095.1 Phycisphaerae bacterium | reverse complement strand
CTCAAGTTGCCGCCCGCCCGACAACTGGAAAAGCTGCCCAAAGGCTGGGGCATTCTTTTGGACGACCTGGCAGCCGGCGTGCAGGCGATGTTTGCTCTGCAGATTATGGTCAGGATCTGGCTGCTGAAATAATGGCATTTTCAGCCGATAAACAAAAGACCTTTCCGATGGAACCCTCGGAAAGGTCTTGATTTTTTCAGGTTGCAGGATCAGTTTATGCGGCGGGTTTCTCCGCCGGTTTCGTTTCTGCGGGCTTGGTTTCTGCCGGTTTGGCCGGTACCGGTTTCTCAACGGTCGTGTCCGAAAGTTGGTCAATATCCGTGAATTCGATGAGGGCCATCGGATTCTTCGAATCGGGTCCGGGTTTTCCAACCAGCCCCACCATCTTGCCGAGTAACGGAGTCACCAGGGACTCGGACACATTGCTGGCCGGTATTGCATAACCGAGTATCTTACCGGTTTCATTGACGATTAAATATCGTTTCTGCCCGGTCTTGGTTGTATAAACCAGCGATTCCTTGATGATGCCGGTAAGAATGTACTTGCCGGGATTCGGAATCGCGGCCAGTTTGTCCGCCAGATTCTTTTGGATGTCTTTTCGAATCTTGTCCAGAGCGCTATCTTGCTGGTTAATGGCCTTGCCCGCTTCCTGGGCCAGTTCATAGGCGTCGATGCGCTCGATGTAGTAGTCGGCGAAGATCTTGGCGTTGCCGGCCTGCGGGTCTTTGGAAATCGTCTCCAACGACTTTCGGAACTCGGCGTAATTCTGCTCTTGCAGGGGTTTGTTGAGTTCGGCAATAACCTGTTCGGCCAGTTTGCGACATTGCTGGATGAGTTCCTTCTCGCGGATCTTCTCCGGCGATTCTTTCTTTTCCTCGACAGCTGGTTTTGGCGCTTCGGGCGTCGGGGTCGTCGCCGGGGTTTCCGTCGTTGACACAGTGGTGGTCGCATCCGGCGTTACCGGGGTGGTTTCGGTTCCCGGTTTTGGGGTTACCGGGACTGGAGTCGTTGAGGTTGTGGTTCCAGGGGCAGGTGCCGGCGTTGTCGCTGTCGGAGGAGTTGTCGGTTTTTCGGTCCCCGGCCGAGGAGGCAAAACCACCGTCGCCTTCGGGGCGGGTCCAACATACTTAAGAAACTCTCGACCGATCCATAAACGGGCGCTGGGGGGCGGAGCGATCTTGTAATAATCACCCTTGGCCTCGATGGGACCGAGTAGCTTGACGGTATCCCCGTCGTTGAGCTTAGCCTGTAGTGAGGTAGATCGCATCGGTTCGACGGCCTCAGAGCCCGCCCAGATCCGTACGGCCTGACCATCGATAATCCCGATACCCGGATTGGCCGAATCGAGTTTGACATAACTCTTGGAAACCCAGGAAAAACTGCCGTCCGGCGGGATAATCTGAGCCCAGGTGAATTTGTGATCGACGACCGTGACCTTGGCCGGCTGGCTGAGTTTGGTGGTAAAGTAATATGCCGTACCGGGGCCGGAACGGACATAGACATTCGTGCCGACGATCTCAGCGATATACGGCCTCTCCGGTTCCGGCAAAGTCGGTTGCGCAGTAGGTTGTGAGGTTGTGGGCGCCGGAGCGGGGGCGGGTTGCTGTCCCGTGGCGACTACCGCCGGCAGTAGAACCAGGAACAACCATCCATAGCTCCGCATCGTCTTCATCCTGAAAACATTCATGTTCGACTCCCCAATATCTATCTTTGTTTTCGTTGTATTGTATTCGATTTCGGGTCGTCCGGCCATCAAGAAATCACGGCCGCGATCCCAATCAATCTCGTTATTATACAGACGAACGAACCACCCAAAGGTTTCATGGCCTTTGTTCTATCCGCCAAGCCGATCCAATTCCGACTTACACAGTTCTTTCTGGGTCGGATCGGAGAGCGTTTCCATCGCTTTACGAAGGAAATCTTTCGCCCGGTCCGGATTCTGTAAATATCGGCCATAGAGCAATCCGAGCATGAGATGAACCTGCTCTGCGTATTCATAGCCGCTGTAATGAGTTAGATACAATTCGTAGGCCTGGGCCGAGGGCTGCCACTGGCCGGCGGACATCAATTGATTGGCCACATCCAACTGGGCCTGTCGGGGTAGAATCGCAGCCGAATTCTGGGCCAGCAGCTCTTGGTACCGTTGGGCAGCCGTCGGCAGGTTGTGGCTGTGAATCAAGGCGAGAATTTCCGAGCGAAGAACCGTCTGGGCATCCGTTGTTGGAGACGGCTCAGCCGAAGAATCACGAATCCTCGCATCGACCGGTTTTTGAACCCTTTGACCGCGAAACGGGTCATACCCGTCGGCGGTAATGTCGCGAAAATGGCGGCGACGGTTCCACTGCCGGAGCATAAACCAGAGGTCTTCCTGTGTTCGTCCGATAAAACCGAAGGCGATCAGCAAGAGAGAAACGATCATCCCAAACGCGTATCCTGCCAGATGAGCAGTGTAGGCCACCGCCGCCGGGGCAAAGGCCGGTTCAACAAGGTTGTCATAAACGATAAGCTTGAAGGCGATAAAAAACAGCGCAGACAAATCAGTGGTTCCGATAATATAAAACCAATACACCACCGTAATCAGGGTCCGTGGAAACAAAACCAGATAGGCCCCCGTGATCGCGGCAACCGCGCCGCTGGCCCCGAGAACCGGAATCAGGTTGCTGAACATCATGTGACCAATTCCGGCAAAGATCGCTCCGGCCAGATACAGGCACACATAACTGATGGTCCCCAACCGGTCGTTGACATTCTGGCCGAACAGGTACAAAAAGTACATGTTCCCGATCAGGTGCATCCAGCTTCCATGAAGAAAGGCGTAACTGACAAACTGCCACAAGTAGGTATTAGCCGGGTGGAGCATGAACTGTTGAGCCCAGAACCGCAGGGGCTCCGCCTGAGTGGTCCCCCCAATCCGGATGTAGTGGGGATGGTAGGTCAGGAGGAAGATGACCACATTCAGTCCGATCAGGACATAGTTCGCATACGGTGTCCGACCGGGTACGATACTGGTTCGTATAGGCAATAGCATTGTCGGTTCCTGGAATCGAGAACGAAAAAATACCGGTTTATTGTATCGATCGAGTTTTCCCTCGACAAGTAAAGAATCCAGTAGCGATGGAGAATCGACCGATTATACTATTGAGCTTCTACTTCTTTGGTCGGCCGGTAACGGAAAACAGCCGCCCGGGCATTGGATGGATTCATGGCTTACGATTATATCGTTTTGCCGGTACTGATTTTTCTGGCACGGATCACGGATGTTACGATCGGGACGATCCGGGTGATCCTGGTCACCCGGGGTGCGCGAAAACTGGCCCCACTTCTGGGTTTCTTCGAGGTGTTGATATGGCTGATCGTGGTCAGTCAGGTGATGCGGAACCTGTCGAACCCGGCCTGTTATATCGGATACGCGGCCGGATTCGCGACCGGGAATTTTTTTGGCATGTTTCTGGAAGAGAAGCTGGCGATTGGCATGCTGATCGTCCGGGTGATCACGCCGCAGAAAGCTGACGATTTGATTGGGGCTCTGAACCAGAAAGGTTTCGGGGCCACGAGCATCGAAGCCACCGGGGCCAATGGTCATGTGAATGTGATCTTTTCGGTCGTCCAGCGAAGCGAACTGGGAAAAGTCGTCGAACTGATTCAGCGGTATTATCCGAAGGCATTTTATTCCGTCGAGGATGTTCGCTTCGCCCGGGAAGGGATTTTCCCCGATCGAGAGGAAGGCCGTAAAACCGCGTGGCATTCCTGGCTGCTTCGAAAACGCAAATGAGGCGATGACAGGGGAACGGACCGATGTGGAGACTGTTTAACCGAAAACGAATGCGTCGAAAACGGATGGTACAGGATCGCGTCGTGGCCGAAGGAGCCAAGCGACAGACGGAGTCCCGGATCACCCTGATGGACTACGATGTCCAGCAGTATCAGGAAAAGGTCCTGAACGATGTCCAGGAGGCATTTCCCTTCAAGGACACCTCTTCGGTGACCTGGATCAACATTGACGGCGTGCACCGCACGGATATTGTCGAATCCGTCGGCAAGCACTTTAACCTCCACCCTCTGGTTCTGGAGGATATCGTCATTGTGGGCCAGCGGCCCAAGACCGAGGATTTCGAAGACCATATCTTCGTGCTGGTCAAGATGCTTCGCTACAACGCCAAAGAGCATATCGTTCTGTTTGAACAGATCAGTTTGATTGTGGGATCCAACTATGTGATCTCCTTTCAGGAAACCGTCGGGGGCGATGTGTTCGACGGGGTCCGTAACCGGATCCGAACGGGCAAGGGTCGCATCCGAAAGATGGGGGCCGATTACCTGGCCTATGCCCTGATCGACGCAATCGTGGATAACTATTTTGTCGTGCTCGAACAAGTCGGCGAACGAGTGGAGGAGTTGGAGGAGGCGATCGTGACCGATCCTGACCAGCACATCGCCAACTATGTACATAGTTTGAAGCGAGAGATCGCCGTCCTCCGCAAGAGCGTCTGGCCCATGCGGGAAGTCGTGGCGACGCTCCAGCGGACGGAGAACGACCTGATTCAGGAATCAACCAGGATCTTTTTGCGCGATGTCTATGACCACACGATTCAGACGGTCGATACCATGGAAGTGTATCGCGATATGGTGGCCGGCATCATGGACCTGTACCTGTCCAGTTTGAGCCACAAAATGAACTCGGCGATGAAGGTGTTGACGGTGATTGCGACGATTTTCATGCCGTTGGGGTTTATTGCCAGTGTATTCGGGATGAACTTTGAAAACTTTCCGGAAATCCACATGGATTGGATGTATCCATTTGGATTTTGGACCATCATCCTTCTGGTTTCCGGGACGATGTTGTTTTTATTTAAAATCAACAAATGGATTTGACGGCCTGCGAAACGGAGGTCAACCTTGATGGATAATCTTCGACGACGAGTGTGGGATCTTCGACGACGGATTCAAAAGGCCGGCATCGACGGCCTGCTGGTCGTCGATCCGAAAAATGTCACCTACCTGACCGGCTTTCTCGGAGAAGATAGCTGGCTTCTGGTTACCGACCGTAAAACGATCCTCCTGACCGACAGTCGGTATATCGAGCAGGCCCGGCAGGAATGTCCATCCTGTCGGATCGTCCTGCGCAAAACAACTTTGACCGACAGCGTTGCTCAGGTTGCCTCCCGCGCTGGCGGATTGCGGATCTTGGGGGTCGAGCCGGGAATTTCGGTGGACCTTTTTCGATCATTGCGAAATAGAGTTTCCCTTCGACTCAGACCGGTCGGCGGCTTGACCGAGGGCCTTCGCCAGATCAAGGATTCCGGGGAGGTTCGATTCATCCGGCGGGCGGCGGATACGGCCTGGGCCGCGTTGGCTGAGGTTTTGCCGAAGATCCGCTCTGGCGTCACCGAAAGTGCCGTGGCCGGAATGATTGAATATGCCATCCGCCAACGGGGGTTGAAAAGCAGTTTCGACCCGATCGTTTGTTTTGGCCCCAATGGTTCGCGCAACCACCATCAGCCCGGTCAACGCAAGCTCAAAGGCCGTGATACAATCCTGATCGACTTCGGCGCCAAGGGCAACGGTTACATCTGCGACCTGACGCGGAGTTTCGCCGTTGGTGAGCCGTCGCAGCGATACCGCAGGGCCTGGCAAACCGTTTTTGATGCCCAGCAAAAGGGGATCGGGATGATTTGTCCCGGAACCGATACCCAGGCAATCGACGCGGCCATCCGCAAGGTTATTGCCGACAACGGTTTTCCCGTCTATGGTCATGGCAGCGGACACGGCATTGGCCTTGCGGTTCATGAGGGGCCCTTCCTGTCGCCGATCCGCAAGGGCCAATTGCTGGCCGGTCAAATCCTGACGATCGAACCGGGGATTTATCTACCCGGAGAATTCGGGATCCGGATTGAGGACGATATTCTTGTGACCGAAGAGGGACACAAAGTCCTCTCGCGCGATTCTCGCTTCGGGTTCAGCGCCGATTCGCTGCGAATCCTGAAAATCCGATAAACGAATCCGCCGGTTACTGGGGATGGGACGGCAAAAGGGCCTTCTTCAGGTCGGATTCCAGTCGTGTCAGGATTTCCTTCAGCGCCAGGTTCAGCCCCTGGATCAATTCGTCCGTACTGGCATGGGTTATGGGTTGTTCCGAGCGGTAGCTCTGATGAAGCACGACGGTATTGTCGGCCTTTCGTTCATCAATCAGGACAAACTGGATTTCCATGACCGCCTTAAAAGGACCCGGCGCCAAGTCCGGCCGAAAATCCCCGTAAATAGCCGAGAGGTTCCCCTCCAGCGAATATTGGGCACTGGCCCGACTGGTGGCGTCCAGGACTTGACTGAAGATCCGGCCGGCCTGCAGCCATCGTCGCGTTTCTTCCGTGACCATCGTCTCCGGAGGAACGATATACCGGCGATAATAATCCGATTCCAGACTCATTTCCGCCGTACGGTATGTCAGCTCGGTCCGATTGTATCGATCGGAGATCCGAAAGTTGCGGACCTTCAGGACCTCTGTTCCGCCGTTGGCCGTAGGCGCACCTTCGTGCGGGGCCGATAAGATAAAGAAGCGATAATCGTAGGCCCGCGGCGTGCCGCATCCGGAGAGCGAACAAGTCAGCGGGCACATGCAAAGGGCGAAGACAATGCGAAGATTCATGGGGCGATCTCCGTGGGTTTGGGCGGCACGCTGAAGAACAACTGTGCCGGGTCTTTTTTGGCGTTTTCCGTCAGTTCCCTCAGATTGGCCGATGCCTGGTTAAGGTTGGCGATGATTCGTTCCAATTCCGGTTGTTGCGTCGAGACAAATTGGTCGATCCGTTTTAGCGTGACATTCAACTGGTTCACGAACTTCGGAATGTTCGTCGCACCGGTGTCGGGAGCGTCCGGATCGAACAATTCCGTGGCGTGGTTCGAGGCCTGCTGGAGTTGGGTGATCAGTCGAAGCAATTCTTCGCGAACGCGGGTCAGTTGGGCGTCCTGGATTCCCGTCGTGATCGAGTCGAAGGATTTCTGCAGAGAAGTCGCCAACTGTTCGAAATCCACTTTGGATAACGATTGAAACAGGGAATCGGCCGATTGCGAGAAACTTCGAAACAGACTGGTGACCGACGGAACCCAGTGATATTTCGGCGTCCAGGGAAACGATTCCACCGGATATCGTTTGGGATCGACAAAGTCCGCTTCCATATAGTAAATCCCCGTGATCCCCTGTGGCGATAGTTTCAGCCGGAGGCCGTTATCGATCGACTGTCTTAGAATGTCGCGAACATCGTGCTCCGAGACGGCGCCGGGAAAGTGGGCTTTGTCGATGGCCATGATGACCATCACCAATTTTTCGTACGAGACGCCCCCGTTGACTCCGAAGGGAATCTCGTATTCCCGGGTCGCGAAGGTAATCTGCTTGACTGTCCCGATCTGTACTCCGCGCTGCATAACCGGCGATCCGACGGCCAGGCCCTGCACGGACTCGTCCATATAGGTCTCCAGCAGGACCGTTTCCTTGAACAGGGTGTTCGCTCCGAGCCACAGGATTCCGGCGATCAGAACGCCCGTCAGAGCCAAAACAAAGAACCCGATTTTGAAATACCCGGCTTTGGTTTTCATGGGTTTGCGTTCTCTCCCCGAAATCACAACGGTAATGGATTGACCGGAGTCCGGCGTTTTTTGTGAGAGATTCCCTCGTTGCGGTGGAAGAACTGATATACCAGCGGATGGTCGGTGTTCTGCCGAAGCTCCCAAGGATTTCCCGTGGCGACGATTTTTTTCAGTTTCTTATCCAGCATGATCACGCGGTCGGCGACGGCGAACACGCTGGGCAGTTCGTGCGTGACGATGACGAAAGTCATCGAAAGGTTTTCCGACAGACTCAGGATCAGTTCGTCCAGGTCGGCCGCGGTGATCGGATCCAGCCCCGCCGAGGGCTCGTCCAGAAACAGAATTTGCGGATCCATGACCATAGCCCGCGCGATGGCGGCGCGTTTCTGCATTCCTCCGCTGAGTTCCGCGGGCATCCTGGAGCCATATCCATGCAGACCGACCAGATCGAGTTTCATTGAGACGATCAGGTCCGCCGCCTCACGGGGCAGGTTGGTGTATTCCTCCAGGGCCAGTCGAACATTCTCGCGCAAACTCATGGATCCAAACAGCGCCCCGGACTGGAACATCACGCCGATCTTTCGAAGGATGGCCTTGCGGGTTTCGCCGTGGGCGGTGACGATGTCGTCACCCTCGATCAGGATTCGGCCGTGCATCGGGTCAAGAAGGCCGATCATGGTCTTGAGCAGGGTACTTTTCCCGCAGCCGGATCCTCCGAGAATCACCAACACCTCGCCCCGCTGCACTTCAAAGGAGATGTCCTTCAGCACAACCTCCTCATCAAATCCGACGGTCAGCCGTTCAACTCGGATGATCGTGTCCGAGAAAGATGGACTATACAGGTTTTTTGAATCCATCGGTCAAATCCCCAGACTGTAATAAAGGACGGCGAAAATACCCTCGGTGATGACGATCAGAACGATCCCGCTGACGACGGCCCGGGTAGTGGAAATACCGACGGCACTGGGACCGATTTCCGTCTGAAGGCCTCGAAGGCAGCCGACACCCCCGACCAGAAGGCCGAAGACCACCGCTTTGACCAGGCCGCTGAACAAGGCCTTCAGTTCAATCGCTCGCTCGACATGCGAGGTGAAGGTGACCAGGGGAAACCCCAGCCACAACACCACAACCGCCGCGCCGACCAGTCCAGACAGATTCGCCAGTACCGCCAGCAGTGGCGTTACCAGAGTCGTCGCCAGAACCCGGGGCAGAACCAGGAATCGAACCGGATCCAGCCCCATCGTGGTCAGGGCATCGATTTCATTGTTGATTTTCATCGTTCCCAACTCGGCGGCGTAGGAGGATCCTGTCCGACCGGCCATGATGATGGCCGTCAGGAACGGTCCCAGGACCCGGATCAGGGCGATCGCCGTCAGATCCGCCACATAGACCTCCACACCGAATTGTTTCATGGAGATGGCCCCGCTGAAAGCCAGGATCAGCCCGAATAAAAAACCAAGCAGGGCGACAATCCCAATGGCATTGGCGCCGGTGCGTTCCACCATCAGAAAAAAATCACCCCATCGTACCCATCTCGGGTGAACCAACATTTTGGTCATCCAGGTGGTCAACTCTCCGATGAAGGCCACCTGTTCGAAGACATCCTTCCAGATTCTCCACGCCCAGAGTCCGACTTCCGTCGGAAGATTTGTCTGCGGTGGCGCCGTCGCCGGACGCAGATTAAATGTGTCGGCTTGAAATCGTTCCAGCAAGGAAACCAGTTCCGGCCGAAGATTCCGAACATCCACCGGGAAATGATTTCGAAGTCCCCGCAGTCGCAAGGAGAAAAATAAGGCAATTCCGCTCCCATCGCAGTATGAAACATTCGCGGCGTCGATAATCAACCGAGTCGGGAGTGGATGCAGAAGATGGCTGGTTTTCCGCCAGACTGTTCCCGTACTCAGGCAATCCAATCGTCCGCTATATGTCAAAATCAAGCTCCCGTCCGATTCGGTTTTGGAATCGACGGTTGCTGGTTGTTTGGTTTTATCGGCCACGGCCGGCCTTTCTCCAGTTAAAATTGTCCCTCCCGCCGTGCCATTGTGATACTCTGCCCGCGACCCAATGTCAAGAAAATCAATTCGTTAGAATTTCCATTGGTTGTAGCAGGCGATGGAATCGAGCGGTTCTCGTTTTCGGGGACCCTGTGGAATGGCCGGATATCCCAGCGTCATGAGCTCAATAATAGCCACCGAAGACGGAATTCCCAGGATGGGACGAACTTGTTCGGGGAAAAACGAACCGATCCAGCAGGTGCCCAGGCCCAGTGCCGTCGCCTCCAAGGCGATGTGTTCAAGTGCAATGGCCACATCGATTGGCCCAATCGCCTGACCGCAGCGCATGATATGATCCACGACACAACAAGCGACGATGACGACCGGTGCCTGGCCGACAAACGGCTGATTGTTGGCCGCTACACATAACCGCTGACGAAGTGCGGCATCCGTAACCACGACGAATCGCCAATCCTGCAGGTTTTTCGCCGATGGAGCCAGCCGTGCCGCTTCCAGGATCTGATAGATTTTTTCCGCTTCGACAGGTTTATCCTGATAGGCCCGACACGAATATCGTTTGTTGATGGCCTCGAAAATGTCCATCTCCGATCCTTTCCGATCAAAAAGGTTGAATCGACGATTCAACATAATCCGGTAAAAATCTTCCGCAAATCTCTGCTGACCGTCAAGAGATTTTCGTCAAGATTTGTGGTAAAACAGGCAATCTTGGGGGAATGGGATGATTGGGGGGGTGTTCGGCTTCAAAACCTGATTTCGTTCATTTCTCCCCCTGAAGAGGAGTCTGGAATTTCCTTCCGATTTGGGAATCTGCCATCTGGAAATGCTCGGAGTTTTATGGTATATACAACCATTTACCGTACGATTCTCATAACCGTGAGAGATTATGTTTGCCATTATAAGCGATATTCATTCGAACCTTGAGGCGCTGACGACGGTGCTGGCGGATATCGATAGCCGCGGCATCAAGACGATTTATTGCCTTGGCGATGTCGTGGGCTATGCGGCCAATCCCCTGGAGTGCCTGGACCTGGTGATCGCTCGTACAAAAGTCTGCGTGCTGGGGAATCACGACTATGCGGTCCTGTACGAGCCGACCAATTTCAATATGGGGGCCGAACAGGCCAGCTACTGGACGCGGGACATCCTCGAGCGGCAGGGAGATACCGAGGACAACGGGAAACGATGGAGTTTTCTCGGTTCGCAACCGATGCGGTGGACGCTGAACACCAAACTCGGCGATCTCCATGCACAACTCGATTTTGTCCATGCCTCGCCGCGCCGGCCGATCAATGAATACCTGTTTCCCGACGATGTCTATACCAACCTTGGAAAAGTCAACGCCCAGTTCGAGCGGATTAAGCATATCTGTTTCATCGGACACACCCACCTGCCGGGCGTGTTTCTGGAAGATCCGGATTTCTACACTCCGGAAGAACTTGGAAATGTATATCCAATATTAAAAGAAGAAAAGGCCATCATCAATGTCGGTTCGGTCGGCCAGCCCCGGGACCGCGACAACCGTACCGGGTATGTGTATGTGGAAGGCAACGAGGTCCACTTCGTCCGTCTCGAATACGATTTTGACGCGGCGGCCAAGAAGATCTACGCCGTGCCGGAACTGGATAGTTTTGAAGGTGACCGACTGTTCGAAGGTCGATAAAAAGGTCTTCCGGGTTGATTCCGCGGAAATTCATAAGGATACGCGATGAGATTGTGTACCGTTCAAACCCTGTCGTATGGAATGATTCTATTGGGGTGGATGTCGGGTCTGGTGTTGGCGCAAAGTTCCGACGCCAAACCCCTGGATGCCGTTCCCGCCAAAGCGGATGATTCATCCCGGCCGTCCACGACTCTTGCCGCTGCGGCTCCCGTTGCAGCGCCGAGTGAGTTGGCACAATTGGCCGCTAACAGCGTTTCTCCGAAAAGCCGAACATTGGGTTTGTTGTATGATCAATGCAAGCGGTCCGATGATCCGATGCTGTATAAATATCAGGTGGAGCTGACCAATGCCGGGGCGGGGATTGCTTCAGTTATCCTTAGCGAATTTGACAATCGCGACCATGACAATCCCGTGCCCTTAAAGCTTCTCGGACCGATCGTTGACGGAAAGAAGACGATTGTTCCCCTGGCCTGCCAGAATCTCAAGTTGGCGTTTGAGTCCGAGGATTTTGGCCCAAATTTCCCGCTGGACCGACTCAATTGGACGATCGTCGGTGATCCTGCGCCGGACGAGGTCCGTTTCGAGGCGGTCATCGGGAAGCGATTGCCCGGCGAAGTTCCAAAAATGGGAACCGAACTCCTTCGCCTGACGAAAATCTATCGTATTCAGCCGGGCAGTTACGATCTGGATTGTCAGATCACGGCCGAAAACCTCGCCGATCGGCCGATCAAAATCCAATTTGAAATCGTCGGTCCGTCGGGGATCGAACGAGAGGCGATCCGAATGGAGGATCGCAAGATCATCGGCGGTTTTCTGGACAAAAAAGAGAATGTAACCTGGGCAAGAAAAGAGATGGTGGCGGGTTTTTGGGGAAAGACCTTTCTTCGCCAGGTGGGCCTGCGAGATAGCACCGAATCGTATCACCGGGCCATGTTGTCCGGTGACCAGACCGCGAAAAACAATGCCCGTTATGATGTCTTGATCGGGCGCAATCTTTCCGGCTCGGCCAAACCGGCCAAATTTCTCTGGGCGGGCCTGGCCAACAAGTATTTTGTTGCGATCCTGCGACCGATCCCCGCCAAGGGCGAGCGGGCCTGCGAATGGATCGGGGACCAGACGGCCTGGTTCCACAATCCTGACGGTGACGCAAGGGTTGCCAGCGGAGACGAAAATATCTCCACCATTCTGTCGACTCAGCCGATTTTGCTGGCCCCGGCGGGTACCGCCGGAGCCGTTCGCAAGTTGGACTTTCAGTTGTATCTGGGTCCCAAGGACCGCGAATTGTTTGGCAAAACACCGTTGTATAAGCAACTCGGTTATTTTTATACCATCGACTTTATGTCCTGTTGTTGTCCGGCCTGGATCATTCGTCCCCTGGCATTCGGGATTCTGTGGATGATGAAGGCGATGTATAGCATCATGGGACCCCTGGGGAACTACGGCATCGTTATCATGATCCTGGTGTTTGTCGTGCGGTTGCTTCTGCACCCGATAACGAAAAAGAGCCAAGTCTCCATGTCCGGTCTGCAAAAACTCGGCCCTAAAATGGAACAGCTCCGGGCGCAGTATGGTAACGAGCCGATGGAGATGCAAAAGAAAATGCGGGAATTGTATCGGGAAAGCGGCGTTAATCCCGCCATGGGTGTTGTGCCGATCCTGGTTCAAATGCCGATCTGGATTGCGCTATGGTCGGCGGTCGATTCCAGCGTGGATCTGCGGGGCGCCGGTTTCCTGCCCTTTTGGATCACGGACCTGTCGGCACCCGACGCCATTTTCCGATTCAGGGAGTTATCCATTCCGTTGTTGGGCAAAATCGATTCCATTAATCTATTGCCGCTGCTGATGGGCTTCGTCATGTATCTTCAGCAGAAGATGATGCCTTCGCCGGGTGCGGCAACCAATCCCCAGATGGCTCAACAACAAAAAATCATGTTGATCATGATGCCAATCCTGTTTCCGTTGATGTTATACACGGGCCCATCCGGTGTTAATCTTTACATTATGTCCAGTATGGCCGCCGGCGTCATCGAACAAAAGATCATCAAAAAACATATCGAGCGGCGAGATGCCGAAAAGTCCCTGGGTCTTGTTCCGGTCACCAGCAAGACCGGCGGAAAAGTAAAGAAACCCAAAGCCAAACCGTTGTTCAAAATCAACCGTTAGAATTGGCCGATTCGAAGTTGATAAACGGGGGTGGTATGGAGTCGATCGATCAAACGATAGCGGCCGTATGTACGGCCACGCCGGTCGAAGGTACTGTCGCCCGTTCTATCGTGCGGATTTCGGGTCCCCAGGCCTTCACGATTGTCGGAGCCCTGTGTCGACTGAAAGAATCAATTGCCGGTCGCGGAATCACACACACAACCCTCGCTATGAACGGAATGTCGATTGACGCGATGATTTACGCGTTCCCGGCTCCCCATTCCTATACCGGCCAGGATGTCGCCGAAATACATCTCCAGGTTCCGCTGGTGATCGTACACATGATTCTTGGCCAAATCCTGCGGCGATGCCGACAGGCCCGACCGGGTGAGTTTACCCTGCGGGCATATCTGTCCGGCCGGATGGACCTGACCCAGGCAGAGGCCGTTGCGCAGATTGTGGCCGCGGGAAACCGTTTGCAAGTAGAGGCCGCAAGACGGATGTTGGCGGGCCGCCTTTCGGAGACTTTGAATTCCTGCCGGGAAGAGTTGCTCAACCTGCTTGGCCAGATCGAGGCCGGCCTGGATTTCTCCACGGAAGACATTTCCCCGATTTCGATGGAACAAATCGTCGAACACATCACCGTGGTTCAAAGTCGAATCGAATGCATTCTGGATGATAGTATTCAGGACCAGGAACTGATCGATTTGCCTTCTGTAGGCCTTGCAGGTTTACCGAATGCGGGGAAAAGTTCCCTGATGAACGCCTTGCTCGGCCGGCCGCGGAGTCTGGTATCGCCGACGGCCGAGACCACGCGGGATGTTCTGGAGGCCGAATGGATATTGCCCCATGGTCGGTGTATCCTGTTTGATTGCGCCGGACTCTTGAATGAGCATCGCCCCGACGATATACTGGCGACGATGGCCCAGCGAGCGGCTGAAGAGGCCCTGCGGTCGGCGACGATGGTCTTGTTTTGCGTCGATGGTTCCAAGTCCGATTGGAAAGGGGATCTTGAACGATTCCGAAGAATCTCGCACGCTGAAATGCTGGTGGTCTTGACGCAACAGGATCGATGGCAACAGTCCGCCGAACAAGTGGTTATCCGGGCCAGGCGGGTATTCAGCCGTCCATGTCTGGTTACCAGCGCCAAGACCGGACACGGTCTGGATGAGGTGCAAAATCGCGTGGATGAAATCTCACTTCGATGGCACTGGGATTCGGAGGGATCGGATCAACTGGCCCTGACGCAGCGACATCGGCGGTCTATCCAAGACGCGTTGATGGCCTTACGCGAAGCCCGGCGCGAGATACTCGACAAACAGGATGAGGTGGCGGCGATGTTGTTGCGATCAGCAATCGAACAACTCGGCCGGGCGGATTCCGATCGAGTCGATGAGCAGGTTCTGGACCGAATATTTTCTCGTTTTTGCATCGGGAAATAACAAGATACAAGGAAGACGACATGGCCAGAAAGGCGGCAAATCAGGCCAAACTGTTTGCGATGGCCGGACCCATAGAAAGCCAGACTTTCGATCTGGTCGCCGGTGGCGGTTGGCCGCTGATGGTCGGCCGGGAGAAGGCGGATATCAAGATCGCCGATCCGGCCGTATCTCGCCATCATGCGGAGCTTTCCTTTCGCGATGGTCAATGGATCCTGCAGGACTTGAACTCCTCGAACGGGACCTTCGTCAACGGCCGTCGCATCGACCGACCGGTTCATCTCCGTCATGAAGACCGAATTCGTATCGGCACGACGATCCTTCAGTTTCTCTTTCCCGCCTCGTGGAATCCCCCGGATCCGGCGTCGGCGGAGGTCAGTCCCTGGGTGACCAAGCGGAAAGTTTCGCCCGGGGACACGGTCGCAGGATTGGACATTTCCAATCTGGAAACAGGCGCCGAACGCATTTCGCAGGAGATCGAGCTGACCGAGCGGATTGCGCAGGCCGGTCGCCATGCGATCAATCTTTCGCACGGGATCAAGAATATCCTGCAAGCCGTCATCGGCGGGCGTGAGGCCGTGGATGAAGCCCTGGCCAGCGATACCCTGCCCCAGGCCCGCAAGGCCTGGACGATTCTTTGCCGGAATCTCGATCTGATTCAAAAGCTGGTGATCGATATGCTCAAGTTTGTCCGCCAGGACAATCCCACCCTGGTCAAGACAAATTTCAACAGCGTGGTCCGTACGGCTGTCGAGACCCTGAGTCTGGGGACCAAACGCCAGAAAAAAAAGATCGTTCTGCAGGCCGACACGAAGATTCCCCCCGCTCGTCTCGATCCGGATCAAATATACGATGTCGTACTGAATCTTGCGCTGAACGCGATCTTTGCCGTACCGGCCGAGACCGGTGTGGTGAAAATTGAGACGCATTTCAATGCGGCTGAAAAAAAGATAATTCTGAAGATCATCGATAATGGCCCCGGTATTTCCGATACCCAAATCATCTTTGAGCCCTTCCACTCCACCAAGGAGAAAGCTGGTTTCGGTCTGGGTCTGTCCATCGCGCGGAAGATCGTTCTGCAACACAAGGGGACCATTGAGGTGGAAAGTCAACTCGGACATGGAGCCACCTTCATTGTGACTCTCCCCCTGGAAACTCCTTCGTGATCCTGACAATACAATCGGCCGTGCCACCATCCCAAGGGCACGGCCGATTGTTGATAGAGTCTGCGGAAACGATCCGCAGATGCAATTACTTGTCTTTCGCCTCGAACTCCGCGTCGATTACATCATCTCCGCGTTTGCGACGGACCTCGCCTTCCTGCGGAGGATTCTGTTGCGTCTCGGGTCCGGGATGCTCGGGGGAGCTCTTCGGTGTTCCACCGCGTTTCTTTGCGGCTTCTTCATACATCGCCTTGCCCAGTTCCTGCGATGCGCTGCCGAGAGTTTCCACGGCCTTTCGAATGGCGTCAGCGCTGTCGCCCTTGACGGCTTCCTTGAGATTATTCAGAGCGTTCTCGATGTTACCGCGAGTCTCAGCCGAAACCTTCTCGCCATGTTCTTTGAGCGTTTTTTCCGTCTGATAGATTAACTGATCCGCCTGGTTTTTCAGATCGACGACCTCACGGCGTTTCTTGTCATCGGCTGAGTGGCTCTCGGCGTCCTTACGCATCTTTTCAACCTCGTCTTTGCTCAGGCCGGAACTGGACTGGATGGCGATCGACTGCTCCTTGCCCGTGCCAAGGTCCTTGGCCGAGACATGCAGAATGCCGTTGGCGTCGATGTCGAAACTGACTTCGATCTGCGGCACGCCCCGCGGCGACGGTGGAAGGCCCGTCAACTGAAAACGGCCCAGCGTCCGGTTGTCCCGGGCAAATTCACGCTCGCCCTGCAGGACATGGATATCCACGCTCGTCTGGCTGTCGGCCGCCGTCGAGAAGACTTCCTTCTTGCTCGTCGGAATCGTCGTGTTCCGCTCGATCAGCCGCGTCATCACGCCGCCCAGGGTCTCGACGCCCAGCGACAGCGGCGTGACATCCAGCAGCAGGATATCCTTGACGCCTTCGTCGCCGGAAAGGATGGCACCCTGAATGGCCGCACCGACGGAAACGACTTCGTCGGGATTGATGCTCTTGTTGGGTTCGCGGCCGAATAGGTCCTTGGCGATCTGCTGGACCTTCGGGATTCGGATCGAACCGCCGACCAGCAACACTTCGGAAATCTCAGCGGGTTTGACCTTGGCGTCCTGAATGGCCTGGATGCAGGGCTGTTTGAGCCGCTCGAAGATCGGTTCGGCCAACGACTCGAATTTGCTCCGGGTGATCGTCATCTGCAGGTGTTTGGGCCCGGAGGCGTCGGCCGTGATAAACGGCAGATTGATCGTCGATTCGACCTGCGTGCTCAACTCACACTTGGCCTTCTCCGCCGCTTCCTTGAGCCGCTGATGCGCCATCGGGTCCTTGCGAAGATCGATTCCTTCCTTCTTGCGGAACTCTTCGGCCAGGTACTGCATCAGCACTTCGTCCAGGTCGTCGCCACCGAGGTGCGTGTCACCGTTGGTGCTGAGCACTTCGACGACATTGTCGCCGATATCGAGAATCGAAATATCGAAGGTCCCGCCACCGAAGTCAAACACGGCGACCTTGCCCTCTTTTTTCTTTTCCATACCATACGCCAGCGCCGCGGCCGTCGGCTCGTTGATGATCCGCTCGACCTTCAGCCCCGCGATGTGCCCGGCGTCTTTGGTGGCCTGCCGCTGCGCATCGTTGAAATATGCCGGGACGGTGATCACGGCCTGCTCGACCTTCTCGCCCAGATAATCTTCTGCGGTCTTTTTCAGATCCATCAGAATCATCGCCGAGATTTCCGGCGGCGTGTAATCCTTGCCGCGGACATTCACTTTCACCAGTTCATCGGCGCCGCCCACGATCTTATAGGGAACCAGTTTTTCTTCGCTGGCCACCTCGCGGTGTCTCCGGCCCATGAATCGCTTGATCGAATACACCGTATTTAGCGGGTTGGTTACCTGCTGATGCTTGGCGATCTGGCCGATCAGCCGCTCGCCTTTATCCGTAAAACCCACCACCGACGGCGTCAGCCGCGAACCCGATGAGTTCACCAGCACTTTCGGCGTCGATCCTTCCATGATCGACACCACCGAGTTGGTGGTTCCCAAATCAATTCCAATAATCTTTGCCATGGTCATACTCCCTTTTTCGCTTGTTGCCAGATCAGTACAAGGTATTTTCTTGATAAAGATTTGCAAAGTTTGTGCCACGGTATAAAATCGACCTAACTTCATGTTTAACAAGAGATTATGGAAGAATCTGTAGAGGTTGACTGTCTGTCAAAATGGCAGAAATATCGCTTTGTGAGGCAGAATCAACCCTCTTGAATCAGGATTGATGGATTATCAGTTTCGGCACAGCCGTGAGCGGATGATCCCCGCCCGGGTAGCGTCGCGGCGGTCGGCATCGAGGGGTTCACCCTGATTCATTTGCAAATGTGCCGGTTGCGTCAACATGAACAACTCGTTGATCGTACGGATGGACAAACCCTGAATCCGATTAAGATTGACGCCCAGCCGGATATGGCTGAGCAGAAACAGCGCTTCTTGTGAACTGATCAGCCGCGCATTGCCAAGAACACCCAAGGCCCTCTGGATTTTATCGTCGAGGGCATCCAATTGTTTATCCAGAAGTTTTCGCCGAGCGAGGTGTTCGTATTCGACGATCTTGGGGACAATCACATCGTTGAACTGATTGACGATATCTTCTTCACGAACGCCCAGCGTGACCTGGTTGGAGAGCTGATAGAAATCGCCAACCGCCTCGGTTCCTTCGCCGAACAGACCCCGCACCGTAAGGTCGGCATCACGCGCCGCCTGCAGAAATTTGTCGATCTGCCCGGCCATCTTCAGCGCCGGCAAATGCAGCATGACCGACACGCGGATTCCCGTGCCGAGATTGGTCGGACAGGCCGTCAGATATCCGTAGTCGGGGTGGAAGGCAAACTCAACCTTTTGCTCGATGAGATTGTCGATATGGTTGATCCGTTCCCAACAGGGTCGCAATTGCAGGCCCGTCTGAAAGGCCTGAATCCGCAGATGATCTTCCTCGTTGATCATCGCCGTGAAGGATTCGCTGGCCGCAATGACCACGCCTCGCGGACCTTTCCCCATTGCGTGCTGGCGGCTGATCAGATGTCGTTCGACCAGCAGTTCTTGTTCGAGCGCGGGCACCCCGTCCACATCGACATAAAAAACCGACTCGCCCAAATCGATGCCGAGAATTGCCTCTTTTAAAGTCCGCAGGATCTGCCGTTTTCGTTGTTGTGTCAGGCAGGGCAAAAACTCATACCCCGCAAGGTTGCGGGCCAGGCGGATCCGCGAGGAAATCACGATGTCGGCCCCGGGGCCGGACCCCTGGAACCACTCGCTAATTCGGCTGGATAAATCTTTCGGTCTCATCGTCGCGGATTCATTCCCATTCAGGTGCAAATCAGGGCGTTTGCAGTTGTTTAATCCGGTCGCGGAGCCGAGCGGCGGATTCGTAGTCTTCGGTACGGACGGCCGCATCGAGATCCTTCTGGAGTTGAGCCAACTCGATCTGGTGTTTGGCCTGAACCGGCGTTCGCGATGGAACCTTGCCGCAATGACGGGTGTGCCCACCCTGCGATTTTTCGATCAGTGGCTCCAGGTGCTCGCGGAAAAAATCATAGTCGGCCGCACAACCCAGCAGACTTTTCTTTCCAAATTCCTTGAGGGTCATGCCGCAGGTTGGACAGGCGTTTCCGCCCGGAGACGAATCCCCTTCCTTGGCCGGGGTTTTGCCGTGTGCCTGGGCCGAGAGCAATGTACTGAGCAGTTCATTGAGGGGAATCTGGCTTTTGACGGACAATCCCTGCTGCTGGGCGCAGCCCTCGCACAGGTGCGTTTCTTCCCGATGACCGTTCTGGATTTCGGTCAAATGAATCGTCGCCGAATGTTTTTTACATACCTGACACAACATATCGAATATCTCCGGGCCGTCTGGCCCCGGGTATTGTTGTAAGTTGATCCTGTCACGATTTCATTATACAACAAAAGGACGATCTTTGGCAAGAGCACGAAAAGAAACCGCCCGGGAAGATCACGCCTTTCGCGGAAGGCCTTTTTCCCCAAGCTTTCGTTTGAGAAGATCGTTCACGCTGCGGGGGATCAGCTTGGACACATCGCCGCCCAGCAGGGCGATCTCGCGGACCATTGTGGAACTGACGAAACCGTACTCTTCGGAGGTCATGATGAAGACCGTTTCGATGCCGGCGACGCGGCGATTGGTCATCGCCAACTGGAATTCGTACTGGACATCGGTGAGATTTCGGAGACCACGGAGCATCACGTCGGCCTTGATTCGGGTGGCGTACTCGACCGTCAGGCAATCGTAACTTTCCACGGTTACTCGCGGATATGCTCGCGTCAACTCCCGAATCATCTCCACCCGTTCGTCGGGAGTGAACAAATCCTCCTTGGCCGGATTCTGGCCGACCGCGACAATCAGCCGGTCGAACAATTGAACGCCCCGGCCGATGACATCCAGATGCCCGTTTGTGATGGGATCGAAGGACCCGGGAAAAATCGCCGTGATGGGCTTGTGCTCCATGGTCAAAGGAATCCGGGATTTGCTTATCTCGTTGTCTCTCGTTGGTCCAGCGACTCGATGATCATTTCCTCCAGGTCCTTGGCCGCGTTTTCGACGGCGAGCTGATTCATGAAATATTCGGTTGCGGCGTATCGCTGTTCGGCGAGCTTGCGAACGGATTCATACCGGAAACTCTCCTTCAGTCGCGCCTGCCAATACTGGTAGTCGATCTTACGCTTCCAACTGCTCAGAACATCCGATACGCCTTTGCCGTGGATCATGTAGCGGCGGAATTCGTTGAAGATACCCACCGCGCCCATATCGTCGAGGTTGCGTCCATCGGAGAGGATCATCGCCTCGGTCATCTCACTGCGACGGTTGCCGGATTCGCTGATGATCTTGTTGATCTTGTCGATCTTGGGTCCCGCCAGCGCACCGGCCAGCTTGTCGGCCACCACCTGCGTCGAAAAATCATGCAGATCGCTTAAACTTACATCAGCCAGCACCATCCGGGCCGCCGTGTTCTCCGCGTCGGCATAGTGCGCAAAGCCCGTCTCCGAGAAATAGGCCGCCGCGATCAGACAAAAACGGTCAATTGCGACATTGGCAGCCAGCAGCTCGGGAAGCCGACAAACATGCTCGACATTCCGGACGATTCGCTGTGTCCGATCCCACAACCAGTTATCAGGTATCCCGGTGATCGTCGGCACCGTCAACACCTGACGGGCGATCTCTCTGATGACATCCAGCTCCGACATATCAACTCCCTTCGATCAAATCAGGAATCCATCTTATGACAGATTTCCTTTTCATCGTCAAGAAGTTTTACCCAAAGATACATTTTTCAGCGATTTTGGATAATACCCGGCGGCATCAATCTCCGAAATGCCATATTTCCCATTTTAACATTAATTTGCCACTTCCACGGCCTTCACTCCTTTGGATACAAACTCATAACTCCCCGACCCGGCCTCATACACCGCAAAGCTATTTTCCATGCGAACAAACTTGGCTCCGAGAAAATTGCCCTTCTCGCTGACGCCATCCTGAGTTGCCGCAGGCACATACACCATCGCCGTCGTATTGGCCGGGATTTCCACCTTCAGTGTCAGATTGCCCTGATCCAGCTTCCAGTCCGTCGCCACCCGTCCGCGAATGCTCTCGTGCTGGGTCTTGGCCCAGGTAAACCTGCCGCCGGGGATCGGCCGGATCACGATCCGCTCATAGCCCGGCTCCACAAAGTCGATTCCGCCGATCGTCTTGAACATCCATTCGCACACCGCGCCGAACGAGTAATGCGCGAACGAGTTCATCCCCGGATCCTGGAACCCATTCTCCGGCGTCCAGCCATCCCATCGCTCCCAGATGCTCGTCGCCCCGTGCTTGATCGAAAATCCCCACGACGGGAAGGTGTCGTTCTGGAACAGCCGATAGGCCACATCCAGCCGCCCATAGCGGTACAGGGTCATCATCAGGTCCTTGGTCCCGACAAATCCCGTCGAAAGATGCCAATCCTTCTTCTGAATATCCTCAACCAGATATTGCACGGCCGCCGCCCGCTTGGCTTCCGGCAGCAGATCGAACGCCAGACCCAGCACATACACCGTCTGCGTGTTGCCCTTGATTCGTCCGTCTTCGGCCACATACGCCTTGTTGAACGCCTCGCGAATCTGCTCAAACAGCGTGCGATACATGGCCGCATCGTCCGTCTTGCCGAGCACCTCCGCGGTTTTGGCCGTCAACATTGTGCTATATGCAAAATAAGCCGTCGCCAGCACATCCTTGGGCGTGTCGGCCTTGATGCTCAGCCAGTCGCCATACCCCTCGGCCGGCCGCAGCAGTCCCTTCGTCGTACCCTTGCAGTATTCCACCCAGCGAACCATCGCATCGTAATGCTCTTCGAGCACACGCCGGTCGCCATAGACCTGATACACCGTCCATGGGCAGATCACGCCCGCGTCGCCCCAGGCCGCCGTACCACCGCCCATGGCGACCTTGCGCGGTGCGACATCCGGAAAATCGCCTCTGGGTCCCTGTGCGTCTTCCAGATCGACGAGCCACTTCGTATAGAAGGCCGAGGTGTCCGTGTTGTTAGTTGCCGTGCGGACATAAATCTGCGCGTCGCCGGTCCAGCCCAGCCGTTCATCGCGCTGCGGACAATCGGTTGGGATGTCAATGAAATTCGCCCGCTGCGTCTGGCAGATGTTGTGATAGAGCTGATTGGCCATCGCGTCGGAACTCTCGAACAATCCCGCCACCGGCGTGGCACTGGTCAGTTCAATCCCCGTGATCGCATCCAGCGTCGGCGCTTCTTCGACGCCCGTCAGCTCGACATACTGAAATCCGTGGAAGGTGAACTGCGGCTGCCAGGTTTCCTCATTGTTCCCGCCGCGACAAATATAGGTGTCCGTTGCCCGTGCGCCCCGCAAGTTTGTCGTGTACATCGTTCCGTCGGGGTTGAGCCGCTCGGCGTATCGCAGCGTGATCTTCTGCCCCTCCTTGCCGCGAATCTTCAGCCGCGCAAATCCGGCAAAGTTGGTCCCCATATCATAGACATAGGTCCCCTTGACCGGCTCGGTGATCTTGACCGGCTTGATCTCCTGGAACTTCCGCACCGGAACGCCCGGATACGCCTGAAGTGTGGCCTCGATTTTGTCGGTCACATCGACGGCATTCCATCCTTGATCGGAAATCGCCGCGTTGGGTCTTCGCCCAAACGGGGCCGGCTTTCGGGCATCGAAGGTCTCGCCCATCAGAAAGTCCGCTTCGAGGATTCGCCCCGTCCGCGCCTTCCAGGTTTCATCCGTAACGATCGTTGCCTCGCTGCCGTCGGCGTATTCGATCCGAAGCTGGGCCGCAAATCGCGTGTTTTTCCCGTAATGATCGCGAACCCGCCCCCATCCAATGTGCCCGCCGTACCACCCGTCGGCCAGAATCGCCCCGATGTAGTTTTCGCCCTGATTGAGCAACCCTGTCACATCATAGGTATTGTAGTACACGCGGATATTGTAATCCGTCCAGCCGGGCGAAAAATATTCGTCACCGACGGGCCGGCCGCCGATGTTCAGTTTGTAATTACCCAGTGCCGTGGCATAGACCGTTGCGCGGCGGACGGGCTTATCAATGGTGAAATTCTTTCGTAGATACTGCGCTGGCGGCAGGAACATCCCTTCCCAGACGACCTTGGACTGCGTCCAAGGCCCGATCCCGAAGGCGCCCAATGGCTTGGCCGGCTTCCACGCCGCATCGTCAAATGCGGCGGCCGTCCAGTTGGCGCCGGGCGATTCGAGAGAATACCTCCAGTTATTGTCGGATACCAAAACCAGCGGTTCGCCTTCCTTGAAATTCACCCTCAGCATCAGGATCATGCCCGCCGGATTCGGATTGTTGCCCGCATTGCTGGCCTCGATCGCCAGGACATTCTTCCCTGCCGTGATCTGATCGGTCATCTCAAAGCACGCTGCCGTGGTGTGGGTGTTTCCGGTCCGCACCAGCCGCGTGTTGACAAACAGTGTGAATCCGTCGTCGGCCGTGACCCCGCAGATTACCGATGCTATTGGCCGATCTGCCGGAATATCGAACGATTTGCGGAACCAGCGAGCACCGATTGGTGCCGACTGGAGCGGATTGCCCTCATCCGTCCAGATCCACTGCGCCGCTTTCAGGTCCAGCACTTCGGAATCGCGCCTCTTTCGAGAGGCGTCAAAGCCGATCCACTTGGCCTTCCAGTCCTCCGGCTTGAGCATCCCCATTGTCCAACTCGCGGCCTTGCTCCAGCCGGAGGGCTTGCCCTGCGCATCCCACGCCATCACCTTCCAATAACAGACCTGGTGCGATGCCAGTGGGTTGCCCGCGTATGCGATCTGGTTGGTCGCGCTGGATT
>JAAYVQ010000408.1 GCA_012517095.1 Phycisphaerae bacterium | reverse complement strand
GGAGATTACCCAGATCCAGCCAGAGACGACCGGGCTGTTTCTGTCCGGACGGTAAGTCGAAAGATTTGAGGTAAGTCGCTTTTCCGGAGAAGTATTTAATTCCGAGCTCGGCTTGCGTGGTCCAACTGACCAGCGAATCGAACTGCACCGATTCGGGTCCGCCCCATTCGGTGTCGAATGTCACAATCCATGGTCCGGCGATTGGCTGATAGGTCGTAAACTGCGGACTGTTCCGATCGGTTGAAGACGGATGCTTTTCCGCCCCCGCGCGAAACACTACAAAGACCGAACCACACGGCGTAAATTCCAGGGGTACTGTCGTGCGGCCGTCCACCTGACTGTATGCGACGGCAAAACGACGGTCCCCGGTGACCGGGTCCCAAAGTTCGGGGGCTCTACCGGCGATACGAAAGTTACAGCGGACCGTTTCCCCGCGATTGTTGCGGTTGGCGACAAAATAAAGGTCGGTATCACCATTGATGCGATGAATATAATCGATCACGGCATCCGGTGCAGATCCTTCGGTTTCAAAGTCGGGCTTGATTCGGTCGGCAAGTAAAACCGCCCGGGCGGTTTTGCCCCAGATGACCCGGCCGCGGCCGAACCGATTTTCCCCGGGCGATTCCTGATCCTTTCCCCAGAGTTGTTCGGCGAGGGTCTTGACCTCGTCATCGCAACGGGGAAAATCCCGCAGGGTACTGGCCTGGTTGGGCTTGGGTCCGATTACCACACCTCCGGCGTGCACAAGTTCCTTCAGCTTCCGTAATACGGGCAGCGATATGATCCGTCGATCGGGCAGGACCATGATCCGATAGTTCATTCCGTCAGGCAAAATCAGGCGACCCTCCCGTACCGTCATGCGGGTCAGGATCGCTTCCTCAGTGATCACATCATAATCATACCCAGGCAGGATCCGTGCCGGGTCCGTGAGTTTGTGCTGGGTGAAATTCGGCACATGGTCGCCGTAGTAATAGCACACATCCGCCGCAAACCGTCCCTGCTGCAACATCCACTGGCAGCGATTGAAGTAGTCGAAGACCGGCGCCGAATGCGACCACCAGGTCACATTCGGATTCAAATGCGTGCCGGCGAAATACTGCTGCCCCGGAATCCCCATCTCGGCCGGCGAACAGACGAACGCGTGCCAGACCAACAGGTTGAGCCCCTCGCAGGCCGCTTTGTCAAACGACGGCTTGAGATTATCCCGCAGCGTCTCCTGCCAGTGCGGCCCGATCGTGGTAAAGCCCTCTCCCAGCACAAGCTTACGCCCGTAAGTATGAGCCGCCGAAGCCGGTTGCTTTACGAAGAAGCGGTTGTCGTCGCCGATTCGATGCCGCCAGGACCACGCCCAGAACTCGCTCATCGGCGCATCGACAAAACCCAGGCATCGCTGGGCGTCGATCGGCACCGCGTGGGGACCACCCGATTCCGGGTGGATCAGCAGTCCGTGCTGGTGAGCCCGGTCGCGGAAGATACGGTAGTGGTTGTCGATCGCCAGGTCGCCGAGGGTCTTGCGGAAGTCGTGCAGAAAGCGATTGCTTTCCGCTCTACTGTTGACGATCCGTCCCACCAGGGCCGGCGCATACGGCAACAGATTGTAACCGTTTCGTTTTTGGAATTCCTCGCGCAAGGTCGGTGTCCAGTTGATCGCCTCGACCTCCCAACTGTCGGTGTGCAGGTACTTCAGGGTTTTTCCGGCCAAGGCCCCGGCGTCTGAAATCAACGGATCGACGACTGTATCCCAATATCGGATGAACGCCCCGGCATCCAGCACATCCAGAGCGTATCCATCCCATCCCTGGCTGCAGGTGGAAACTCGGGAATGATCACCGATCGTGCAACCAAACCGCAATATCCGCCAGTCGCCTTCCGGCGCATCCCAGATCAGCGTGCCATCAGGTTTGAGTCTGGTGGTCAAGTCCACAACCTGGCTGGATTGTGCGTCGATTTGATCGGGTAGGTCCGGGTACTCCCGGAACAGGGGCGTCGAATCCGGTGCCGAGAACGGGACCAGCGTTTTGTGCACGGCCTTCTGTTCCCAGTTTTGCAGCGGTCGCAGCGAAGCATTTCCCTGTCGATAGGCGACGACAAAGAGGTCGCGATAGAAGTTGTCGCGTGCCTGCGGGGTTGGCAGGGATTGTTGGATTGCGGCCGGACCTTTGATACCCAATTCGGACCAGGTTAGCTTTTTGGCTGCATCCTCCGGTTTGACCATGGGGCCGCCCAAATTCCATCCGCTCTGAATGTTCAGACTCATTTCCAGTCCGAGTCGTTCGGCCTCGCGGAGGGTGTGTTTGTAGAGTTCCCGCCACTGGGGGGATAGAAAAGTCGGGCCGTGCGGCGCCCGTTCGTTACCATCCTGGCTGGAGCCGTCGGCATCGGTAATTACCGCTCCGCCGAATCCCTTGACCTTCATTTCCTCCAGATCTCGTGTGATGGCCTCGGCTGTGACATTTCCGTTGGGCCACCACCAATACGCCCGGAGTCGAGCGTCGATAGGCGGGTTCATCCACCCTTCATCGAGCGGATCATTGGCCCCGAGCGAGATGCCGCTAAGGGTTATGAACAACAGACAACACAAAAGAAAGGAAAACCTTGGTCGCGTTGGACGATTCAACTGAAAGGTCTGTCGTTTCATGGGAATATCCGAATAATAACTCGAGCGGTTGGTTTTTCACAAGGAGCGCAGGTAATACTGAAGGTGAAGAACGGATAATCGATGTTCTCAGCCCCCTTGCCGAAGCGTGTTCTTACGAACGATTCGTTTGCCCAGAGGAGCAAAGGCCGCCTGGGCGATTTTGAAGTTGGCCAGACCGAACGGAATTCCGATGATCGTGATGCAGTCCAGCGCTCCCACCAGGACATGCAAAATTGCCAACCATAATCCGGCCAGAATAATCCATAGGAGATTGGCGATTCCCGTCCCCGTGATTCGGCGTTCCCCGACTCGTTCAGCATCGATCAACTCCCGTCCGAAAGGCCAGATCACATACCCGGCCATTCGAAACGATGCGATACCGAAGGGGATTCCAATGATCGTTATGCACAGGATGAGTCCGCAAAGGAGCCATCCGATACAGGCCGCGATTCCTCCTCCGAAGATCAGCCAAAGCAAATTTCCGATCAGCGCCATACATACTCTCCCTCAAATTCCACGATAGGAACCCATTATAAGTATCAATCTGATTTGTCTTGCCCGGGCCAAGTCCGGGATCTATGTTACCAAAAAGCCCTCTCAGATCAACAAATTACAATCCCGCTTGTAATCGCCGCCGAAAAAGAGGACAATCAAAACGAGCGGATTGTGTTTCCGAAACGGGTTTGGTCGGATGGGCAATCGCGTGAGATAAGTATGTGCCTTGGACATGACCGACGCAACGCGCAGAAAAGGGCCCGCGATATGGCGACAGACAAGGCGGATAAGAAGCATCAATCGATCAAAGTGGACTCCGACAGGCAGTACGACCGTTTCAGTCCCTGCCCCAACGGCTTGGAATCTCCGTCAGGGGGAGCCGACAATCCGGACAGTCAAAAGCGTCTGGAAATGCGCCG
>JAAYVQ010000407.1 GCA_012517095.1 Phycisphaerae bacterium | reverse complement strand
TTAGCGATTCGGGCATAGCTCATTCCTCTGGGACGGATACTATACTGCCGAGATTCACGTGGGTCAATAGATACAATGATCCGACTGGATTTTCGAGTTTACTGTACGAAATATTCCGTTATACTGGAGAGAGTTTTGGAACCGGTTTAAGGAGCCATCAATGAGTTATGATCTGTATTTTTCCCCGCGGACGGGAAAACTCGATGCCGAACAATTCAAAGAGTATTTTCAAAAGCGCCCCCTTTATAAGCTGCAGGGATCACAGGCATGGTATCAGAACGACGATACCGGGGTGTACTTTTCATTCGAATTCAATGACAGTGGCGACAGTGAAGAAGAAGGCCAGCCGGGATTTCCGGTTTCGCTGAACATCAACTATTTCCGCCCAAGTTACTTTATCCTCGAAGCCGAGCCGGAGGTCAGCGAATTTGTCAAGGCGTTCGACCTGACTGTTTCCGACCCGCAAGAAGGTGGGATGGGCGAAGGTGAATATCGAAAGGATCTTTTGATCTCGGGATGGAATCAAGGGAATGAGTTCGGGTGTTCGGCAATGTTAAAGCATCCTAAGAGGCAAGAAGATGTTGCGACACTACCTTCGGCAATGCTTCACCAGGTTTGGAAATGGAATCTGGGACGGAAAACTCTTCAGGAACACATCGGCAATGAGCAGTTTGTTGCCAGCGTTATGTTCCTTCGATATGAAAACAGAACGGTTTCTTTTGCTACATGGATTGACGCAATTCCCACCGTTCTGCCTCGGGTGGAAATGATTCTCATCGGCCGTAATAAATTGGCGAGGCGGCGATTTTTGCTGAAACGCAACGACATCGCCCTGGCCTCTTGGGAGCAGGCCAACCAAGCCATCCAGATCGAGAAGTATCCGGCCATCGGAATGGGGTATTCCCTCAAGTACGACAATCCGCCGGCGGAGATTGTCGAGTTCGTCAAGGGCCTGACGGCCTATTCGGATACTCTTGCGGGATTGCCGGCAGATCAGGTTCTCGATCGGGAATTGGTGGTTAAGCTCAGCAGGTAAATCCTACCGCAACCCGATAAGGTCGTGGCAATTTGAGCGGGGATCGGATATAGTGTCCACAGATGGTCAATCACGGGGAGAATCCCCGGGCATTACTCGAAAGGAAATTTGTGGCGTTACCGGTAGTGGTCATAGTGGGTCGGCCGAATGTGGGCAAG
The DNA here is from genome assembly GCA_012517095.1 of Phycisphaerae bacterium. Classification (GTDB taxonomy): domain Bacteria; phylum Planctomycetota; class Phycisphaerae; order Sedimentisphaerales; family Anaerohalosphaeraceae; genus FEN-1350. The sequence continues at coordinate 567 of JAAYVQ010000407.1, read as the reverse complement.
AGCAGTTTGTTCAACGCGCTGGCCGGGCAGCGGATCAGCATCGTCGATCCGACGGCGGGGGTGACGCGCGACCGCGTCACGACGGTGATCGAGCGCGACGGCAAGTTCTTCGAGCTGGTCGATACCGGCGGTTATGGCATCGTCGATAGCGACAAGCTCACCGGCGACATCGAGCGGCAGATCCAGGTGGCGATCGCGACGGCGGAGCTGGTGCTGTTCGTCGTCGATATCAAGGAGGGTATCACGCCGCTGGATCAGGAGATGGCGCGGCTGCTGCGCAAGCGGAAGCTGGAGGTGATGCTGGTGGCCAACAAGGCCGACACGGCCAGGCATTTTGGCCAGGCCGGGGAGTTCGAGCGGCTGGGATTCGGCGAGGCGTTCTGCGTATCGGCGGCCAACAACACCAACCAGAACCTGCTGGTCGAGCGAATCTTCGAACGGCTCGGTGAGGCCGCGATTCAGCAGGCCCCCGCCGCCGCCGAGATCCGCATCGCCGTCGTCGGCAAACGCAACGCGGGCAAAAGCTCGCTGGTCAACGCCCTGGTCGGCGAGAACCGCGTGATCGTC
>JAAYVQ010000406.1 GCA_012517095.1 Phycisphaerae bacterium | reverse complement strand
AGTAGTTCGGAAACAATTACGATCACGGTAGTCGCAGCGCCCGTAAATCATGCACCTGTCCTGGCGACTATCGGAGCCAAGAGCGTCATCGAAAGCAATACCCTGAGCTTCACGATCAGCGCCACGGACGCGGACAATGATCCTCTGACCTATTCGGCGACGGGTCTGCCCAGCGGGGCGACTTTTACCGCCGCAACCCGAACCTTCGCATGGACGCCCGCAACCGGAACCGCCGGTTCCTACAATGTGACCTTCCGTGTTCAAGATAGTGGCGGATTGAACGACTCTGAAATCGTCACCATCGAAGTTGAAGAGCAAGTCGTCGTTCCCACTCAGGGTATGGTGGCGTATTGGGGAATGAATGATGCCGCGGATACTCCTTGGATCACCGACAGCGGAAATATGGGTTTGCATGGTATCGCCGCCCAAAATTCCGCTCTGTTAACTACCGCGGGAACAGTGGGTAGCGCCATCACCTTTAATGGTACCAGCGATTATATATCGTGTGGGTATTTTGCGGCCTGGTTCCCCGGTGCCTGGTCGGTTTCCGCCTGGGTCAAGTGTGACGACATTGCCACCCCAACCCTGATCTCGTTCGGCGGGCTTAAATCTTCCGTCCGCCTCCAGAATAATGGCAAGGGACCCATCCTCCACATGGGCGACAGCAACTACCGATATTTCTCCGCCTCGGCATGGACGACCCTCAAAGACGGTCAATGGCATCATGTCGTGTTCACGATGCCCGGAACAGCCCAGAACTCCATCGAGTCGGCCGCCATGTATGTGGACGGGGTAGCCGTAAATGCTTCCACCACCCTGGCCACCGGTCCCCAGAACGCCAAGGGCAGCGTATTTCTCGGCAATATTCATGCCACCGGCTCCCAGTATTTCTCCGGCGCCATGGATGAAGTTCTTCTTTACAATCGCGTCTTGACCGCTCAGGAAATCCAAACTCTATTCGCGGCCGGTCAATAACCAATATTTCCGAAGTGTCGCGGTTCCGAGTTCCTTGCGGAATCGATCGAATCAAGGTACGATATCCATTCTGGAATGGATATCGTACCTTTTGTTGATGAATGATTGATTCGGCATGGATGACAAGACGCCCGCTTCGATAGTCGGATGGAAATCCTGGGTTCTTCTCGGTTTGGCGGTTTTGGCCATAGGCCTGTACTTGATCGCGACAACAGTCCTGATCGCGGAAGACGGGATTCCCTATATCCGCCGCGCCCAGCAATGCACCTCGGACATCGGACGCGCATTTCAGATCCCTGGGATTGGTTATCCATTTCTGATTTCAGTTGTTCATTCCCTATTCTATCCTGATTCCACCTTGGCCATCGGCTGGATCATTTCGGCCCAGGGGACGACTCTGGGGTGTCGATTCGCGGCCCTTCTTTTGTTGTATGGAATCGCCCGCCGATGGATTGGCCGACGACAAAGTTTCATGGCTATGTTGGCGCTGGCGTTCTTGCCATATCCGGCGCGGTTTGGATCAGATACCATGCGGGATTGGCCGTTTCTGGTATTTCTGATCGCAGGAATGGGAAGTTTATGGGTGGGATGCCGGAACCGGCGATTGGAATGGTTTGTGATCGCCGGATGTCTGTCCGGAATGGGGTATCTGTTTCGCGTGGAGGGAGCCCAGGTGGTTTTACTGGGGTTAATCGCTCTCGGAGTCGAATGGTTTGCGCGATTCACAGATCAATCGCGCCGCCGACTGGCATTGGCGGGGGTATTTCTACTGGCGGGATTTTATGTCGGCGGCGGTTGGCAGATGACGCTGCGAGGCAAAATATTGCCGGATAAGCTAAGGTTTGGACGGATTCAGACAACCCATGAACCGGCCTCCGAAAGAATTGTCGCACGGCCCGAGCCCGGCCCGGTACTGGCGGCGATCGATCCGGCGCCGAGGTGGAACTCCAAGGCGTTTGTCAAAACGCCCTGGGTATTGCTGAGACAGACAGCGGAGTGTATGTCACCGCACATGTTGGCGATCGCATGGATCGGCCTTGTCACGGCATGGCGGCGGATGAGCGGTCGATCGACAGCGCGATTCTGGATTGGACTATGGGGCGGATTCCAAATCGTGATGCTGATTTATCTGTACTCAACCTACGGATATATGAGCCGACGACATGTCTTGCCCATAGTCGTAGCGTTGTGCTTATTCCTTCCGGAGGGATTCGAGTATGTGGCCCGATGCATTCTCGGAACCTCCGGTGTAGCGTCAAATCCGGTCGGATTCAGGAGGATGGTCTGGATTCTTCTGGCGGCGGGAATGGCGATCAATGTACCGAAACTGGCGTCGCCTTTGCGGGAGGACAAACGGGGGTATCGTCTGGCCAGCCGGTGGCTGGCCGAGAACACGCCGGAAGGAACCAAGGTACTGGTGGATGACGCGAGAATCGCGTTCTACGCGGACCGGCCGTATCTCATACGACCGTCCAAGACATCCGTATCTCAGCGGTATCCTTACCTGGTTTCGCGGAAGAGCCGCGATGCCGGGAATCCTCAGGTTCGGAAACGGGGAGTGGCGGAACCGGTATATTCGGCTCCGTTGAATTCCCGGAGCCAAGACGAAGTAGTCGTGTATCGAATCCTCCGTCCTCCCTTTCGGAAACCTCCGCCCCAGAAAGGTCCCTGAACTTTTTCGTCGGCGGTCAATGACCCGTTCGACGAATGACGGTTTGAAGGGTTTTCAGAATAATCATCAGATCCAGAACCATCGAGGCGTGTTTGATATAGAATAAGTCATACCGGAACTTTTCGATCTGACCCTCGAGGGTATCGCCGTATCCGCAATTGACCTGGGCCCAGCCGGTCAGCCCCGGTTTGACGGAAAAACGGAGGGAATAGAACGGCATCTGTTCTTCGATCTTCTCGGCAAAGTGGCGTCGTATGGGTCGCGGGCCGATGAAACTCATATCCCCTCGCAGGATGTTGAGCAGTTGAGGCAGCTCATCCAGGCGCAGTTTCCGCAACAGCCGACCGATCGGAGTCACGCGAGGATCCCGCACCGCGGCCCAGGTCGGGCCGGTTTGTCGTTCGGCGTCGGGAATCATCGTCCGGAACTTGATCAGGGCAAAGGGGCGTTCCTGGAATCCCACTCGATGCTGGACGAAAAAAATCGGCCCGGGAGCAATGATCTTCTGCAGGATCATGATCGCCATCAGGACGGGAGACAGAATCGCCAACCCGATCACGGCTCCGACAACATCAATCATCCGTTTGATATTTTTGAAAAAGGGATGCACAAACGCATCCAAATTCAGATACGGCGCCGTATCGCGGCACAGATAATGAGTCAGGGCGACCTTTCCGGTCAGCGACTCAAAGTAATACGAGCTATCCTGAACCTCCAGACCGTTGTAGCGGGATCGGTACAGGAGTTTCATGGTTGGCAACGGCAGGTTAGAATCGATGGAAGTCAAAACCAGGTCGATGGTATCGGATTGAAGGATCGACGGCAATCGATCCAGCGAACCGAGAAGGGTCAAACCCTCCGGCGGAGTGTCGTTTTGTCCCGGTAACGAGAGTAGTCCGACAATCTTGAAGTCGTGGAAACGCATCGACGCCATGAGTTCGGGCGTAACGGGATCGTGCCCCAGCAATAACACGCGGGATTTGATTCGTCCGCGACGACGAAGAAAAACCCGACGGGCCGCCAGACGCCAAACCGACATTCCGGCTGCGACAACCGTATAGTAGATTAAAATCGCCACCATTGTGGTTTGGTTGATATGAAGAATCTTGGCCAAACCAAACATCATCCAAAAGGCGAGAAAACACACGCTGATTACCCATAAGATCGTCCGCAATCGTTCCTTGACGGCAATATCGTACAACTCGAAAATATAGCACAGTAACACCAGAACCAGCGGTGCCGGAATCAACCCCCAGACCTTCAAAGGACGCGCCATGTGCAAGATTCCAGAGCGAGTCAATATCCCATATACCCCGACCAGCGCCGTCAACAGGGCGGTCATCAGGATCATATCGCCAAGGAAGATCAGAATCCTGCGTTTGTTTTCAGGCGTTTTAAGACGATGAATCATGGTTTGAAAACCAGAGGGCTTCTCGACGAGCTTTCGACACAGCTTTGAAGAACTTCGTGATATCGTCGGCAGAGTGTTTCGGGGGGAAATTCTATTTCAAGGAATCGCCGTGCATTTTGCCCCATCCTTTGACAGCGTTCGGGATCGACCGCCAATCGGCCGACGGCGGCAGCCAATCCCGGCGCATCCCCGGATTCAACCACCACGCCACAATCGGCCTTTCGAATAATGGCGGCGACTTCGCTGTCGGATTCCACCAGTGCAACGATCCCCCGGCCGGCAGCCATGATGCCAAAGAGCTTGGACGGAACCGAATACGCGCCGAAACCCCGTTCGAGCGTGACAAGACCGAGGTCGCAACTGGCCAGCAACAAAGGATAATCGTCGGCAGGTTGAAAGGGAAGAATGTGTGCGGAGACGATCCGGCGCTCTTCGATTTCCCGTCGATATTCCTGACGATGCTGACCGCGGTCGATGAAGATCCAACGGACGGATGGATGGTCGAGTCGTTCGGCGGCGGCCAATACTTCCTCAATGCCGTAACGAAAACTCAGACTTCCGGGATACAAAACCACAAAGACCTGGTGTAATCCCAATCGTCGGGCCAACTCGTTATCGCGGGGTAGGGGACGAATCTTTTCGGGATCGGCAAAATCGTGGATCACTTCGATTTTCTCGGGGGCGATTTTCTTGGCCACCAGATTGGACTTCATGGAATCCGACAAAACGCAGATCCGGTCAGCCCTTCGATATACGAATCGCTCCAGCCCTCGAAGGACCCAATAGAGGAATCCCCGGCGGATGAAGCGGGCTTCGACCAGGATATCGGGATAGATATCTTTCAGACAATAGACATGACGACAGCGTTTGACCAGAGCGATCAACCAACTATTGATCCCCATGGCGATCGGAGGATGAGAGATCGTCATGATGACATCGTGTTTTCGAAGAGTCAGGCCGACCAGCAGAGAAGATAGAAGAAAGGAAACCATGTTCAGCATTCGAACCAGGATCCTAAAACGCTGCAGAAACGAGGGAGACAAGACCCGCATCCGGACCACGGGAATATTCTCCCAGGTCTCTTGGCAAAACCACTTGCCGCGATACTCCTCCCACCGTTCGGCCCGTCCCGGCATTCGATAGGGGATCGAGGTCAGGATGGTGATTTCATGGCCGGCGTCTCTGAGATGGCGTAAAATCATCGCGTTGATCGGCTGAATCGATCCGATAAAGGGATACCAATTCATGGAATAAAACAAGATTCGCATCCGAGTTCATCCGGAGACAGAAGGATTGGACAGGGTTTCAAACAGTCGCAGATAATCCTGAAGGACCCGCCGAATATCGTATGTCTGTTCGATCCGGGCTCGGGCCGCATCGGTCATGGCAAGCCGCTGGGGCGACGACATGGCCAGAATGCGAGAAACGCCTTCCGCCAGTTTCTCGCCGTTTCGCGGCGGGACGATGACACCGCTGACGCCGTCCTCGATTTGTTCGCGGACTCCGCCAACTTCCGCAGCCACAACCGGCCGACGCATGGCCATTGCCTCCAGGACGGTGGTGGGATTGCCTTCCCGTACGGAAGACAGAACAAACACATCGCATACGGCCAGTACGATTCGTACATCCCGCCAGTATCCCAGAAACCGGATCGAATCTCGCAAGCCGTGTCGGTCGATGAGACGATCGATTTGTTGGGCGTATCGTTTCTGGCTGTCCAGACGGGAACCGGCAACGACGAAGACCGCCGAGTGAATTTTCCGGCGAAGAAGGGCGGCCATCTCGATAAAATATTCGTATCCCTTGGCGGGGTTGAGATTTCCGATCGCAGCGATGACGGGAGATTTTCCTTCCAGATTGAATTGACTTCGAACCTGACGCACCGGTTCGGGATCCACCGCTTCGGGGCGCCACTGATCGGATTCGATGGGAGGAACGAGAAGAACAAATTTGCGGCGGGCAACCGCATCGTCGGCGAAATAATGATCGCCCAGTTTTCGGGCACACAACCCGATGCGCCACGACCAGCGACGGACCAGGGGGCGCAGAAAAAAGACGAGAACGGGAGGAATCGACATATCGTTGAGGAGCCATAGGACTTTTCGGCCAGTCAGGCGGGCCGCCAGCGCGGGCAAGACATTCAGGATCCCGTTGGTTTGAACGACATCGATTTGTTTGCGTCGGATCCATCGGCACAGAATCCAGAGATTATAGGGTGCATATAAAAGGAATAGAAGGACGCTTCGGATGGGGGATTCTTTTCGTACCAGTTGAAGGTTGCGCAGCATCCGATGGCCGTATCCGTCAAACAGGTCATCCGGGGCCTGTTTACGGTTCAGCACAAATACGGTTTCGATGCCGTTCGTCCGCAAATGGTCGGCCACGCGTCGGCCCCGCAGGGTCGCCCCGCAACGACGGTTATCCAGAAAGCAGTTTAGAATTCTCATCGTTTATCGGAGTTCCGGAGAACCCAGCGGAAAACCCGGCAAACCTCTCACAGGCGGACTTCTTCCCGCGGCGCGACCACAAAGCAAGCGTTACACTGATACCCGTATTTGGTCATGACATCCGCTTCGACAATCTGCTGAAGCGACGCGGGAATCCATTTGACGATCCGATTGAACAGACGGGCATGAGGAATGTAGTATTCCTGATCCACCACCTGCAGACCCTCAAACAAACGATGAGCCCGCGCACGATCATACCATCGTTCAAATCCCGGCTGAACGGCATAGCGATCGCAGAAGGGGAAGGTGAGGATGAGTTTCCCGTCGGGCTTGAGAATCCGGAGGGCCTGAGCCATCGCCCGGAAGTCCGCATCCTCGCAGACGGGATCCCCATATCCCCCGAATCCCATGTGTTCAATGCAGGAAATCATGACGACATAATCAAACGAGCCGTCCGGAATCGAGTTGGTTAGAAAGTCCGCCTGGACCACGGTCAGATTGGGATGCCGTTCCGGGTAGGGTCGGACATCCAGCACCGTGACCAGAAACCCCCTCCGGGCCAATTGTAGAGGCAATCGAGATCCCACGCCTCCGACATCGAGAACGCGAAGGTTTTCGCCGACAATATGGCGATAGGCGAAATCATACTCGGCGTCCCGCAGAGACAATCCCCCGCAGAAGCGAACCATGCGTCTTTGGATTTCCCGTACGCGCGCTCGTAAACGGCTCATATTGTTTCCATCCGAATCTCATTTCTCTGGGTTCGAACGATCGATGAAATATTCCCAACGGCATCGATCCCCCTTCCGGGAAACGCACCGCCGACTTAGTCCTTGCGCGGGAGGTTCGCCAACAACTGCTGATACCATTCCTGATAGGCGTTGACCATGGTGGCCAAGCTGAAGCGAGACTCGACCTCCTTTTTAGCTTGTTGCGCCACTTGACGCCTTCGCGAAGGATTGGAAAGCATTTCCCGAAGAACATCGGCCATCGATTGGGGATTTCGAGGCCTAAACACGAAACCCGTCTGGCCGGGACGGATCAATTCGCGGAATGTGGGGATATCGGTCGTCGCCACCGGAATCCCCAAAGACATCGCCTCAAAAATCACATTGCAGAAGCCCTCTGACTGGGAGGCAGTGATTAAAATGTCCGTCGATTGAAGCAACAAGGGAATCTGACTGACAAATCCGAGAAAAAATACCAGGCCTTCCAGACCGTCGCGTCGAACCTGGTTTTTCAACTGCTGCGACTGGATTCCCTGTCCGGCAACCAACAGTGTGACGGGCATACCGCTCTGGTGGAGGATCCGTACGGCCGAGAGGATATCACCGACGGATTTATTGGCGTCGAGTCGGCCGACCACGGACAACACCGGCCGATCCGGCCACGGAATCCCGAGGGACCGGAGAAAGGTCGTCCGGTCCACATTGGAAAGGACATGGGGCCGAAAGCCGTTGTAAATCCTGAAGATCTTGTCGGATTTTACGCCCAGCACACGAATGCAATTGTCTTTGACCGCGTCGGAATTGACCACGACCTTGTCGGCCAGATACCGAAGCGCCAGTCGATCGACCCAGTACCAGCGATCCAGACGGCTGTGCCGCAATCCCCGGAGCGATCCAATGCATGGCCGAATACCAATCCAGCGGGCTGCCAGAAGTCCCCAAAGATTGGCCGTCGGCAAGACGGTATGGATCAAGTCGGGACGCAGGCGACGCAACAACCGAATCAGTTCGGATAACCGCCGGGGATCCACGGACTTGCGGTACTGGATACTATGGACCGAGACCCCCTCGATATGACCATACTGGTCGTCCAGGAGACGGTGGCGATCATAGAGCAGGACAAAATGGGGATCGAAAAACCGTTTATCCATCGCCCGTGCCAGTTCGAGATACTGGCGTTCGGCGCCACCATAGTCAAGCGTCGGAAAGATCCAGACGATCCGGATGGGCGTTGCGGGCTCAGACAGGGACGGGGCTCTCCGACAAATCTGAGATCAAAACAGCCGGGGCCGTCTGAAATACGGCAAGCCAAACCCACAACATCAGCGTCTGCATGCTCGAATGGAACAATTCCAGGATCAACAAACCCACCACTGCCGCCACCAGCGACATCATTCGGATTCGATTCCCCTCCCCCAGGGCCCCCGGAAGACGAAATGTCCGATACACGTTTCGGCCGATTTGAAACAGAACCATACCGAAAACGACCGTCGAAATCAGTCCGGTTTCCACCGCCAGGGTAATATACAGACTGTGGGAATATTTACCCTTGAAATCGGGAGGAAGAATCCCGGGTTCATAGCGGTCCAGAAATTTATAGGTGCCCAAACCATAACCCCACAGGGGATGATGGGCCGTCAGGGACGGGGCACTCAGATATCGATGAAACCGTCGCTCGACGGAAAGGCCCCGAGCTTTGAGATTGGCCAGCATCGGCGCCGAAACCAAAATCAGGGCAACCAGCCCGATCACGCCGGCGATCTTGATTTTTCGGCTGATCGGGACGAAGAGAAAAACAATCGCCAGGGCCAAACAACCCCCTCGGGAGAAAGTCAACAAGACAACGCTAACGACGACCAACATCGCCAACCACCAGACGATCCGATCACGGGGAGTATCGGACAGCCGAATAGCGGAAATCACCCAGGGGACCAGCAGAACCAGCCACCAGGCCAGAAAGTTGGATTGGACAACGAAGGATTGGATTCGAATCCAGTTGTTAAACCGCCCCAGTAAATGCCAGGACATCTGGTTGGCGCGAATGAATCCTTCACCCAACCCGTAGGCGGCCAGAAACAGACCGGACAGAATCGCCCAGAGGATCAGACGATCCAATTGGGATCGATCGTGAATGACTTCCTGAACGATCAACAGAACAACCATGCCCATTGCGGTTCGGATCCACAACCGGAGAGAAAGCCCCGGATCCATCGAAACCATTGAGGAAATGAATAAAACGATCATCCAAACATGGAGCCAGCGAGTTTCAGTCCTGAAGCGAAATGTCGTTCCCCCCATCACTACCCGAAACCAAATGACCAGGGCCAACTCCAGAATCATCAGATCCGTGATCGTAACGGGCAGACCCCGAACGACTTTGTTTTGAAGGGGCAGGAACAGAACCAGAATTCCAAGGGCCGATTCCCTGTCAACGATACACAGAAATCCATATATACAAAATATAAATCCCGCCAGCGGCAGAGATATCGGATTTCGTTTACCGGGAAAACAACTAATGCACACCAGAAGCCCGACGATCAAACCGACGGTACATGCAACACGAAAAACGCGTTGAGCGTATCGATCGGGGGAAATTTTGGAAAAGATGGAGGTAGGATAATCCGGCATCGTAGAAAGCATTCGGGAGTTGAGGCCTCATTCACGGGAGAGAAAGTTGATAATACACTCAGTCCGCAATCGATGCACCTTCAGGAAGAATCTACATCGTCCGGGATAGAATCCTACAGAAGGGCGAAGATTCGAACCGCCCCCATTAATCCGTTTTCGTTTGATTTCCCGGAACCGACAAATTGTAATCCCGCCGCAGCAAGCTGAAGGTCTGAGAATTGAACGGATGTCGCGCTCGGGCCATCCGATGAACGCGATTCCACAGATTAAAAATCGCCAAAGGCATCATTCCCAGCAGACCGGAGACCAGACGAATCGAACGAAGCTGGCCGGGGGTCAAAAACGATTCGGCCGACCCGGACCCGGAAAAACTGGTGTTGGGACGATACGCGACCTTCACCATCTCCGGAACAAATTTGACTCCGAGAAATCGGCAGACCTCTTGAATTGTTCCTTCCAGATCGGTTTTCATTCGTTCATATCGAACGATGATCGCCGAGGGATGACGGCGATGAACCAGAATCTTGCGTACGCCGTAATGGTACCCATACAGATAACGACACCATCCTCCCTGTCCCCATCGTCCCATGCTGGATCGAACCGTGGGAATGACATCCCGAAGAATCATGACGAATCGACCCTCCGGAAACCAGCGGATCAGGTCCGGAAGGACCGCGGGGGAAAATTTCTGTAACCAGTATCCCTTGCCCTGGTGATCGGCGATGCAATCCATGAATTCGCAAAGGAAACCTGGATAGGTCTTTGCGGAAAAGGAGTATAATTTCTCCTTTGTTAAGCCGGCTACTCGGGCAAAATCGGTGGCTGCAAAACACTCTATCAAAGCAATCCGACTGTTCAGATTATCCAGGAGACCAAAGATTTTTGGAAAGGCCATCAAAATCTCGGTTTCGATAATTCCCCCGTGGTTTTCATGTTGAACTCCCGCGATATCCGGATGGTTCAACAGGATGTTGGATAACCAATGAGTTCCGGATCGATTGTTCCCGATGACGAAGATGGGGTTAGCCATAGATTATGGTATTCGAGGTAAGAGAATCTCTCGGCCTCAATCTCCGGCCGTGGTCAATGGGTTTGGCCTCCGCTCTCGCGATTGGCGGTACCACTCCCACAACGAGGGCAGGAGTTCATGGATTTTCATCCGGGGTTCGAATCCCAGAACCCGTCGGGCCTTGGCGATGTCGGATACATTTCGTCGCACTTCGCCGGCAACGGGCGGACGAAAAACCAATGACGATCCATTCCGATCCTTCAATCGCAGGATCATTCCGGCTATATCGCGAATCGTCGTCTCGACGCCGGTAGCGATCTGAAAGATCTGGCCCCAGACCCTATCGTTCTCCAACGGCTGACGCAGGGCCAGTTCCAGCCCTTGCGCGACATCGCGGGCGTGGATGAAATCCCGCGTTTGAAGGCCGTCGCCGAAGATCTCCAGCGGTTGACCTTCGTAGATACGCCCGAAGAGGCGGTTGACCACGGAAGTCTTGTGGAGGGAATAGGGGCCATAGACATTGGCAAAGCGGAAGATCGCCGTCGGCAGGCCGAACGAATGGTAATAGGCCGTGCAAAGAGCTTCGCCGTAAAGTTTGACGGCCCCATAGGGCGACATCGGGCAGGGCACGATGCCTTCGTGGACCGGGGGTTCCTGCCGGCCGGCCGCGGCGTTGGAGGAAGCGAATAAGAGTCCTCGCACTCCGGCCAGGCGGGCCGCCTCAAGAACATTCAGCGTTCCCTGCGCATTGATTTCCAGATGCGGCCGCGGATTGCGGATTGACTCGCGGACCTGGGTCTCGGCAGCCAGATGGATCACGCGGTCGTGGCCTCGCATCGCCTCGGTAAGCCGATCGGCATCCAGGATGTCGCCCTCAATGAAAAAGGTGTCAGACACCTTTTTTTGTGAGTCGGCGACGGCCTGTTGCAGGTTGTCTTTCGAGCCGGCGCTGAGATTATCAAAGACCGTAATGCGGTATCCGCCCTGTTCGAGCAGATAGCGAACCAGATTGGCGCCGATGAACCCGGCCCCGCCGGTGATCAGGATTGATTGTTGAGTCGGCAATCGATTAGGAATTCGAAGTGGCCGTCACAGATGTCCGAACTTCCGCACTCTTCGGGAACGGGGATACCTCGACGATGGGTTGGACCGCCGCTTGTTCGACTAAAGCGGTACTGATCAGGTCGAGAAGTTGCATGAGGGAATGGGCACCGATAGCGCGACGAACGGGCTTGCCGTCGATGAAAAGCAGGAAGGCCGGCACGCCCATAATGTTGTAGGCGCTTCGGAAGCCGGGATGCTGATCGACATTGAGCTTGCAGACCTTGACGCGGCCGGCCAGCCGCTGGGCAAGCGTCTCCAGCACCGGCTCCATCATCTTGCATGGGGGACACCATGATCCCCAGAACTCGACAAAGACGGGCCCGTCAGTCGCCAGGACTTCAGCGTCGAAGGTGCTATCGGTTAATCGTGTACAGTTGCTCATCTTCCTTGATCTCCGCCTGCAAGTCGAGTAGTTCCAGTTGTTCCACCTGCCGCTTGACGCCGGACCACCAGGTTCGCGGCAGGATCGCGTTTTTCCGCTGTTCGATCCGCGCGCGAACTTCGTCGGTCAGAAACAGCTCGAACATGCGGGCGATCTCCTGGTCGAGATCGACCTTGTGCTCGAAGCCGTATTGTTTGGGCAATTTTTCGTATAGCACTTCGAAGGGATGCTCGTCGGCCTCGACGCGGGGATTTTCCACGCGCTGGATTTGAATCGGCAACTTGAACACGCCACGACCAATCTTGGCGACTTTGTAGGCCAGATGACGAACGCTGTAGATGCCCGACACCTGGTTGACCGTCGCATACTGGCCCGGTTCCGGAGGCGAATTAATCAATCGGGTCATGCATTGCATCGCATCTTGCAGGGCGATATAGCCGCGGATCTGCTTGCCCTGGCCATACAGGGTCAGGGGAATTCCGGCCACGGCTTGCGCGACGAAACGGTTGATAACGGTGCCGAAACATTCGTCCATATCCAGCCGTGTCCGCAGCCGTTTGTCTTTGGCGACCTGGTCGGTATGGACGCCGAAGATCACGCCCTGCATGATGTCGTAGGATCGCAGCCACCAGTACTTGCAGGCCTCATAGCAGTTGAAGGTATCCTGCACCTTGCTGACATGATAAAAACTGGCCGGATCGCGCGGGATCAGTTCACCACCCAAGCTCCACTGACGGTTATCCCAATGGAGCACCGCATCGGCGGGAAACAATCCTTCAAACAGCGGTCGGCCGGTCAGGGGCGTACCATATTCGCCCATCGTGCCCAGCTTGATCAGCGAGGATTCCGGAACCAAGTCCCTCATGGTAAAGAGTAGACCCAGCGTGCCGAGCACATTGTTCTCCTGTACCGAGATAGCGTGTTCGGCATCAATCATGCTATAGGGAGCCGACGGACACTCGGCGTAATGGACGATGGCTTCCGGCCGAACCTCCTCGATGAATTCGCGAAGCCGCTGGCGTTCTTTGTAGATATCAATCTGGCGGAAGTCAATCTCGATTCCCAGTAATTCCTTGGCGGCAGCCAGCCGGTCGTTCATTCGCGCGATCGGCACGATGGTCTGGGCGCCGCGTTCCTTGACCCATTCGCGGCGGTTGTAATTATCCACACCGCTGACTTTATACCCCATGTTGCCCAGCCACAGGGCCAGCGTCCAGCCGAGATAGCCGTCAATGCCGAGGATCATGACCCGCATATCGCGGAGCTGATAACCGTGGGGTCCCTTGATCCACTGGGGGCATTCGTCCAATGAAATGCTCATCGGGTCGAACAGGCCGATCTCGGGACGGCGCTTGCACTCGGCCAGGATCTGGGTTTCTCCGCTGGCATCCGTCTTCTTCTCGAACTGCTTGCCGGATTGCCCACAGGCGCGGAAATCCACCTTGCCGGCCAGATTGATCGCCGGACAATTCCAGCAGGTACATTTGGCATTGTGAACCATGATTACCGACTCCCGAGTGATGAAGGTTCCAGATGCGGAGACTTCATAATGCTCGCCACTTCCTGGATCGAGAACCGCGGTTGCGGCGCCGGGATAAATCCCCGCAACAGGCAAAACGCGGTATCCTGCGTATGCTTTCCCGTAAAAGCGTCTCGACCGGACAATGACGCGGCCTTGAGATTGGCCTTCAGGTTGAATCCTTCCGCTGCCACCAACACCAGGTCCGGGGCGGACTCAACGCAAGGACCGTGGTAAATGTCGTCGCGCCGGCACATCCGGCGAACAACCTTACGGCCGTCGATCCGCAAGGAATCAAATACTTTCTCCACTTCTTCCACCACCCCTGGAACCGCGTCGGGTTCAATGGTTCCGCCCGGAAATCGGCCCTGGGCATGAACATAGATCCGGCCGGGATCCAAAGCAAAGGCCTTCGAAGACGGATCGATGTCTTTGAGCGAACCGGGGGGAGAGGTCCGGAATCGAAGCAAGCCCGCCTGCTGAAGATGGAAGTTGACATACACATTCCAGTCCAGCCGTTCGAATCCGTGATCGGACAGCATGATCAGCCGGTCATCGGGTACCAGTGTCGCGGCGATCTCGCCGACGACCTGATCAATCGAATGGAAATAATCCAGAAAGCGCTGGTGGTACTTATGTCCCGTATCCTCCCAGGCATCCCAGAGAAAATGCAAAAGCCGATCGGTTCCGGTAAAGACCAGCATAAAGGTCTGCCAGGGTTGCTTAGTCCACAGATGTCGCCAGGCCTGAATACGGGCACGATGGGTTTTTTCCAGATCGGCCCAGAACAAGTCCATCGACTGGTGCGCTTTCTGTGAATCCACATCCAACCGATAATCCATCTCTTGCAGGATAGCCAACAAGTCGGATGGATACACGCTGCGGGCCAGATCCAGCGCGACAAATCCGGCCACATGCACACCGTTCATCTCCCGAACGGGATAGGTTCCCGGCACATTCAGAATTATGCTGGGAGCTGAATGGTTCTCCCAGAATGGTGCCACTTGAAGATCGCGATAACAGGGATATCGAACCTGATACGATCCGGAAAACAGATCGGTGAATCCATAAATTCCATGTTGGCCGGGATTTACGCCTGTAATCATCGTGGACCATGCCACGGAAGACACTTCCGGGATGGTTGATTCCATCGGGCCGAACTGCCCTTCTCCGATCAAACGGCCGATATGCGGCATGATCCCTTGGGCGACAAGCTTCTCGATCATGCCAACGGGAACTCCGTCCAGGCCGATGATAATGGTTTTTTCGCTTTTCTGTTCTACAGGTCGAATCACAAATCTTGATCCAATAAGTTGTTACAAACAACAGACTCCGTCCCCGTCGGTTGCCCCCTTAGAGCCGACCGGGGAATCCATCATTCCATGTCATAAACATGTCCACGAAAGTCGGATTGCAACTCGAATTTCCGGTTGCACAAGGGAGATAATCAGGTGGGAATTTGCAACCATCGGCGACATTAACAGACCCCTCTCGCACATTCGAAGGATCGCCCGATCCTTCCGTCTGTCCCGACATTCCATGCCATTGTCTCCACAGGTTCCCGCCATGGATCCGCACAATCCATGTGACCGATTTTGTTAATCCTTTTTCGCTTTCCCCTCATCAATTCATACAAAGGGATGACTATAGCCGGTTTGGATCATTTTCGCAAGGGATTCCCTTCGGGATCGAACAAAATCCTACCTGTCGGAAAAAAACGGGACAAGTCAAAGCCGAACCGACCTTGACCTGTCCCGATACCTGGCTGGAATACGAGAATCAGGGATGAAATCAGATCGCCCCGCCGCCCCGCTCGCCAGTACGGATACGGATGCATTCTTCCAGAGGGGTGATGAAAATTTTGCCGTCGCCTACCTTTCCCCCATTGGGGCTTTTGGCGGAGATCATAATCGCCCGGACGGTAATATCGACAAACGAATCGTTGACGGCGATATCCAATCGGGCCTTGGGGATCAGATTGGGGATCACTTTCTTGCCTCGATAGAGATCCTCGTCCATTTGCTGGCCGTGTCCGGAGACGCGGCTGACGGTGATTCGGGTAATCTCGGCCTCGATCAGGGCCTCGCGAACCTGATCCAAACGATCTTCCTGAATGATAGCAGTAATCAGTTTCATGGTTGGTTCCTTTTAACTTGCGTGGAGCATTCCATATCCGCGTTCGCCGTGGAAGGTATGGTCCAGACCCGCCATCTCGGCCTCGGGTCGGGCCCGGAATCCCACGAGTTTATTCACGACGACGACGATGATCAGGGTCAAGACCGCGGCATAGACGATTGCGATTCCGACGGCCACCAATTGGACGCCGAGTTGATCGAACATTGTCCATCCATCCATGCCTTTCTTGACGGCCGACTCGGCGGCGGTTTTCATCCAGCTACCCCGGATAAAGAAAGTCAGGCCGATCGCCCCGGTAATTCCGCCGACTCCGTGGATTCCAAAAGCATCCAAGCTGTCGTCGTAGCCCAATTTGCTTTTCAGCAAAATCGCATGATAGCAAATCAGAGATGCGAGGATTCCCAAGATGATCGCGCCGGAGGGTTGCACAACTCCCGCCGCCGGTGTTACCGCGACCAGTCCCGCCAATACGCCGCTGCCAAATCCGAGAGCCGTGGCTTTCCCTTGATAGAGACTCTCGATAATCATCCAGGTCATCGCCCCGGCGCCCGCGGCCGCCTGTGTCGCAGTCAGGGCCTGTGCGGTGAGCAAGCCGCTGGCAACGCTGCTGCCGGCATTGAAACCAAACCAGCCGACCCACAGCAGGCCCGCCCCGATGATGGTCAATACCAGATTGCTCGGCGGCATGGTGGTCTTGGGATATCCTCGGCGAGCCCCCAGAATCAGCGCGGCCACCAGACCACTGACGCCGGAGGAGATATGGACAACGGTTCCTCCGGCAAAATCGATCGCGCCGGCCGCTCCCATATTGAAAAGAAATCCGTCACTGGCCCAGACCCAGTGGCACAAGGGATTATAGACCAGCAGTCCCCACAGTGCGATAAACAGACAATAGCCCCGGAAAGTCACTCGTTCGGCAAACGCCCCTGCGATCAGGGCGGGCGTAATCATGGCGAATTTGCCCTGGAACATGGCAAACACATAGTCCGGAACGCCCGAGGCCATGATCGACTCGTCAATGCTCTTCAGAAATAGCAATCCCGAATCCCAGCCGATCCATCCGCCGAGGGCGCTTTTGCCGAAGGACATCGCATACCCGCAGACGACCCATATCACGGCAATGATTGACATCGCCGCAAAGCTGTGCATCATCGTCCCCAGGACATTCTTGGTCCGGACCAGCCCGCCGTAAAACATCGCCAAACCCGGAATCATCAGTAAGACCAGCGTGGTCGATGTCAGCATCCATGCCGTAGCACCACTGTCAATGGCGGGAGTGTCGGCCGCCATCGATACGGCCGGACAAGCCAGAAGAAATCCGGCTGGACCGATCCATTTGATGTGTTTGAAAATCATGGCAATTTTCCTCAATCGGATACAATCATTCGGCCCTGACCAAACAGGGTCCTTTCCATTTTTCCTATATCGCAATCAGCGTGCCAAAGAGCCAGATTAACATAAGTCTTTATTTCACAAAGAATAACGGTCTGAGATGGTCAAATCTGCGGATTTGATATGCTTACAATATTGTATGTATATTGATATAAATATACAATATTGAAACCCCTATCAAGAATTGCATCCTGAAATTTGCGCTTTTGGGTATAGACTTTGCCCCGTGTTTTTGGTAGGATAACTATTTGATAACGATATGAGCAGGCAACAATGGATTTGACGCGATGAGGGTGACAGATATTTCGTTCATTTCAGAAGGCATTTCTATCGAAGCGCCATCGTATTGTGCGATGCGCGCCTATGAGAATCATTTATCGGGAGGTACTGTATGAAAAGGTTTATCGTTTTTGGTTTTATGATTGCTCTGTCGGCCTGTTTGTATGCCCAGACGGATATCACCGACGGCGGCACGATAGCGATTCAGGGTGTACCCAACGATGGAGTCTCCACCGGAGACAATCACGGTTGGCCGGCCGCTGAGGCCCCTCAGTACGCATTTGACAATAATTCGGGGACGAAGTTCCTCCACTTCAAGGGTGAGATACAGCCCACAGGCATCCGCGTTACCCCCACTCGTACCCAAACGATCGCCGGGGGAATGACTTTCACGACGGCCAATGATGCTGAAGCCCGCGACCCGATTTCATGGGAACTCTATGGTTCCAACGACAGTATTAATGGACCGTGGACCCTGATTGCCGAGGGAACTATTTTTGACTTCCGTCAAGCGACGCCCTGGGCACGAAATACGAAAGGCACAACGCAGATCGTCTTCGCCAATACCGTCGCTTACGATCACTATCAAGTCATGTTCCCGGCAATTCGTCATAGCATCTATCCCGGCGGCGCCAACAGTATGCAGATCGCCGAGATCGAAATCATTGAAATGCCGGAGGAAGGTTGGGATTTGCCGCCTTCGATTGACGCCGGGCCCGATCAATTCGTCCTGCTGTCCGACTCCCCGATTCAAACGGCCGCAACGGTCTCAGATTCCCATATTCCGAACGATCAATTGACCTATCAGTGGTTACATCACAGCGGTCCGGCTCCCGTTTCGTTTAATGGAACACAAAACCAGCTCGTCGCCGAAGTGGCCTTCCCTGAGGGTGGCGTCTATGAATTGGAGCTTCGCGTCAAGGATCAGCACAACCATGATGTCAATGACATTGTCCAATACCGCGTCTGGGATTCGGTGAAAGACGACGCCCTAGTCGGCCACTGGAAGTTTAACGAGGGATCGGGAACCACCGCCTTCGACAGTTCGGGTAATAACAACAAGGGTCTCTTCGGCTTTACGGCCAATGTTGACGAAACGACGCCGGCCCCGTCCGCTCCGACTTTTGCCGCCGGCTGGATTCCCTCCGAGGCCCCGAATAATTACGGAGTGAAATTCGGGAACGGTGGATATGTCCAGATCAAGACGGATCCGAATTTCGCTGAGGGGGATCTGAATAACATCAAGTGGCGTATTACGATTTCCGCCTGGATGAAAGCCGACGATTATCTCCGAGCCAACGGCGAATTCGCCAACCGGCGCATCCTGCAGAAAGGCGCTTCCGACAATCAGTTCCGTCTGTTGGCCGAGTGGGGGAATCTTGTTTTCCATTTGGCCAATGTCGGTCGGTTGGAAACCCCATTGCCCACCACCGGGGCATGGCATCATATCGCAGGCGTGTATGACGGCAGCGCAATGAAAATGTATGTCGATGGTTGGCTGGCCGGTTCGATCCCCGCATCGGGGGAAATCGGAATCACCCAGGATCCCCTCTTCCTGGGGACCAAAAGCAATACCGTCACGGTTGCTGGAGACTATTTCAAGGGAATGCTCGATGATCTCCGGATCTATAACTATCCGCTGACCGAGGCCCAGGTTCAGGATCTGGCCCGGATGGGCGAGAATGTTCCGCCGGTGGTGAGCGTTGTGGATCCGGCCGATCTGGTCCTGTCGGTTCGCAAGTTCATCCAGATGGAAGCAACGGCTATCGATCTTAATGATGATGATACCATCAACTATAAGTGGACGGCCAGTGATCCGAGTATCACATTCGATCCCAGTGACAGCGTGGTAGATCCCAAAGCGGTGTTCACCAAGGATGGAACCTTTACGCTGCGTCTGACAGTCAATGACGGCAAGAGCGGGTTGGACAATTCGATCTTCTCCGAAGTGTCTGTCGTTGTTACCAATCCGACTTGTGCGGATGTCGTTGCTATTCCGGATATGGTGCTGTTCGGCGATTACAACAAGGACTGCCATGTTACCCTGGCAGACTTCGCGGAATTTGCCGCCAACTGGCTCAAGTGCAACGATCCGCGGGATCCCACTTGCGAGAATCCGTTTGAGTAATGCTTTACCCTAACTGCGGAATCGGATAATATCTTGTCCGATTCAGCTTGTATGTCGCATATCGGGGCTGCAGGATTCATTTCTTGCAGCCCCGCTTATTTGGATCCGACTCGTACGGACCCATGATCTTCATTCCCGCCCTGATCTGATAGCAAAACATGTGATCAATCAACTTTATCCCAGATCATTCAAGACAACAATCCATGTGAAATCGGGTACAAAATTCATTTTGAGTCGGTTTTTGGGTCATTCGTCAAAGGCGGCACAATACCAAACTTCAGGCCCGAATCGCGTT
>JAAYVQ010000405.1 GCA_012517095.1 Phycisphaerae bacterium | reverse complement strand
GCCGCAGAAGGAGAACATTTCCTACGGCTTGACTGAAATGGATGTTGAGCGGTATTTCGCGTTGTTGACGCCCGGGAAGGTCAACGGCACGGGTTTTCCGGGATTTGTCAAAGATACGAAATTCAGCGTGAACCGGGGATTCTATACTTCGCCCTTCAATGTCGCTATCACCACGGATACCGACGGCGCGACGATCCGATATACCCTCAATGGAACCGACCCGACATTATCCAATGGCATCACCTATACCGGACCGATCGGGATCAACAAAACGATATGTATTCGAGCGGCTGCTTTCAAGCCCGGGTGGAAATCCAGCAATATCGACACACAAACCTATATCTTTCCAGCAAGTCACTCTGGATATCAGACAGCCCTCAATGGACTTCCGGCGATTTCGCTGGTGGGAGACGCGGCGCGGGTATTCTATTATGATATGACGGCGGGTGCAACCGTTACACCCGCCAACTCAGGGGTGATGGCGATTTATGGTGGAAGCTACAACGATGTCTGGATATCTTCCGGTGGCTCCAGTTTTAACAATCCCATGCAACGGGGAATCGCTTTCGAAAGACCGGTTTCGGCGGAGTTGATTTCTCCGTTGGATAACAGCGGATTTCACGAAGATTGCGGAATCCGGGTTCATGGGAGCGAATGGATGCGGCCGCGATACAGAATGCAGCCGACGGGATACTGGGGTTATCCCTACAAATTCAGTTTTCGCCTCTATTTTCGAGATGAATACGGCAGTCCAAAACTCGAATATCCTCTCTTCCCCGGATTTGATACCGACTCGTTCGATAGTATCGTCTTGCGGGGGGGACACAACGATATTTCCAATCCATTCGTTCGCGACGAATTGCAGCGCCGTCTCCATAAAGATATGGGACATATTGCGTGCAGCGGAACCTTCGCCAATCTCCTGATCAACGGAGAGTACAAAGGATATTACAACATCACCGAACATATCAGCGAGAGTTTCTGCCAGCACTGGTACAACAGTAAGCAGGCGTGGGATGTCATGACCATGAGTGGAATCCGCGAAGGCGATACTGTCAAATGGGACAACATGATCTCTTTTGCCCAAACCCGAAATCTGTCCGATTCGGCAAACTATTTGGAGATGCTGAAACAAATTGATGTCGTAAATTTTGTGGATTACCTGATCCTCCAGGGTTTTGGAGGAAACTGGGACTGGCCTCAGAACAACTGGTCGGCCGCATGTGAACGGTCATCGGAGGGTCGTTGGCGGTTCTTTATCTGGGACGCCGAAGGCAGTATGGACGGCGATGTCGGCCGAAACCGTATGGGGGAACTCAGTTCGCAAGGTGGGTATCTGTCCATCCTCTATCGGGCGTTGAAGGCCCATCCGGACTTTCGCCAGCTCTGGTGTGATCGGATGCAAAAGCACTTTCTGGAACCTGGTGGCGCGCTAACCGAGGCACATCTCAATGAACGATTTAACGAGCTCAAGAATGAGGTTATCGGTGTAATTCCTTACATCAACACCCATCTTCCGGATGTCTGGTTTAAACAACGGGACGAAATCTTTTTCAATCAATGCAAAAACGAAACACTGTTCACCGTCGCAGCTCCCATTCTTATGCTCAATGGCGGGATTCGTTCGGGAGGAAATGCTTGGCCGGGAGATGTATTGAGCATGTCCAACGCCCCAGACGCAATTGGAACGATCTATTATACTCTGGACGGGACGGATCCGCGGCAAGGGGTTGATTCGCTATTGTCGGGCAACATTACCCTGGTACCGGAAAACGCGAACAAGAATATTTTCGTGCCCTCATCGGATATCGGAACCACCTGGAGGGGTGGCAACGAGCCCTTTGTGGATTCGGGTTGGACCGCAGGAACACCCGTCATACCGGGTAAAACCGGCGGATTGGGGTACGAACGGGATACCGGTTACGAGTCGATGATCAGTTATAATCTGCTCAATGAAATGTTCGTCAATCAAAAGATTTCAGCGTATGTCCGAATCCCGTTTTCAGTAACTTCCAATCAGAAATCCCTTATTAATTCCTTAACGCTTAAGGTTCGATATGATGATGGTTTTGTGGCGTACCTTAATGGGACAAAAGTGACCCAAAGCAGCAATATTACCGGAACGCCGACCTGGAATTCATGGAATCAGGCGGGACATGAAAGCTCCGGTTGGGAAACATTTGATCTATCGGGAAATGTCAATCAACTCAAGGTTGGAACCAATATTTTGGCCTTCCATGCCCTGAACGCGGGG
>JAAYVQ010000404.1 GCA_012517095.1 Phycisphaerae bacterium | reverse complement strand
CGAAGGACAGATCGTGCGAATCGGACAAACCCGATACATTATCCCGATCGTCAATATCGAGAGTTGTCTGCGTCCTTCGACCGACCAGATCTCCACCGTCCAGCAACGGGCGGAAATGGTTCTCGTACAGGGCGATTTAATCCCCCTGGTCCGTTTGTACAAGCTTTTCGGCGTTAAACCCGACAGCGAGGTGCCGTCCGAGGCGTCACTGGTCGTTGTCGAAGAGGACCAGAAACGCGGATGCCTGATGGTCGATGAACTCCTGGGTCAGCAGCAGGTTGTGATCAAGAGTCTGGGCGAAGGAATCGGAAAAGTGCGGGGGATTTCAGGTGGGGCGATTATGGGGGACGGGAAAATCAGCTTGATTGTGGATGTGCCGGGCCTTTTGGAAATGGCGTGCAATGCTTGACGATTTGTTCCAATTTGGGGGTAAGCGTTACGATGCTGGAATCGATCTTAGACGACCTGGTTCTTAGCGAAGAGGAATTTCGACTCGTTAGCGATCTGGTGTACCAGCATTGCGGAATCAATCTGCATGATGGCAAACGAGAGCTGGTCCGGGCGCGCCTCGCCAAACGGTTGCGCGCCCTGAACATTCGGTCTTTCACGGAATACATCCAATTTGCCGTCAACGACCCGACCGGAAATGAATTCACCACCTTGATCGACTCCCTGAGCACCAACCTGACCAGCTTTTTCCGGGAAATCCAGCATTTTGATTTTCTCTACAATTCGTTTTATCCCAGTCTGATTCGTCGGAAAAAAGAATCCGGACGGCTTCGTATCCGCGCCTGGAGCGCGGGGTGTTCGTCGGGCGAAGAACCCTACACCATCGCCATTACCCTGTTGGATACCCTGCAGGGACAGGGACACTGGGATGTCAAGGTCCTGGCGACCGATATCTCGACCAAAGTGCTGGCCCTTGCCAAGGCCGGCCGGTACGATGCCCGCCGCGTAGATCCGCTGACACCGCAGCAGAAACAGAAGTATCTGGTTCCCGTCCGACACAACGGGCAGACGGAATACGAAATGGCCCATTCGGTACGGGAGCTGGTCCTGTTCGGCCATCTGAACCTGATGGAAGAATGGCCCATTCGTCCCCCGGTGGACTTTATCTTCTGTCGAAATGTCATGATCTATTTCGACAAACCGACCCAGCAGAAACTGGTCAACCGGTTCTGGCAATTGCTCGACGAGGGGGGAGTGTTGTTCACCGGTCATTCAGAATCTCTGACCGGGATCGAGCACAAGTTTCAGTATGTTCAGCCGACGATTTATCGCAAAGCATAGAGGATCCTATCGTGAAAAATCGAGTCGTCGTCGATATATCGGATGCCAAGGTCTCCAACGATCCCAATGCCGTCCTGACCACCTACTCGCTCGGGTCGTGCATCGGAGTGGCGCTGTTCGATCCTCTGGCGAAAGTCGGGGGCATGCTGCATTACCAGTTGCCCGCGTCCACGCTGGACAAGCCCAAGGCCGATCGATACCCCTGTATGTTTGCCGACACGGGCATGCAATGTCTGGTCGCTTCCATGGCCGCGCTGGGCGCCGTGACCAAACGCATCCATGTCAAGATCGCCGGCGGGGCCACCATGAATACCGGTCCCAAAGGGTTTGATATCGGGAAGCGCAATTACCTGTCCATCCGAAAAATTCTCTGGCAATACGGCATGTTCATCGACGCCGAAGATGTCGGCGGACATTCGCCGAGAAACATGTATCTGAATCTGGCCGATGGGGCGGTGACGGTTCGGTCAATCGGCCTGGAGAAAACGCTCTAATGTCACTTCGAACCAAAGGATAGGACTATGGAATCGATGGATTTTCGATCGCTGCGAACTCGTGGAGCTCTCCCCGATCCGAAACGAGTCCATACGCAGTCGATCATCGAGGAGTTGTGGGAACCCTATGTGGATTCGGTCACCACGCTCCTGGGTCAGTTGGAAGAATCGGCGATGGCTCTCGAAGCCGGCCAGTCCGTCCAGAACAATTGCGCCATCATTCGCCGCGTCCTCCATTCCATCAAGGGGGATTCCGGTATGAGCGGGTTGATGGATGTCTATACTCTCTGTCACGAAGCGGAATCGGCCTTCGAGGAAATTCAGAAAATGTCCGATCGGGCGGATATGGTCTTGCGGGTCAAAGACTGGATCGAGAGCGTGATCGGATTCGTTCAACAAAAAGGCAATTCGGCCTCGGAATCCTCCGAAACAAAGGCGCCGCGAAAAATCAAAACCCTCGTGATCGACGATGATCCGGTGTGTCGTCAGCGGGTGAAAATGATTCTGCTGGAATTCTGCGATTGTTCCTTTGCCGATGACGGCAAGAGCGGCTATGCCATGTTTCTGCGGGCTTTCGAAGACGGAGATCCGTATCAACTGGTAACGCTCGATATTCAAATGCCCGACATGGATGGGCATGAAACCCTGTCGGCGATCCGGCTTCTGGAGCGACAGAACGGCGTCGAAGGCTTGGATGGCGTCAAAATCATCATGATTACCTCCCAGCACCATTCCGACCATATCTTTTCGGCGTTTCGCGGAGGATGCGAGGCCTATGTGATCAAGACCAATCTGGGGGAAAAATTGCCGGAAGAAATGGCCAATCTGGGCCTGTTGAAAATGAAACCCAATTATTCCATCCGATGACGGATGGAAAAGGGAGATGGGTATGGCCTACAACATCTTAATCGTGGATGACTCGGTTCTGACCCGGACGGCGATCAAGCGAATCCTGGGCATGATCGACATTCCGGTTGGCCGAATTCTGGAGGCCGCCGACGGTCTGGCGGCCCTGAATCTTCTGGATACCGAACCGGTGGATCTGGTCCTGGCCGACCTGAATATGCCGCAGATGTCCGGCATCGAAATGATTCATCAGATGCGTCAGCAAAAAAACCGGGCCCAGGTTCCCGTGGTCATGGTGACCACCGAGTCCAGTTCGACGCGAATCAAAGAACTGTTGTCCGAAGGAGTGCGCGATTACCTTCACAAACCGTTTACGCCCGAGGAATTCCGTTCCGTGATTTCCCGATATCTGGGGGTTCAGAATGATAGTCAGTGAAGCCAAAACGATTGTGACCCAATCGGTTGCCCAGGCCCTGGAGCGGATGGCCTTCCTGGATGTTTTACCCTGTCTGGAAACGCCCCCGGCTCCCGATCGAATCCGGCTGGCCGAAATTCAATTCTCCGGTTCGGTGAACGGTTCGATTCAAATTTTGGCCGGTCTCGATTTTGCCCGTGAGCTGGCCTCCAATATGGGGCTTCTGGATCAGCCGACGGAGCCGCAGTGTTTGGACGCTCTTCGGGAATTGGTCAATATCACCTGCGGTTTGGTCCTGCCGTTGTTGGCGACTCCCGAGACCGATGTGTTTGATGTTTCCATTCCTCATATCCTGCCCGAGGGTGAATCCCGGGATTGGAACCAATGGATCCAGCGGGAAGAGGTCGCCGTCTTGGATGTCGTCGGACATCCGGTCGCCGTCTGCCTTGACGCCAACTCCTAAGCGAGGGGAACTATGCCAGTCGTAACTCGAACCATTAAAGTGCTGATCGTCGATGATTCCGCGATCGTCCGAAAAATTCTGACTCAGGAACTGGGCAACGATCCGGAAATTGAAGTGGTCGGGACCGCTCCGGATCCGTATGTCGCTCGCGACAAGATCGTTCAACTCAATCCCGATGTGCTGACCCTCGATGTCGAAATGCCCCGCATGGACGGCATTACCTTTCTGACCAAGTTGATGAAAGCCCGTCCGATGCCCGTGATTATTCTCAGTTCCCTGACGCCGGAGGGCAGCAAAACGGCCCTGGCGGGGCTGGAGGCCGGAGCCGTCGATGTCATGTCCAAACCCGGTTCCGCCTATACGGTCACGGATGTCTGCCAGTCCCTGATCCAGAAAATCAAGGCCGTTGCGCACGCCCATGTCGTCTATCGCGAACCCGTGAACGCCAAAAAATCGGGAATCGCGACGGCCATGGCGGAAACCACCGACAAAATTTTCGCCATTGGCGCTTCTACCGGCGGCGTTCAGGCCCTGACGGTTGTGCTGACCTCGATGCCCTCCAACGCCCCCGGAACCGTGATCGTCCAGCACATGCCGGCGATGTTCACCAAGTCCTTTGCCCAGCGGCTGAATACCTTGTGCCAGGTCGAAATTCGGGAAGCCCACGACGGAGAACATGTGATTCCCGGCCGGGTCCTCATCGCTCCCGGGGGATATCACATGCTGTTACAGCGTTCCGGTGCCAGTTATTATGTGACCATCAAGGACGGCCCCATGGTCTGCCATCAAAAACCGAGCGTGGAAGTCCTGTTTAATTCAGTGGCCAAGTATGCCGGCGCCAACGCCGTCGGCGCGATCCTGACCGGCATGGGCGACGATGGCGCCGACGGGCTGCTGGCCATGCGAAAAGCCGGCGCCCGAACCGTCGGCCAGGATGAGGCCTCCTGCGTTGTCTATGGTATGCCCAAGGCCGCCTTCGATAAAGGCGGCGTCGAAAAAGTCGTCCCGCTGGACCGTGTGACCCAGACCATGCTCGATTTGGCGATCGGACGGGGCTGATCCATTCCCCGCTCCGTTTTCGTTTCCCGCATACTCCCGAAGACAGGATTATTATGGGACGCTCCGTTGGACGGGCACCGATAATATCCCGATCCGTGATGTTCCACGGGTATTTTGCGGCAAATATCGAGATTCATAAATCAAAATCGTCGATACAAAATTGTTTGAATTACGACGGCTTCAGGTTTGGTGGTCAAAGAGAGCCAATCATGCAGGCCCTACGGGAAATGGATAGGATTCCAGCGGTGACCTCGCTTCCGGGTTTGTTGACCCGGTTATCCCAGATTCTCTATACCGGGAGCTGGACGGATCCGTCCTTGTGGATCGACGGTTGGCTCGGTCCTCTGGAATCGCTGATGGATCGCCCCGTTTCCGAATTGACCGGTCGTTCCATTGGCTGGATCGAACAGATCCATCCCCGCGATCGGGCATTTTACCAATCCACCCTGAAAGAGATCATTCGCCAGGGCGGCGAGGGGAAAATCGAATACCGCGTATGGACTCGTTCCGAACGGGAACGATTTGTCCAGGATTTCGTCCGCGTGGAACGAGCCCCCGATGGAACCGTTCGCGTGGACGGCATCCTTGTGGATCAAACCGATATGATCCAGGTCCGAAAGCGACTCGATCGTACGCGTCTTCTGCAAAGCATGGGACAACTGGCCGCCGGGATCGTTCATGAAATCAATACGCCGATTCAGTTTATCGGCGACAATCTGCAGTTCCTCGGCGAATCCTTCGATCAGATTCTGGAACTGGTTCGGCGCGGTCATCGGTTGACGGAAGAGGCCGCCTCCGGAATCGACGGATCTCCCTCCGTCGTCGATGCCTCCGACGCGTCGGATTTCGATTTTCTCCGGCAGGAAATCCCCCAGGCGATCCGCCAGAGCGTGGATGGAATCCGGCATGTCACCGCGATTGTGACGGCCATGCGGGATTTTTCGCATATCGACGAGCGCCGCATGGCCCCGGCCGATCTCAACAAGGCCATTCGAAGCACTCTGATTATCGTGCACCACCAGCTCAAGTATGTCGCCGAGGTCGAAACCAATCTCGATCCGGATCTGCCAATGGTCATGTGTTGTATCGACGACCTCAATCAGGTCCTGATCAATCTGCTGGTCAATGCCGCCCATGCCGTCGGAGATGTTGTCGGGAACTCCGGAATGCAAAAGGGAACCATTCGTGTTACGACCCGCAAAGACGACGCTTTCGTCGAGATCACGGTCTCCGATACCGGCACCGGAATCCCCGAG
Source organism: Phycisphaerae bacterium (assembly GCA_012517095.1). Taxonomy (GTDB): domain Bacteria; phylum Planctomycetota; class Phycisphaerae; order Sedimentisphaerales; family Anaerohalosphaeraceae; genus FEN-1350. The sequence goes on along the minus strand of JAAYVQ010000404.1, from coordinate 7,216 downwards.
GAAGTCCAGAAACGGATGTTTGAACCCTTCTTTACGACCAAGGGACATGACAAGGGCACCGGACAGGGGCTGTTGTATGTCAAAACGATTGTGGTGGACAAACACCATGGAACCCTGACCTGGGACACCCAACCCGGCCGGGGAACGACCTTTACCGTTCGAATTCCGATCGAACAAAAACCACGGAAATCCAATGAGCCAGTCCAGACGAATCCTGTTTGTTGACGACGAACGAAATGTCCTCGATGGTCTGCGTCGTATGCTGCATCCGATGCGCGGCCAGTGGAAGATGGAGTTTGTCACCCGCGGAGAAGACGCTCTCACCGCCATGCAAAGCGCCCCCTATGATGTGATCATATCTGATCTGCGCATGTCCGGAATGGACGGCCTGCAATTGCTCGAGATCGTCCGTGAGAAAGCCCCCCAAACCATTCGCATTATGCTCAGCGGATATGCCGATCAGCCCCTGCGGACGCGGGCCTCCCGTTGCGTGCATCAGTTTATTTCCAAGCCCTGTGACGCCGAGACCCTCAAAAAAATGGTCGAACGCGCTCTGGCCCTCTATGACCGACTTCACTCCACGGACCTGTCCGATGTCCTCTCGCGGCTGACGTCGCTTCCCGTATTGCCCAAGGCCTATCGGGAAGTCATGGATTTGCTGAACAATCCGTCCTGCAGCTTGCGAAGGATCGGCCAGGTCGTCGCCCAGGATATCGGCCTGTCGTCGAAAATCCTGCAGGTGGTCAACAACGCCTTTGTGACCGTCCAGGGTCAGAAAATTTTCGATCCCGTCCACGCCGTATCCTTTCTCGGATTTAAGGCCGCGGAGGCCTTGATCCTGACCAGTGGCGTTTTCAGCGAATTGGTCGAATCCTCGATTCGAAGGTTCTGCGTCGATCAGCTTCAGGAACATTGTATGCGCGTCGGAACTCTGGCTCGCGCCATCTGCAATGGCCTTCACATGCCCGACGATCAGTTGGATGTGGCTTCGATGGCCGGAATCCTTCACGATGCGGGAAAGATGATCCTGATCTCCAGTTTCCCCGAAGAGTACTGGAAAACCATTTTGGAGTCGAGATCGCGGTATTTTCCCGTCTACGGTTCGGAACGACTCGCTCTCCAGGCCTCCCATGCCGAATTGGGCGGATACTTGCTTGACTTGTGGGGACTTCCCAGTCCCATCATCGAAGCCGTCACCTATCACCATGAACCCTGGTTGTGTTCGCAATCGGTGTTCTCCGTTACCGACGCCGTCTATGTGGCCAACTGGATCGATCATCAGCGACAAAACAGTCTGGCCGACGGTTGGACCGAAGCGATGAATGTCGAGTACCTGCAGTCCTTCGGAGTGGCCGAACAAATGGATTCCTGGCTGCGTTCCCACAAAGCCGCTCTTGTGGAGGACTTGGCCAATGTCGGATAATCGGAGCCGACGAATCCTGTTTATCGATGACGATCCGAATGTGCTGACGGCCCTCCGCAGGCAACTTCGGCGAAAATTCGAAATCGAGACCTGCGACGATTCGACGCGCGCCCTCGAGATCATCGAATCGCAGGGACCGTTTGCCGTCGTCATTTCCGACCTTCGGATGAAGGGACTCGACGGCCTGGAATTTCTGAAATTAACGACCCTTCGCAACCCGGATGCGGTCTGCATGATCCTGACCGGCTTTGCCGATCTGGATGTCGCGGTTCAGGCCGTGAACAACGGGCAGATCTTCCGATTTCTAACCAAACCGTGTCCCCCCGAAGTTCTCCAGCAGTCCGTGAACGAAGCGCTGGCCCGCTTTGAGCAGAACCTGAGTCTGACCGGATTTCACTATGCGATCCAGTTCGAACAGGGCCAATCCAGGACGATCAGTCGAGGAAGAGGATGCCTGGCCGTGACCGGTTATACCGCGCACCAATTGACCAGCGACGAAAGTTTGTGGAACTCCCTGATTTTGCCTGAGTATCGGCTATCCGCCTGGGAGGACCTGCAAAAACGATTCCAGGGAGAACAAACCGGGCCCTACGAGTTCAAGATTCGCCGCCTCGACGGATCTGTTCGATGGATTCGCGATACCGTCATCGTCCATCGGGATGAACGCGGCCTTTTGTCCCGTTGCGAGGGCCTTATCGAGGATGTCACCGATCGACGCCAGATGGAAGAGGCGCTGGACCTTTCCCGGACCCGCTATGAACGCATGGTGGCCAATGTTCCCGGCTTGGTCTTTCGCTGGATCCTCAAATCCGACGGTTCGCTGGTTTTCGATTTCGTCAGCGATAACTGTCGGTCCATGTTCGGATTGGAGCCCGACCAGCTTCGGGAAGATCCCCAAATCCTGATCGGGCGGCTCGATGCGGCCGACCGCGCCGAATTGTATCGGCTTCTGGCCGAGTCCGCTGGCGCCCTGATCCCCCTGGAGTGGACGGGCGGCGGAACCTGGAATGACCAGAAACGATCGTTTCGGGCCGTGGCGCGCCCCGAACGGTTACCCTCGGGCGATACGCTGTGGGATGGCCTGATGCTGGATATGACCGACTATCGGCGCATCGAACAGCAGGTCGAACAACTGGCGCGATTTCCCTCGGAAGATCCCAGTCCCGTTCTGCGAGCGGACACCGCGGGAAAGATCCTCTATGCCAACAAGGCCAGCGAGGTCTTGTTGAAGCTCTGGGGTTCTGCCGTCGGGCAGGCCGTGCCTCCCGATGTGCTCGAATTTATTCAAGGGGTTCGGGTTTCGGGGGTCCCCGAAAATCTCGAGGTTTGCGCCGCAGATCGCGTCTTCTCCGTCGTTTTCGCCCCCATCAACGAATCCGATTATGTCAATCTCTATGCTCACGACATCACCGAGGTCAAGCTTGCCCAGATCGAACTCACGCGGGCCAACGAAGTCCTTCGCGAACACGACCGTCTCAAGAGCGAATTCGTCTCCACGGTCTCCCACGAACTTCGTACGCCCCTGTGTATCTTCAAAAATATCATCTCCAATGCTCTGGCCGGAGTCATGGGAAAACTGAGCCCGAAACTCCAGGATAATCTCCGCATGGCCGACAAAAGCGTCGATCGGCTTTCCCGCATCATCGGGGATTTTCTCGACATCTCCAAAATCGAGTCCGGCACTCTTCAGTTGCATTGTTCCGAAATCGTCCTGCAAACGCTTATTGAGGAGGTCGCACAGTCGCTGCAGGCCCTGGCCTCCGCCAAATCCATTCGAATCGAATTCGATTTGCCCCAGGCCGATCTGTCCGTGATGGCCGACCGAGATCGGATCATTCAGGTACTGACCAATCTGATCGGGAATTCCATTAAATTCATCCCCGTCGGCGGCTGGATCCGCGTGGAGCTGGTCGATCAGCCCGCCGAAGTGGAGATCGCCGTTTGCGACAATGGCCCGGGACTGACCCCCGATGAAATTAAAAAAATATTTGACCGGTTTGTCCAGATACACAAGATCGCCGGAGCCGGAGAACACGGAACGGGTTTGGGTTTGACGATCGCCAAGAATCTGGTCGAAATGCACAAGGGACGGATCTGGGTGGATAGCGTTCCAGGGTGCGGATGCAGTTTCCGTTTTACGCTGCCCAAACAAACTGTTCCGGCCGAAACCGCTGTCGTGGCCGATCAGATCGACGCCCGCTGAGATCCCTTCATTTTCGCCGCTCTGATCCGAATTTAAACCAGAATGCGATATCCGTGTCGGTGAACCGTTCGCAGCCGGGTTCGAGCGGGCCCGAGTTTCTTTCGCAGCGAGGCGACATGTACATCCACGATCCGGTCCTTCTGGCCGTGGGAAGTCGGGCCCAGTGATCCTTTGAGTTGATCCCGCGAAACCACCTTGCCCGCCGATTGAACCAGGGTCAGTAAAATATTAAACTCCCCCCCCGTCAGATCGACGGGAGTGTTTTCCGCCCACACCTGCCGGGCCACCGGATGAATCCGAATGGGTCCGGCCTGCAGGATTTCCCCCGTCTCAGCCGGTTTGGATTCGCTGCGGCGAAGGACCGCTTCCATGCGAGCGGTCAATACGGAGGTACTGAAGGGTTTGGTGACATAGTCGTCCGCCCCGACAGTCAATCCGACGACAATATCCGTTTCGGTATCCTTGGCCGTCAGAAGGATGATGGGGATCGAGGCCGTAGCCGGATCTCGCTTGAGGATTTTCGTCAGCTTGATTCCGGAAATATCCGCCAGCATGATATCCAGAAGAATCAAGTTCGGCCTCTCGGTGCGCAAAATTTCCTGTGCCGCCGCTCCCGTTTCCGCGGTCAGAACCTGATAGCCCTCTCGACCGAGATTCATGGACAAAAGCTCCAGCAAATCCCGTTCATCATCCACAACCAGTACTTTCGTATCCATATCCGATATTGTAAAGAGTATCGCAGAATTGTAAAGAGTCCAATTCATTTTCCGTTCATAGTTTCTTGATGACCCTCAAAACTCGCCGTCTCATCGTGGGCAAGCGGGACTTCCGCCGATGAATTCCACTTGTCGCTTTCGACGGAGTGTAGTACAATCCGGGTTTGATTCTGACAGGCGGGACGATGATCCTGAGAATCAGCAACAGGTGAAGAGTGACCAGGAAGTCAAATACGCTCGCGAAGTTGTCCCTTACCAGCCGGGACTGGCGGCCGCTGGGGCCGGGTACGGGGGCGACCCTGCTCTATCTGGTTTTGGCGGTCTATCTGTTCGGGCCGTATATCCGGGTACGATTTCCGGAGGTCGCCGCCTATGCGATGCATTCGGTGACAGGAGCGTTGGGGTGTTTTGTCCTGAGCCGCCGGTGGATCAGCAGTTTTGGCGGTTCCCTCTTTGCCGGCGCGATCTACGGTTTCTGTCCCTTCATGCTCAGCTTTTCCGCCTTTCATCCCGCCGCCGGTTTACCTGCGGCGTTGTTGCCGTGGATGTTTTGTCCCGCCGTTTACTACCGGGCCCGACTGGCCAAGACCGGCGCTCAATCGACCCTCAACATTCTGCTGGCGATCCTGCCGTTTGTTCTTGTGGCGGCCTTTTTCCGGCTCAGCGCCGGCGTGAGCGGTTTTTTCATGCCCATCCAGGTCCGCACCGGCTGGCAACATGCCGTCGGCCTGGCGATTCCCCTGTGGGACGGCGTCCGATTTTCGCTCAGCGTCTATCATGTTGCCTTGCCCGCTTTTGCCCTTGGTCTGATGATGTATGTGATCATCCGCCGCATGAGCGTCCTGATCACCGTCGCCGTTGCCCTTTTGCTCTCTCTGGCTGATCCGATTTTCGCCGTGCCCCCGATCTTCTGGCTGGCTGTCCCCATGCTCTACGCCGCTGTCCTGACCGGCCTTGGGCTTCAGGGTCTGGCCTGGGCGGGCGCATCGGACCGCCGTTGGATATTCGGCTGTACCCTGACCGTCGGTGTCATGGCCATTCTTATGCTTGTTCTCAACGCCGCCGGCAAGGGCGGCCCGGTTTTCCGTGTTACCGGTCTGTCCTATGCGCTGGCCGCCGTCATGACCGCCTCCATCTTCTTCCTCACCCGTTCCAAGCTCCGTTGGAACCTCTTCCGCTGGATCCTCTTGTGCGGCGGTATCGCCGTGGATATTGCCTGCTCCGCCCGTCTTCTCATCGATCGCTTTTTCTGAACGGGTTGTCAATTTGTGCCGGAAGAACGATTGACCCGAGTCAAAAAATCAGGGGATTGCCGGCCGATCTTGCGAGCAATCCCCCAATGGAGAATCTCGATTCAATTTCCTTGCGCTTATTTCGAAACCTCGTTCAGCGGAATTCCAAGCGCATCCGCCACGCCCTTGCCGTACGCCGGATCGGCCTTCAGGCAATTGCCAATGTGCCGAATCTTGATTTCCCGCGGGGCGTCTCCCATTGCGCGCCCCGTGTTGGCAAAAAGGACCGCCTGCTGTGCCGGGGTCATCAACCGGAACAGCTTGCCCGGCTGGCTGTAATAGTCGGAATCTTCGCGATGGTCCCAATGTGCGGCCGCGCCATAAAGATCCAGCGGCGGCTCGGCGAATTCCGGTTGTTGCTGCCATTGTCCATAACTGTTCGGTTCGTAGCCCAGCGTGCTGCCGTAATTGCCATCCACGCGCATCGTGCCGTCGCGGTGATAACTATGGACGGGACACCGCGGCGCATTGACCGGAATCTGGTGCAGGTTGACTCCCAGTCGATACCGCTGCGCATCGCCGTACGAAAACAACCGGCCTTGCAGCATCTTGTCCGGCGAAAAACCGATCCCCGGCACGACGCTGGCCGGATTAAACGCGGACTGCTCGACTTCGGCGAAATAGTTTTCCGGATTGCGGTTGAGCTCCAGTACGCCCACTTCGATCATCGGAAAATCCTTGTGGAACCAGACCTTGGTCAGGTCGAACGGGTGATATGGACATTTCAACGCGTCTTTTTCCGGCATGACCTGAATGAACATCGTCCATTTTGGAAACTCGCCCTTCTCAATGCTCTCATAGAGATCCCGCTGATGGCTCTCGCGACATTTGCCGATGATCGCCTCGGCCTCGGCGTCGGTCAGATTCTTGATCCCCTGCTGCGTCCTGAAATGAAACTTGACCCAGTACCGTTCCTTCTTGTCGTTGATCAAGCTGAAGGTATGACTCCCGAATCCGTGCATATGCCGATAGCTGGCCGGGATACCCCGATCGCTCATCACGATCGTTACCTGGTGCAGCGCTTCGGGAAGCGAAGTCCAGAAATCCCAGTTGTTCTTGGCGCTGCGCAGGTTCGTCCGCGGGTCGCGCTTGACCGCGTGATTCAAATCTGGAAACTTGAGGGGATCGCGCAGGAAAAACACCGGCGTGTTATTACCCACCAGGTCCCAGTTGCCTTCCTCGGTGTAAAATTTGATCGCAAAGCCCCGGATGTCACGTTCAGCGTCGGCCGCGCCGCGCTCCCCGGCCACCGTCGAAAACCGCACAAACAAATCCGTCTTCTTGCCCACCTTCGAAAAGATCTTCGCCCGTGTGTAGCGGGTGATATCGTGCGTGACCGTAAAGGTTCCGTATGCTCCGGATCCCTTGGCGTGCATACGCCGTTCCGGGATCACCTCACGATCAAAGTGCGCCAGCTTTTCCAGAAACCAGACATCCTGAAGCAACTGCGGGCCGCGCGGCCCGGCCGTCAGCACATTCTGATTATCCACAACGGGTGCTCCGTCAGCGGTGGTCAGTTTCGTTTGTTCTTTCTTTTCCTTCATGGAATTTCTCCTTTCCTCTAATGTCCCCGTTTTCGGGG
>JAAYVQ010000403.1 GCA_012517095.1 Phycisphaerae bacterium | reverse complement strand
GTCTTGCCGCAGACGAACACAATGACGCCACGGCTGTTGAGTAAGATCAAAGAATTGGTCGAGGCGGGAGCAACGATTGTCGGTCCGCGGCCGACCAGGTCACCGAGCCTGAGTGGGTATCCCGAATGCGATGCGGAAATCAGACGGATCGGTGCCGAACTATGGGGTGACTGCGACGGAGATCGCGTCAAAGAACGACGGTGTGGCCTGGGCCGGGTGATCTGGGGCATCGAACCGGAGAAAATCCTCCAGCAAGATGGAGTCCCGCAGGATTTCAACAGCAGCCAGCCGTTGAGATTTATCCATCGGACTTCCGACGAAGGAGAGATTTATTTTGTGGCGAACCTGCAGCAAGCCGCGTTTACGACGGTTTGTATGTTTCGAATTTCCGGCAAGACGCCGGAACTGTGGTGGCCGGATAGTGGCCGGTTGGAGACGGCTGCGTTGTGGTCTGAAAACAACGGTGTGACGCGGGTCTCGATTCCGTTTGAGCCGAGTGGTTCCGTGTTTGTCGTATTTCGTCGAGCTGTCGATAAAAGCGATGCGATTGTTCTTGTCAAACGCAATGGAAAAGAGGTCCTTTCTGCGATACCAGAACCTCCGGTCAAGGTCGTGATTGGAAAGGCGCTCTACGGTGTACTTGACGACCCGGCACGGACACGGGATGTGACCGCAAAGGTTCAGGACCGAGTGGATACCGGTGAATTCACATTCCTCGTCCGACAAATATCCGAAGGGGATGATCCTGCGGTCAATGTCGTCAAAACACTTACCGTAGAGTACTCCATCGAAGGGAAACAATATGTCGCCAGGGCGATCGATCCCGATTGGATTTGTGTCGGCCGTGACCCGGCAAAGGTGATGATCGATTCAGCGCGGTACGGTGTATTGGAGGACCCGAAGCGCACACGCGATGTCCGGGCGAAACTGCAAAAGCTTGTGGATGCCGGCTTTACCACCTTCAAGGTCGCACAAATGGCCGAAGGCGACGATCCAGCGTTTGGAATTGTCAAGACGCTGATCATCGACTGTACTGTTGACGGTAAGTCGATCCGTCTGACCGGCCAGGATCCGGATACGCTGTCGTTTGTGCCGGCGAGAATGCCGCTGAAGGCGGTCGTTCAGATCGGCCGCAATGACAAGGGAGGAATCGAATTGGAGGCTGTTGAAACGGGCAAATACGAATGGGTTTCATCTTCCGGCAAAACCGCCAAGGCCGTTGTGCAGGTTCAACCTTCGTTGGAAATCGCCGGCGCGTGGACGGTCCGGTTTGCCGCAGGCAGCGGAGCACCGGAAAGGGTGACCTTTGATAAACTGTTATCCTGGAGTGTAATTGACGACATTGGCATAAAGTACTTCTCCGGAGAGGCAACATATTCCCGGACGATTTCCATTCCCGTTGAGATGAAACAATCCGGCCGGCGACTGTATCTGGACTTGGGAAAAGTGGCGGTCATGGCCCAGGTTAAACTCAATGGCAAGATCTTTCCGACGCTGTGGAAACCGCCGTTTATTGTGGACATTACCGATATCGCCAAGACAGGGGTTAACGAACTCGAAGTTCGAGTTGTCAATCTTTGGCCGAACCGTCTGATTGGTGATGAGCAGTTGGCCGAGGACAGCGAGCGAAATCCCGAGGGTACTCTGAAAACATGGCCTCAGTGGTTACTCGAAGGCAAATCCAGCCCGGCTGGACGATTCACCTTCACGAGTTGGCGATTGTGGAAGAAGGATGAAAAACCCCTCGAATCCGGCCTGCTGGGACCGATAATGCTTCGAACAACCCAAATCATCCCCATGGTAAGCCCATGATTCCATCCGATAGGTTGTATAGCAAAGACCATATCCGGTAGATATAGTCTTCATGAACCTTCGGTTCTACCTGAAAGGATGAAAATGGAATTCCGATGCGTATAATGGCGTATCAGACGAAACCGGCGTGGAGGTCGAACCTCAGTGGTGCTGAGAGCCCGCGATATAGTCTGACCCGGAC
>JAAYVQ010000402.1 GCA_012517095.1 Phycisphaerae bacterium | reverse complement strand
TGGGGATGACGATATCATCCACGGATTTCACGGATTACACGGATTCAGGATATATTCTAAGCACTAAATCCTAAAATCTAAATAAATCCCAAACACAACTACACAAGTCTCTGTTCGCTGGTGAGAGGTATCACGCCAAGCCCTCCGATAAATTCAGGGCAATTAGGGACCGGTCCAGGAATTTGACACGGTTAACATGATTTACTGGATTTTGGATTGGCCACAGAGGAAAAAGATAGCAAAGAATGTTCGAAAATGAGGCCCCGGCATATGGTTCCAGCCGGGGCCTTTTTATTTTTCCATCAAAACAGGATTTGTTTCGATTATTGGATCCAAGATGCTTTCCAGAGCCATTGTTCGGCGATGGCGGCCAGATCGGCCAGATTCACGCGGCCATCATGCGTAAGGTCGGCGGCATTCGGCCAGGGATTGGGCGATTGACTCGCTTCCGAAGTATTGCCATACGCTCCCATATTAATCCGGCCTCCGCTGGGCAAGGGCTCGGCCGAGGGATCGTCGGACGGATCGCCGGCATCGATACAGGGACTGGTCAGATCATCCTGAACCCATTGCTGCGTGGCGGACACATAACGGCCGATCCGGGACTTGAGATGGAAATCGCCGCCGGCCAGATCTGCAAACAACGGATCCTGGCTGATATTTCCTTCGCCTGCTGCGATATCCTGAACGCAGCAATAGACCGCGGTGCACCCGATCAGATCGTTCTGCGTATTGTTCCAGAGGATGCAGTTGGAAATCGTCGGAGACGAGCCGGTGTAGGCCGTAATGCCATTGCGATTATTAACAATTGTCAGATTCCGCAAGGTGGGACTGGAACCGGCACAGAAAACGGCAGCGTAGTTATTGAGAAGGATGAAGTTGGAAACTTGAGTGTCCGCCTGTTCACCGGCTGCAAAGGTTAGGCCGAAACCGCCTTGGCTGTCGATGACAGCACCGGGCTGGCCCTGAAGCAATAGGGCTTTCCCTTTGAGGTCCACTTCCTCGTAATATGTGCCGGGCCAGACCAGAACCGTCCAGCCCTCTTCGGCGACATCGACGGCCTTTTGAATAGTGGCGAAGGCCCGCCTATGGGTCAGGCCGTTGTTGTCGTCGTTACCCAATACGGCGTCAACATGGTATGTATTCACCCATTCGGGTTCTTCATCCTCACATATTCCTACCGGTGCATCGGATGGAACCCATACAGGATCGGCTGCGTCCAACTCTGAAGATTTTGATCCAAGATAACCATGGTTGGCAAACGAAGACAGGTCATGAACTACCTGACCCTGACCTTCATCGAAATTCCAATAAGCCACAAGGCCCGGCTCCGAGCCAGTGAGGCGATTATTCATCGTCTCACGAATCTGGGACTCGGTTCGAGCCACATTCCAGATCCGGACATCATCCATCATTCCTTTATATGCTTCCAAATAGGATTCCACGCCGTTACCCAAGATCAAATCGACTGGAGTATGTGGAATGGAGTCCCTCGGATTCGATACGGATGCAACTTCGATCCCGTCGATATACATTTTGACATAATCCTTGTCGCAAGTAGCGGTAACATGATGCCATTGATCGCGATAAATCGCGTTCTGTTTTGGATCAGCGGCGATGGCGACAAAAAAGTCAATCCGAACCTGGATCCGATTGTCCCCACCATGGCTTACGCAGGTAATGTATCCGTTTCCGAAATCCGCGCATTTGCGGAGAAGTCGCGCATGGTATCGCTGGTCCCCCTGAATTTTAACCCACATTTCAATCGTGATATCACCCGGTTCCAGGGAGACAGAACGAGGAACTCGGACCAGATCATCCTGGCCGTCGAATTGCAGGGCGAAACCCGTCGGGCAAATCCCAACTACGGAAATCCCTTTTTCGGCCTGAAGATCAAGGCCTTCGACATGATATTGGGCCTGAACCGTTGCGTGAATTGCATGGTCTAAATCGCCGGCAATTAAAAGACCCGCCTGGATCGTACCGACAACTGAAGGCGTTGTATTCCAGGAAACCACCGTCGACACATCCTGTGTCGATCCATCCTGATTGTGGAGGATCGCCAGAAACTGAGCGGATGAATTTTCAACCACCTCGTTCGGCCCTGTAATCTCAAGGAAGGGAAGCGTCTGACCCGGCGCCGGGATTTGCTGGGTGGTTCCAAAACCAAGTACCCAATGGGGGGAAACAAGACATACGATAACCGATAGAAGTGAGAAATACCGTGTCATGAACGAACCCTCCGAATCTAAACCGATATCCTTTTCTGATACCTTTGCCGGTTTCACTGAGAACGCTACAAGTTCAGTGAGCGAAAGAATTCAATTATCAGAATGATTATACATCAAACAGGAGTAGAAGTCTATCCGGAAAATTATGGAATTTTAATAACCTGTATATGCAAATGACTGATCTGTCGCCCCGTTGGGACCGGTAGAAAAATCAAAAAGCTAAATTGTGGAATGGGGTCTCCACCCCCGGCTAAATTCTTTCGGCCGTTCGGGCCTAACCTCAGGATAGGAATTCGCGGATGATGGATTTGTAGAGTTTTTTGCCGGTGTCGAGGTCGGAGAGGGCGACGGATTCGTCGGGTTTGTGGCACAGTTCCGAATCGCCGGGGCCCAGGACGACGACGGGTGCGCCGAGTTGGGCGAAGTAGGGTCCGTCGGTGGTGTAGCGGACGGCAACCGTATCTTTGGCTTCGACGGCCCACTGGACGCGGCGGACGAAATCGCATTTGGGGTCGGTTCGCATCGGGGGGGCAAAACGCGACATTTTGGCCTCGGCGCGGAATTTCGGATCGGCTGCGGTCAATTGGCGGAATAGTTCCTCCAGATCCGCAAGGATCATGTCGGGGGTCTGGCCGGGGACGACGCGAGTGTCGATGGTGACGGAACACTGATCGGGGATGACATTGGGGGCCTTGCCGCCGGCGATCTGGTTAACGCTGAGGGTCGGCCCGCCGAGGATGGGGTCGGGGGTATGGGCAGGCAGATAATCCCGCAGGCGATCGAGGAGCGTCTGCATTTGCGTGATCGCGTTGATTCCCAGGTGGGGCATGGAGGCGTGGGCGGTCTTGCCGAACGCGGTGATCTCGATCCAGGCCAGGCCGCGATGGGC
>JAAYVQ010000401.1 GCA_012517095.1 Phycisphaerae bacterium | reverse complement strand
TCGCAAAAAATAACCGTCCCGTCATAAACCTCCTGGGCCGTCTGAAAGCTCCTGAGCTTTCGGTATCCTCCGTGCGGACCGATCAAATCGTCCTTCCCGTACATCCCAACTCTCCCTTCAAGTTAAATGGTTTTCATCCGACCTGTCCGACGTGTCCGACCCGTCCGACTACTTTTCTTCCTTTTGTTTCTTCTCCATCTCCCGGATAATCTTCATCGTCTCCACGCTGACGGTACAGACCCGCCCGATAAGGTCGATGACCTTTTCCTTATGATCCGCGAATCGGTAGGTATTGAACTTCTCCGCGATGGTCGGGTCTTTCGGTTTCCGCTCCTTATACTCCTCCAGAATCCACTCGATGGCCGACCGGTTCCCCAGCCGATACTCCCACGCCTTCGACACCGACCGCCGAAACCGTTTCTCGGTCTTGACTCACGGCGCTGTCCTCTCCGATTTGCCACCGGTATCGACAGTCATATCAATTTTCGGAAGATAGATCGGAAGTGGAGCTTTCGGTGGAATCCCGAACTGATCAGCATTTTCGGGTGCATGAATAACAACATCAATGAGGCCAAACATCCAGCCATGCGACAATACGAGGACGCCGTCGTCTCGTATTTGTAATCGTTGATGATCTGGATCAGGATCCGGAATAAATACGACATCTTGTGGAAGGGCTGCTTCATGAGCCAACTCACATCGAATCCATTTATAGAAAATATGCTCCACCGCGTGCATTTCCCCACGAAAATTTACATTGAAATTTTTGATCCGGCAGATACGCGGCATCTCATCCTTGACAAATCTCTCGAAGGCCTCACGGTCTCCCATATCCTTTCCGGGGAATAAAAGAGATGGCGTTCCTTGAGGATAGCGTCTTCTTGCGGTTGCGGCGACAGCGACAAGGATAGACAACAAAGCTGCCTCAAGCCGTTCGATGGAGAAGAGAATAAAAGCATCTTCGATTCGCACACGAATGCTCATTCCTTTCCCCCGGTTCCATTCTCCAGATCGGCTAAAATAGTATTCATTTCGCTGACCGCCTCATCCAATTCGCTGATTGCATTCCCGTCCAGTTTCGTCGGTTCCGGCAAATCGTCATCGGTATCCTTGCTCTCCCAATATCCCCAGTCAAGCCGCAGACAATCCTTGAGCGTTCCGTCCGGCCGGACCGTTTTCCCTGTCGTGGTCCGGTAGTCCAGCTCCGGTACAAGCATCAGATCATGTTGTTGCGCATAACCATTCAGCAGCGACTGAAATGCCCACCGAAGCACGGATTCGTTACTGGATCCCCCGTACTTGCGGAGTTTTTCGATTTCCTCGTAATATTTTTGGATCAGTTGTACGGACATCGTTCGAATTCTTCCTTTGAATTCATATCCATCCATTACACATCCATATATCTTACATTTGGCATATCGTTTCATCCTAATCCCAACCCGATCCATCCGCAACCAAATTTCCCGTCCGACGGGTCTGACTCGTCCGACACCTATACCCCACTATTCCCGTGCTGCGACTATAGCTATAGGAATTGGCTGTTATATTCCCCAATACCTTGTGGGATTTATCCGATACCATGCAGATATCAGGATATTTTCACATGACAATAAGATCAGTCAAAATGCCGGAGGAATTACGCGTAACCTTTTGCAGGCAAACGACTTAAGATGAATGCCAGGGGTCCGGCCATCGAGAAACGCTTATAAACCGCTGGGGCAAAATGACTTACAACCTGGAAAATGCCGAAAAGTCGCTCAGTGACCCCTCCACCTTTCGCCCTCTTTTGTCACTATCTTGCTGGTTTTTAATCCCGATGTTGCTGCTCTTGCCCGTGCATTGTCCCCCCTGAATTCAGACAATGATGATCTTATATCTTGGCGACATGGGGCAAGGATGAAGCGCAATAAAAAAGGCCGACGCAATCGTGTCGGCCTGCTGAGACAGATTTTGGTATTGGTAAGATATCAAACTGTATAATCCCGTCTCAGCGGAAAAGGTACCGCATATAAGAAGAAAAAGAGCAATTTATCTACTCCTATTATACCACCGATCCGGATTACGACAAGAGGTTTTCCAAAAATTTTCCAAAATTTTTTTCGCAAGGTCTTTTTCCGGCCCCGGCACTTGTAACCTCTTATTAATCAAGGGTTTGCAATTCCCACTTCCAGCAGGAACAACCGGGGGATTTTCGCAGAAATTGTCTTGCCGACAGATTGAATCGCCTTTATGATACCCGCTTTTCAGGAGGAACACGGTATGTTGGCAAAACTGTTCAGTGTTTCGCTCGAGGGAATCGACGGCCGGGTTTGCGAAGTCGAGGTCGATATTTCCCGCGGCGGATTCGAAAAACCGCTGATTGTCGGCCTGCCCGACGCGGCCGTCAAGGAAAGCGTCGAACGCGTCCACAGCGCCATCGTCAATTCCGGTTTCAAGTATCCGGATACGCAATCCCTGGTCAACCTGGCCCCGGCCGATGTGAAAAAAGTCGGCCCGGCGTTTGATCTGCCGATCGCGCTGGGAATGCTCGCCTGCACCGGAAGTCTGCAAAGCGTTTCCCTGAAAGAGTTTATGATCGCCGGTGAGCTGGCCTTAGACGGCCGCGTTCGGCCGGTCAACGGGGCGCTGAGCATGGCGATGACGGCCGCGGAAAATGGTTTTGCCAAGCTGATCGTTCCTTTGGAAAACGCCGAGGAAGCCGCCGTTGTGCAAAAAGTCGATGTCGTCGGCGTTGCGTCTTTGGCACAGGCGGTGGGATTTTTGTCGGGGCAGTTACCCATCGAGCCGACGACGGTCGATATCGAGTCGTTATTTGCCGTGCGCAGTCACTATGATGTGGACTTTTCGGATGTAAAGGGACAGGAATCGGTCAAGCGGGCGCTGATCATCGCCGCGGCCGGGGCGCACAATGTGATGATGATCGGCCCGCCCGGCGCGGGGAAAACCATGCTGGCCGAGCGGATGGCGACGATCTTGCCGCCGCTGTCGCTGGCCGAATCGCTGGAGACGACGCGAATTTATTCGTCAGTGGGTTTGCTTCCGAAGAAGACGCCGCTGATCGCAACACGGCCGGTGCGGTCGCCGCATCACACGGCCAGCGGGCCGGCACTGGTGGGCGGAGGCAGCACACCTCGGCCGGGGGAACTGAGCTTGGCCCATCACGGGATTTTGTTTCTCGACGAATTCGCGGAATTCCAGAGGAATATTCTCGAAATGATCCGCCAGCCGCTGGAGGATGGGGCGGTGACAGTTTCGCGGGCGAAGGGAACGATCACTTTTCCGGCTCGGTTTATCCTGATCGCGGCGATGAACCCGTGCCCGTGCGGATATTTCGGCACCGACAGCCGCAAGTGCAACTGCACGCCGCGGCAGATCGAGCGGTATATCGCCAAGCTGTCGGGGCCGCTGCTGGACCGGATCGACCTGCACATCGAGGTACCGCCGGTGGGCTATCGAAAGCTCCGTGGCAAGGCCGAAGGGCCGACCTCCGACCAGCTTCGGCGGCAGGTGGCGGCGGCGCGGCAGATGCAGGCCCAGCGATTCGCGGCGGACCATCGCAAGGGCAAGCTGACCAGCAATGCGACGATGACGCATCGGCAGGTGGAGAACTTCTGCAAACTCGACGAGGCCGGCGAGATGTTTCTCAAGCAGGCGATGGCGGAGTTCGCGCTCAGCGCGCGGGCGCACGACAAGATTTTGAAAGTCGCCCGCACGATCGCGGATCTGGCCGGCTCGGAAGCGGTAGCGGGCGAGCATGTCAGCGAGGCGATCGGATATCGCAAGCTGGATCGGAAGTTTTAAGGGGCTGTTCGGCCTGTTGTTCGGGGCGTGGATGATGGGTGACGCCGAGGAGGCGGAGGATCAGGCCGGAGAACAGCCAGGCCAGGGCGGCGGCGGCGGTGCCCATCAGCAGGCACCCAACCGTCAGCGACAGCGAGCCAGTGAGGATTTTATCGAGTGTTCCCTCGTCGGGGTGGAAGCTGATCCAGGCACTGGCGGCGGGAATTCGCTCAAGAATCGCGTGGCCGAGCAGGTACTCATACCGGTAGATGTGGTAGAGGGTCAGGGGATTGGAGACCCAGCAGCCCAGCAAAGCCAACGGGAGGTTGACGCGAAGGAAAACGGCGGCGATGGCGGCGATGATCATGTGGAAGGGGATGGTCGGGGTAAAGCCGACAAAGACGCCGAGGCACAGGCCGCCGCGAAGACTGCGCGGGTGGAAATCCCACAATTCTTTCGGGATGCGATGGCGGCCGAACAACCGGATCAGCAGGCGATGCGACCGTCGCTGATGGTGATTCAACCGTTTATGAAAATTCCAGCGTAAAACCATAATCAGGATATAGGATATAGCATTTAGGATTCAGATTCAGCCGCTTGTATTTTAACGATGGATGTATGGTAAACGATCATACGCGAATCACAAAGGGTATTTTTTCTTCAGGACGAATCTTACGTTTCTTTATTTGTTATATCGGAACAAGTAATCGACAAAGGACAGGATACCGGAAAATTTATAGTTCGGGTCCACATATTTTTCGATGACATAGAACATGAAGTAATAGAGTCGGGCAGAGGACCATACGGCCAGCGCCAGCAGGCCCAGCAGTTTCCAACTGAAGTTGTCGATCAGGATCAGGGCAACGGAGAGGATCAGAATCCCGAGGAACAGAAACCCCTTGAGGTAGATCCACTTGGCGCTCTTCAGGTCGCCCACGTCAATGTGCCCCTTTCTTTTTGGCTCCAGTTTTCAATTCCTATCACAAATATTTGAGGAGGTTGTCCCACTTTCCGTTGATCGTTTGCGGTCCGGGCCGGTGACGGTACTCTACGCGACGGCGTGGTCGGTGTCAATTCCGACCTCCAACGCCGTCTTCAATTTTTCAATCTCCTGATAGCCATGCACCCGATGGA
>JAAYVQ010000400.1 GCA_012517095.1 Phycisphaerae bacterium | reverse complement strand
GTCAGATCCAAGTACGGCTTGCCGCCAATCGTTCCATCCGGATTGACCAAGGTGATCGTATCCGGCGTCGTTGATTCCACGATCAGCCGCAACGGACCGTGAACCACCGTCCCTGTTAGGTTGGTGATTTTGAGCGTTCCCCTCGATCGATGCTGGCTTCGATTGTATTTCCATGCTTCGATCGCAATGACCTCATCGGGCAGGATTTTCGAGCCGTCCGAATACACCATCGCCGGCGCCATCAGCGAATTCGGCTCCAGATCGGCGACCACATGTTGATCGATCTGAATCGGCGCTTCGCTATACCCGAAGATCTTGCCGTTGCCGTCCTGAAGAATCATAGAAAACGGAGCGTTCTCCAAACCGCTGATGTCAATATTCATATTCTGTCGTGGAATGAAAATTCCATACGCCATGGTACCATCCGGAAGCCGTTGGCCCTGCCACCGGCATCGGTCCTGGCCCAGAAAGCACTGGGATTATTGCCGCCGACGAAAGTTCCCTTATTGGTATTGAAACGGATATTCGCGTTACAGATCGGAGCACCGCGGTCAGACAACACCGTCGAAATCTCACATTCCGACTGGCCGTCGGCCGGGATTTCCGAAAGATCGGTATTGATCATCATATCATATGAGGCATTCAGGACATAGAGCTTCCCGTAGTCGTTCCAATCGACTGAACCGCAGTTGGGAACCCAGTCCTGGCAATACATATTGATCCCATTCAAAAAGAGCGTAGAGCCATTGCTGAGTTTCAGTTGCCGCGTTACGGCTACATCATTTGCGGCAACGCTGCGATTGTTGTCCATGTTGTTGATGAGTCGAAGGCAAGTACCCGATTCGATAGTGATCGTATCAAAGGCAAAGTTATCCGTCAGGACGCTTGGAATGGCGCCCGGATCGGCCCCCAGGGCTTCCAGCTTGCTTTCATATCCACCGCGGGGCTCGATTGAAAGCGTCAGATTGGCCAGATCGGGAATTTCGGAAGAGGCCAATTTTTGGCAGGCAAATTTCGCCCCTTTCAGATGCAGAACCGTTCCGGAGGGAGCAAGGAAGGTTCCATCATATCGTATATCAAATCCATCCGTGATGTTGATCGTTACGCCGGGATTGGTTACCTTGAATTCCCCCTTGTAGATTCCAACATAGACAGCTCCGGCGTTTAGGGTCCCGGAGTTCATGGTATAGTATCCCTCGCCCTTGAAAACTCGATCGTTGGAATTGGTCAGGGCCAGTTCATTGGTGGTAATTGTGCCGCCGTTCTGCGTCACATAGCCGATTCCCGGCCAGCCGACTTTGAAGTAGTAAGATTGGATCTCGGCGTCTCCGCTGATCGTGATTGAGCTGGGATTGTAACGGTCCTGGGAAAGGACAATAGTGTTGACCTTTAATAATCCCCCGGTCATGTTCACCGTACCATAGCCGACCGGCCCGATCTGCATGGTGTTGACCACTTCCAGGGAACCGGAGGAAATGGCCACATGTCCATTGAAATTCGACGCACCTCCCCCCAGTTGAAGAGACTTGCAGATTTCTCCGGTTTCGGTGATTGCGGCCGTCCCGTTCCAAATAACCGCTGAATCGTTTGCCGTCGGTTCGGAGTCGTACCAGTTGTCACTGGACCAATTTCCTTCGCCTCCCTTCCAGGAAGCCGCTTCAGTCACAATGGCAGCGATGCAAAGAACCAATCCAATGACAAAAAAACGAATGCTTTTCATACCCATCCTCTCTTTTAAAGAATATAAAACGGTACTAATTATACCATATTTGATCGAGGATGTCAACCCTGAACTTCCCCGCCTGCTCTCAAATCAGCCAGGATCGTACCTTCTATCCCCAGATTTCCGCCGGAATCGTTGGTTTCAGGGACATTGGGATCGGTAGGGGGGCTGGAAATTACCACCCGTTTGAATGGATTTTTCCCGTCGGTAATTCTGACAAAAGAACGGGCTCGGGGAATTCAGCCGGATAGCCGATAGCGATCATGGATAATATGGTCAGGTGACTCGGAAGAGAAAGCGTTTTGCGAATATACTCTTCACTGGTCGTCTTTGTATCGAACTGTCGAAGTCGGATCTGGATCCAGCAACTTCCCAGGCCCAGCGATAATGCGGTCATCTGCACCAGGATCGAAGCGATCGCACAATCCTCGATCCAGACATCACATTTTGCCGGATCGGCGCAAACGACGATCCCCAATGGGGCCCCTTTGAGAAAACCGCTGCCGTGTTTTTTGGAACGGGATAGTTGTTTGAGAAGGGCAAGATCATCCACCAACACAAACTCCCATGGAATCAGACTACGGCTGGTTGGCGAACGCAGCAGGGCTTCTTTCAGTACCTCGATTTTATCCGGTTCGATCGAACGCGATTCAAACTTTCGTACGCTTCTTCGTTTTCGCAACAGGTCAATCATACATTCCTTTCTGAAATAAAGGCCTGTATCGTACGACAATCCGTATATCTCTGCAACCTCCGATCCGAATCGGTCGGCTTCGGGCTTGACGCTTTGGAGGGTACCATGGGACAATAAAGAACGATTTTCAGAACCGGAATGGATTAGATCATGATGATATTATGGTTGTTACTCTTGATCCTGTGGAATGCCGCGGCGGTCGGGATGTCGTTTCTCTTGTTGCCCGGAAACTGGATTATGGTGATCACAACGGTCCTGTTTGCCGGGTGGCAGTGGGATGCCCGACCCTTTTCATCTGCAACGCTGGTGGTCATCGTGTTGCTGGCCCTTGTCGGAGAAGGGGTCGAGATGTTCGCGGGGATGGGCGGGGCCCGTCGAGCCGGGGCGGGAATCCGGGGGGCGATCGGGGCACTTTTGGGTGCGGTAACGGGAGCCATCGTCGGGACTTTTGCGATACCGATCCCGTTGATCGGGACTCTGTTGGGAGCGGGTCTGGGGGCAGGATTGTTATCGGGATTGATGGAGCGACAGGCCGGAAAACGGCCGGATGAGTCCGTCCGGACCGGGATAGGAGCTGCATTAGGGACGCTGGTTGGTATGACAACCAAAGTGGGGATTGGGGCTGTGATCTGGCTGATTATTGTCATCGCCGCGTTGGTTCCATAGAAAACCATCTGTTTATCCTGCGAACCATCCGGAGTATCCTTCGTACAGGGCAAAGAACTTTGTATGAGGAGAAACTCAATGATACGAAAGTTAAATTGGATATCCGTTTTCATGGGGTTGGCTATTGTGGCGGGTTGCGGAAAGCAAAATCCTGCCACCCCCGGAATCGACTCGTCGTCATCGAAATCAAAATCAACCCCCACAATCTCATCGGAACACCCCGCCAAATCCATGGACGATTCGCTGAAAGCAGCGGCCCAAGAAACGGTCAAGGCCGTCGATTCCTCGTTGGCTTTCACCCTAAAGGACCAGACGGGAAAAGAGGTCCGACTATCTGATTTTGCGGGCAAGATTGTCGTTCTGGAATGGCTCAACCCGGAATGTCCATTCGTCCAGGCCCATTATAAGG
>JAAYVQ010000399.1 GCA_012517095.1 Phycisphaerae bacterium | reverse complement strand
TGTGGACGATGAATCCCGACGGCACCGGCCAGATGACCTTTTATGGGAATTTCCATCCCGGCATCGTCATGATCGACGCCAAGCCCGTGCCCGACTCCGAAAAAGTCGTCGCGATCTTTTCGCCCGGCCATGGTATCCGCGAACACGACGGGCAGATTACGCTGGTCAATCCCAAGAAAGGCCCCGACGATCTTGGATCGGCGCAGACCATCGCCAAGGGCTATCATTACCGCGATCCGTGGGCATTCTCGGAGGATTGTTTCATCACCGCTTCCGGCCCGCGGATCTTGCTGGTCAATGGCAAGGGCCGCGAGCATGTTCTCTATCATTTGCCCAAGGAACTGACGGATGCAGGCGTACAATGTCATGAGCCGCGTCCCTTAATCGCACGAGCCCGTGAACGGATTATCGCACCGCTGTCGAAACCCGGACAACCGACCGGCAAGCTGGTCCTGGCCGACGCGCACCTGGGTCGTAACATGACCGGCGTACAAAAGGGCCAGATCAAAAAGCTGCTGATCCTCGAAACGCTGCCGATGCCGATCCACTACACCGGCGGTATGCAACCGATCACGATTTACGGTTCATTCACGCTGGAGCGGATCGTCGGAACCGTGCCCGTCGAGCCGGACGGCTCGGCGTATTTCGAAGTGCCCGCTCTGAGGAGCTACTTCTTTGTCGCCCTGGATGAAAACAATGAGTCCGTCAAACGGATGCAGAGCTTCATGACCGTCCAGCCCGGCGAGACCCTCAGTTGCGTCGGCTGCCACGAATCGCGCACGAAAACGCCGGCCAATCCCAACCGCAGTTCGCTGCTGGCCTTGAATCGCGAACCGAGCCGCATCGAGCCGGTGCCGAATGTCCCGGAAGTCTTTGACTTCCCGCGTGACATCCAGCCGATTCTTGACCGCCACTGCATTCAGTGCCACAACGACCGTGACCGCAAGGCGGGGATCGTCCTGAATGGCTATCGAAGCCCGATGATCACGCCCAGCTATTTCTGGCTCTATGCCCGCAGACAGATCGCCGACGGCCACAACGAACCCAAGAGCAGTTTGCCCCCACGCTCCATCGGCGCCGTCGCCAGCCCGCTGATGCACAAAGTGAAATCCGGCCACAATGGCGTTCAACTTTCGCCGCAGGAAATCGATACCCTCCGTTATTGGATCGAAGCGGGCGGGACTTATCCCGGCACCTACGCCGCCCTGACCGGCGGCATGATCGGCGACTATGACGAGAACTCTCAGACCAATCAGGATTATTCCTGGCCGACGACACAGGCCGGCGCTGAAGTCATCAACCGTCGTTGTGCCGCCTGCCATACCGATTCCGTTCGTCGACTCCCGCGAGCCCTGTGCGATGATACTCAGGGTTACCGACACTGGGTGTTTAACCTCGACGATCCGCAAAGGTCTTTACTCCTCCAGATTCCGCTAAGCAAAGACGCAGGCGGCCTCGGCCTGTGCGTGGGGCAAAAAGACCCACAGGGACAACCGATGCCAGTCTTTGCCTCCGTTGACGATCCCGACTTCAAAATCCTCCTGGCGATGATTACCGCCGGCAAGCAGCACATCGAACAGGAAACCCGTTTCGACATGCCGCGGTACAAGCCGCCGCGCTACTGGATCCGCGAGATGAAACGCTACGGCGTCCTCGCCGCCGACACTCCGCTTGACGCCGTGCTGGATGTCCGTGCGATCGAGTCGCGCTACTGGCAATCCCTCTGGTACAAGCCGGAGACTCAATGATCTCTCAACGAACGATGATTGGAGTGCCATGCTCCGTCGGGACCGCTCAGTTGCAATGCCGGGTGGCAGCCACCGAGGACCGAATCCAAAGGATCGGTTCAAGGTGGAGGTTCTGTCGAAACGAGTTTGTCATCCACCGCTTCGGCGAACAGAACGCTTCCACGGTGGCTGCCACCCGGCAGATTCCATTCCGAAATCTTAACTCCTATGTTCTAAATCCTTTTTAAGGATACCTTTATGAAAGCTGCTGTCTTCCACGCCCCCGGCGATATGCGAATCGAAACCGTCCCCACACCGACTATTGGCGATGACGATGTCCTCCTGAAGATCCATGCCTGCGCGATCTGTGGCACGGACCAGCGGATCTTCCGCCACGGGCATAAGGCCGTCAAGCCGCCGCATATCCTCGGTCACGAGATCGCCGCCACCGTTTCGGCTGTCGGGAAAAATGTGACCGACTGTCGCGTCGGCGACAAGGTGTGTCTCGATCCGATCGTTGCCTGCGGTACCTGTTCCTGCTGCAAACGCGGGTTGACGAATCTGTGCCTAGTCTTTAAGCAGACCACCGAGGCCTTCGGTTACTTCTACCCCGGCGGCTTCGCCGAGTATATGGCCGTGCCCGGCCGGGCCGTACGCCGCGGCACTCTGCTCCGCGTGCCGGCGGGCCTGTCGCTGGACCAAGCCGCCATCGCCGAACCGATGGCCTGCGCCCTCAACGGGATGACAACCTCGCAAATGTCCGTTGGCGAGTCGATCGTCATCATAGGCACCGGCCCTATCGGCTGCATGCACATCTCGCTGGCCCGCAATCTTGGCGCCGCAAGGATCATCGTCGCCGAGATTCAGCCCGACCGCCTTGAGATGGCCCGTCGCTTTGGGGCCGATCGTTATGTCAATCCGCAAACCGAAGACTTAACGGCCGCGGTGATGCAGGAGACCGATGGCCTGGGCGCTTCCGTCGTTATGGTCGCCGTCTCCAACCGCATGGCCCAGCAGAACGCCGTCGCACTGGCGGCGCCGCGCGGCCGCGTGAACTTCTTCGGCGGCCTGCCCAAGGACGACTTCCAGGTCACCGTCGATAGCAACGCCGTTCACTACAAGGAACTCTACCTCCACGGTACCTCCGGTACCACCGGCGCCAAGATCGAAACCTGTATGGCCCTGATGGCCGCGGGCCGAATGCCCGGCAGGGAATTCATCACACGAACGCTGGCCCTTGATGAGCTGCCCGGATATTTGGCGGCGGGACAATTCGGTAATGATCTGAAAGTCATCGTTAAACCGTAAGATGGGATCACGCCATGATGCGATGGTTATGTTTATCGTTGGGATTCATCGTCGCCGCCTGCCAAGCACAAGATTCGTCCGCCGTCCAATCCAAGCTCCCCGGTGTCGTGATCGACCATCGTCCGGCCTCGACGAAAATCTACATCGGCTCTCCGGCGCTGGCCGTTCTGCCCGACGGCCGATATGTCGCCAGCCACGACGAGTTCGGACCCGGCTCGGCCTATCGCACGCGAGCCGTCAGCTTTGTGTTTGAATCGACCGATCGCGGCCAATCATGGAAGCAGATCGCCCGAATCGAAGGCATGTTCTGGGGCTCGCTGTTCGTCCATAACGGCGCGTTGTATCTGATGGGCACGGACAAAGAATACGGCCGCATCGTCATCCGCCGCTCGACCGATGGCGGCCAAACCTGGACCGAACCGGTTGACGGAAAGAGCGGCCTGCTCACCGATGATGACCATTACCACTGCGCCCCGGTGCCCGTCGTCGTTCACAATGACCGCATCCTCCGAGCGATGGAAGACGCCAAAGACCCCGGCACCTGGGGCTATCATTTCCGCAGCTTCGTGATCTCCGCCCCGCGCGATGCCGACCTGCTCGACTCATCAAGCTGGACGATGTCTTTTCCGATGTCTCACGACGAACAAACCTGGAAGGGAAAGGGCTGGCTCGAAGGCAATGTCGTCATCGACCCGCGGGGCAACCTCTTAAACATTCTTCGCGTCGATTTCCCCGACACCGCTGCCATTGTCCATCTCTCGCCCGACGGCAAAGCCGCCTCTTTTGATCCGCAAAAAGATTTCATCACCATGCCCGGCGGGGCTGTCAAATTCACCATTCGCTTCGATCCCAAGACCCGCCGTTACTGGTCCATCGTCAATCCGCAGACCAATCCCAAGGCCGTCCGTAACCGCCTGGCCCTGGTCAGCTCGGAAGATTTGCGAACCTGGACGATCCGCAAGGTCCTCTTCGAACACCCCGACCCCGAAAAGCACGCCTGGCAATATGTGGACTGGCTCTTTGAGGGCAACGACATCATTTTCGTCTCCCGCACCGCCTTCGACGACGCCTCCGGCGGCGCCCACAACTACCACGACGCCAACTTTATGACTTTTCATCGCCTGACAAACTTCCGTTCGTTGTCGTTCTAATCCGGATGCAAGCGATTGACTTTGAGGCCCGGATCGGGTATAATAGTACCGATTCGAGAAATCGTTTTGCCACGGAGGCAGAAGATGAAAAGTGAGCCGCGGTTGTGGGAATCGGGGCGACGAGTACATTTGTATCATACCGGTCTTGTGATTATGGCCATATTGTTCCTCTGTGGCCCGATCACATCAAATACCCTTGCGGCTTCCATCGATCCTGACCAGGCCCGTCAGGCAGCGACTGGCTGGTTGCGACTATACCCTCAACCGATGGAATCAAACATCGCGGGTGTTCCGGCTCGGGTTGATCCAATCGGCCCGGCCGATCAACCGTTGGGATTTATTGTCCGCCTGTCCCCGGCCGGTTTTGTCGTCCTCTCGGCTGAAGACCGTATCGATCCGATCATCGCTTTCTCTCCCACTGGCAATATCGATGATCGAATGGATAATCCGTTGCTGAATCTCCTCAATCAGGATCTATCCGGCCGACTGGCCCAGATTCAGGCCGACGCCGAACGGACACCTCCGCCATCGAATTCCGCAGACTCCGAATCTCCTCAATCCCGCTGGCAGACGCTCCTGTCGGCCGGATCCGACGAGTTTCCGCCGCCCCCATCGTTCCCTTCTGTTAGTGATCTTCGCGTGCCGCCGTTAATCCAATCCAAATGGGGTCAGGAGGATGCCGCATCCGGCCATTGTTACAATTATTACACACCCAACCATTACCCCACCGGCTGTGTCGCGACCGCCATGGCTCAACTCATGCGCTATCATTCACACCCGACGGCCGGTATCGGCGTTAAATCGTTCACCATCTATGTCAACGATGTCCCGCAGACCCGCACCACGCGCGGCGGCAACGGAACCGGCGGCCCCTATGCCTGGGACCAGATGCCGTATGATCCCGAAGCGGTAAGCTTGACCACCGCTCAGCGCCAGGCCATCGGTGCTCTGTGCCACGACGCGGGAGTCAGCGTCGGCGCTGGTTATACTGCAACCGGAACCGGTGCCTCAACAGCCGATGCCGACGAAAAACTCGTCACGGTCTTCGGCTATGCCAACAGTATCTATGCGGATATCAACAGCGGTTCCCTATCGGACTCCCTGATGCGGGCGATCAACTCCAATCTCGACGCCGCTTTGCCCGTCATTCTCAGCATATCCAGCCCCAGTGATGGCCATGCGGCGATCGTTGATGGTTACGGTTATCAATCCGGCCAACTGCTCCACCATGTCAACCTCGGCTGGACGGGGTTGGAAGACGCCTGGTATGCACTTCCGCCCGATACTTCCTTTCATTTCAACACCATCACCGGATGCGTGTACAATGTCTTTTCTGCGGGTGCCGGCGTAAACGAATTTGAGATCGTCAGCGGCCGAATCACCAGTCTTGCCGGCGCGCCGCTGGCGGGTGTACAGATCACCGCCTACAAAGGCGCATTGATCGCGAAACAGACAACCACCAACGCCCGCGGAATCTACGCCCTCAAGAATCTGGCCTCCAATACCCAGTTCCGCATCGCCGCGTCACTGGCCGGATACACCTTCGCCGATCAGCTCACGACGACCGGCAAATCGCAGGATTGGGCTGCCCCTTCGGGAAACAAGTGGGCCGTGAACTTCACCGCCACCAACCCCATGCCGCCGACGGCCTTCGACCAGCAAGTCCCGACGCCCTCGCAGCAATCGGTCCTGGTCACCCTGCAGGCCCTCGATGATCACCTCCCCAATCCGCCCGACAAGCTGACCTACGCCATTGTCTCTCTGCCTGAACATGGCACACTCTCCGATCCCGGTGCCGGACCGATCCCGGCCGTCCCCTATAACCTGGCAAATTCAGGCACAAATGTCCGCTATACACCCTGCCCCTATTTCGGCGGCTCCGATAGTTTTCTGTTCAAGACCAATGACGGCGGCATCGCTCCCACCGGCGGCGACTCGAATATCGCCACGGTGACCGTCGCCGTGGACAATCAGCTCTACGCTGACTTCGGTACCGATGCCTCCCTCGGGACGAATACTATGATCAACACCGGCTTCTACGCCTCCCGCTCCCAGGTCCTGTACCTCCAAAGCGATATCGGTCCCGCCAAGATCCTCACGGATCTGGCGATTGACTTCACCGGCATTCCGCCGATTCCGCTGAACCAATGGACGATTCGCATGCAACACACGGACAAGAATTATTATCCCTACGCCCCCGATGATTTTCTGACCCGCGGCTGGACGATGGTCTATCAGGGCAACCTCTCGATTACCAAGACCGGATGGACCAACTTTCATTTTGCGACGCCTTTCAAATACAACGGCACGCAAAACCTGCTGATCGATTTTTCATTCAACAATACGGCGATTTCGGCCGCGGATACAGGATGGTATTTATACAACGATGTCGGCGATGAGCGGACGATCACAGTGATCACCGAAAAACCCATACATGACGATCCACTAACCTGGGATTTCTGGTACAACGACGGCTGGTCCTACCGCGATGGCTGGCTTCCGAGCATCAAGCTCATCGGAATCATTCCGATCGATCCCATCCCCGGCGACTTGGACGCCTCCTGCGATGTCAAGCTGCCCGACTTTGCCCGCATGGCTGCCTCGTGGAACGCCTCCTCCGGCCAAACCCACTATGACTCCGCCTGCGACATCGCCACGCCGAAGAATAACAAAATCGATCTGGCCGACCTGAAGCTTTTGGCTTCCCACTGGTTATCGAAATACCAATAAAAAGGGCGGATATCAAACCCGCCCATAATCAATCGGTGTTTGTTCAGGACTCATCGTGCATTCGGCACGCGCCGCTTGGATGACGGTTGGTCGTCGAATTCAGATTCTTCTTCGTCGCCTTCTTCCTCTTCTTCAACTTCCTCGCTATCGTCTTCCTCCGCCATGTCATCCTCGTCATCGTCGGACTGCGACTCTTCAGTTTCGCCGCTGGCCTCTTCACCGGCCTGCGACACTTCGCCGCCGTCCGTCAGATCCGCATACCCGGCCACCTCGTCGGCGATCATATTGCTCTTGATCTGTTGCCATTCCTCGGCCGTCATCGTCACCTCGCGGGCCTGGCTGCCCTTGTACTCGCCGAGGATCCCGGCCTGTGCCATCATCTCGATCATCCGCGACGCCCGCGCATAGCCCACGCCCAGCCGCCGCTGCAACAGCGACACGCTGCCGCGTTTGGTCTCCAGGACGACCTCCACCGC
>JAAYVQ010000398.1 GCA_012517095.1 Phycisphaerae bacterium | reverse complement strand
CGTCCAGTGGCACAGCTATGTATCGCAATCGTATCAGAAGGAATTGAACCTGCTGGCAAAGGACACCGACTCGGCCGTCAAGTTCGTCGCCTCCTGTGCGGGCGTGGACCTCTCCGGCCGAACCATCGTCCCCCAGCCGAATTTCTGATCTCTCCCCCAATACCGTCGCAGGAATCAACCTTGCGGACGCGGTGGCCGAGGGCGTCATAGTCGAACAAACCACTATTTTTGACGCGATTAACAAGATTTACAGGATTATTCATCAGTTGATCTTGGCCACCATTCTCACCCGGCCCCAGCCCTTTTCATCTTGTTCATCGTGTAAATCGCGTCTAATAGAATTATTGATTCCCCAGATCATCCATCGCGAAGGCATCCACTTTGGTATCGAAATAGGTTACGCCGGTTAAACGGTCGAGATTGTCGTAAGTGGAGATTAGTTGTACTGAAAAGACTCCTGACACTTCTTATTTTTTTCATGAGGTTATGGTTTGCCAGGAATGTCTGCGATCTCCACCCCCGCAGTAAGCCCCAACGCCATCCAGTCAAACATTTCCTTCATTGCATCCCACCCCTTCGGAAGAACCGTGGTGACTGTAACTCTGTGCATTTCTCCTACTTCAAGCTTCCTTGCCAAAATGCGAGTCTTAAAAACACTCTCGGGAGCGGAATCCTTGGGCACGACAACATTGATGCGCGATCCGACCTCAGTCAGGCTCTCCAGCGGATTGGTTACTTCAAATATGTATAAGCTGAAATCATTCCATTCTTTCCCAGGTCCAGTCGAGTGAATCTCCTTTAAGCAACCTTCAAATGTTACAACATCTATATCTTTATCTGAACTGGTTTGTTTCGACGTTTCGGGTTTAGGGAGGCGAAAGCAACCATTGATCGATGTAAGAAACGCTATCGAGAGAAATACGAGTTGCGGAGAGAAATAGGGGACAGTCACCTATTTTTCTCCTTCTGTTGGATTTCCTTTTTGGGTCTGCCGACGGGGAGGGGTCGGAGCCGTTTGTTGACAAGTTTTTCGAGTTTGCTGATCAACGAATCGCTCGCCAGCGGCCGGCCGGTATGCGTGTGAATCCGAATCCGCTCGATCTGTTCGTCGGCCTGCGGGGTTTCCAGGGCTTTGCGCCAATCGACGGCCGAGGCGATCTGCCGCCAGTAGGCCAGATGGAGCAACCCGGTGTCGTCCCGCCCTTCGATATGAGCGGCCGCGCTGGACCACGGATATTTCCACGCCTGCCGAACCAACCCGCTCCGCAGCGGATTTTGCTCGACATAACGCAAGGCCTGCCAGAAGTGTTCCCGGCCCAGCGGACACGAGAAAAACCGATTTTGCCACAGGTGTCCGCTGCGCCCGTGCAGGCGGTTGACATATTGCGTGTAGCGATAGTGCGTCCGTCCCAACGCCTTGGCCAGCGAATCGGCGGCCTTCGGGCGGGTGATCAGGTGGATGTGATTGGTCATCAGGCACCAGCCGAGGACCTCCAGGCCGTAGAGTTCGGATTGCTCGCGCAGGATTGACAGGTACACGCGGCGGTCGTCATCGACGAAGAACACATCCTGGCGGTTGTTGCCGCGCTGCGTGATGTGAACCGGCACATCCGGAATCGCGATTCGAGCTGTTCTGGGCATAACGGATCATTGTAACGATGCCCCGTGAGCCGTCAAGACCAAATAATAGGTGACTGTCCCCTATTTCCCAGCGTCTCATCAATGTAATTGCCGTACACATATTTGCGGAGTTGTTGATTGTTTGTGGGGGCGTATTCGGCCAGAACCCGCCATTCGGGGTCGTTGTAGTAGAGGGTGGTCTGGCCGGCGACGGCGTCGATCTTGCGGACGCGGTGGCCGAGGGCGTCGTAGTCGAATGTCGCGACGGTGATCTGCGTCTCGCCGCTGAGCATGTAGATGCGGGCGATGCGGTTTTCGTAGTCGTATTCGTAACGGTAGTCCTGGCGGTCGCGGGTGAGGTTGCCGGCCGGGTCGTGGGTAATGGTATTGCCGCCGATTGAGGTGTAGCGGTTGGTATCGTCATCGACGAGGAAGCCGACGGTTCCCGCGTCCCTGAGCGTCTGATTGCCATCCCGGTTACCCAAATCGTCCATCCCAAACGCCTCGCTATCCGAATCATGGTAGGTTACGCCCGTCAGGCGGTCCAGGTTGTCGTAACTGAGAATATTGCCCAGGTAAATAACTCAAGTTGACTGACTTTTTCATGGTTTCTTAAGCGGCGATGAGTAACCGCTGAAGCTCTTTGATAAGTTGATCTCCCGTGGAAAACCGTTTGAGATGATCCGTCAGATCCTTCCACACCATCCGCCGCAGTTCGTTTT
>JAAYVQ010000397.1 GCA_012517095.1 Phycisphaerae bacterium | reverse complement strand
CGAAGCCGCCCCGGATCGGAGGCCAGAGAACCCGAGACCATCAGGATCAACCCGCCGAGAAAAACCAGAAACGAAATCACATAGGGAACGAAAGTCGTGCTGACGTCTCGAACGACGCGGCCGGACGCCTGCAACCACTTCAATCGATATCGTCCGGCGATTTCCACTGCCCCCAGGATTCCCGATGCGACCACCAGTGGCCCCAGGTAATAGAGAATCCGATACACTAACAGCGTTCCGACGACCGTCGTCGAATCCATCCGGTCCGATAGCAGAAACACCGCCACCGTCTCGACGACGCCCAGCCCGCCCGGCACCGCGCTGAGTACCCCGGCCATCTGGGCCAACAGGAACACCCCTAAAAAATTTCCATACGATACCCCAGATATCGGAAACAGAACATACGGCACCGCCGCCGCCAGCAACCAGTCCGCCGCCGACACCAGAACCTGCCCCAGCCCCAGCCCAAACGACGGCAGCGACAGCGTCCGGCCCCCAATCGTCAACGACCCTCGCCGGATGCCCAGAGCGACCAGGTACCCCGCTACACCCATCCCCAATAGGCCCGTCGCCCCTCGCACCAGTCCTGGCGCGACCCCCAATTTCTCCGGAATCGAAAACAACCCCAATCCAAATCCCGCTGAAACCAGGGCGCAAAAACCCAGCCAGAAGGTCACGCTGTCAAATGCGACCAACTTGGCTACATCGGTTACTGATACTCCCAGGGTCGTAAACATCCGGAACCGAGCAGCGCTGCCTCCGACGAAACTGGCGTTGTGACTGAACACATAGCCCACGAACGATGCCAACGCCGTGTCGCGGTACCGTTGTCGCTGGCCCAGATAGCGAAGCGCAAGCCGGTCGTACAGCGTCAGGACCGCGTAATCGGCCAGCGTCAGGGCCCCCGCCGCTGCCAATGCCCAGGGAGCTATCGCCAGCAGGGCATCCCGGATCTGGCTGAGGTGAACTTGATGTAGTTTGTGGTATAGAATCGCCAGAGCCGCCACGAACAGCGAGAAACTGACGACCGGTCCGACAATCGATAACCATTTTTTCATGGATTCATTCTCGATTACAATACCCCATATTATAGAAGGTCGGCAATATCCCGTCCAGTATTCGAGCATCAATTAACTCTGAAGGAATTCGCTTGCTCCGAACCGCCGTGTTCATTACATTGGCCGTGTTGTTCGCTTTGGAGCTCGCTCGAAAACCCAATGAGGATGGACGATGTCATTCAACGATTTTCTGCTGGCCTTTGTGCCGCTGTTTGTGGCGGTAGACATCATCGGAACTCTGCCGATGTTTCTCGGTTTGACCCAAGGCATGGATTCGGACAAACGCCGTCACATCATCCGCCAGTCGATCCTCACCGCCCTGGCAGTTGCGATCGGATTTGTATATGTGGGCAAGTATCTCTTTGACTGGCTGGGAATCACCATGTATGACTTCATGGTCGCCGGCGGCATACTGCTGTTCATCATCGCCACCATGGATCTGCTCAGCGGCATCAAGTACGCCCGCCGCATCGATGCTATCGGCGCCGTTCCTCTCGGCATTCCGTTGATTGTCGGTCCCGCCGTGTTGACGACCGCACTGATGATCGTCAGTGTCCACGGCCGTGTCGCCACGATCCTGGCCATCATCGTCAACATCGGCCTGGCCGGCCTGGTCCTGTTATCGGCCGACTTCTGGGCACGGATCCTCGGCAAGGCCGGATCGCAGGCCGTCTCCAAGGTTGCCAGCTTGATCCTGGCCGCTATCGCTGTCATGATGGTTCGAAAGGGCATCCATGGAATCTTCCCTGCCCTTGTGGGACAATAAGCCCCCCGCCCTGTCGCGCCTTTCGGTGCCCGAAGAATTTCGTGGCCTCCTCCGCATCGGTCCCTGTTCATGGAAGTTTGATTCCTGGAAAGGGATCGTTTATCGTGCCAACCTCGCCGGCGGCCCCTCCGATTATCTCCGCGAATATGCCCGTATCTTTGACTGCGTCGAGATCGACTCGTGGTTCTGGTCCCTTTTCCCGCCCGGCGTCAAACTGCCCCCGCCCAATGAGCCCCGCGAATTCGCCGAGGCCGTACCCGAGGATTTCCTTTTCTCCGTCAAGGTTCCAAACTCGATTACCCTGACCCATTTTTACGCCAAACAGCCGCCCGTCTATGCCGACCACGCCAACCGCCCCAATCCGCATTTTCTGGATGTCTCCCTGATGACCGAATTTCTCCGGCGACTGGACCCGATGCGATCGCGACTCGGCCCGCTGATCCTCCAGTTCGAATACCTCAACCGCGGCAAGATGCCCTCACTGGAGGTCTTCCTCGAAAAACTCGACGCCTTCTTCGATCAACTCCCGACTGGCTATTCCTTTGCCGTGGAGATTCGAAATCCCAACTTTCTGCTCAAGGGGTACTTTGATTTCCTCCGTCGCCGTGGACTCGGCGTGGTCCTCATTGAGGGCTACTACATGCCCCCCATCGCCCAGGTCGCCGCCGAACACGACATCGCCACCGGCGGCCCCTGTGTCATTCGCCTCCAGGGTACCGATCGCACGCAGATTGAAAAACTCGCCGACGGCCGATGGGACCGCGTCCTGTTGCCCCAGGATGAGTCTCTCAACGCCCTCATGGCCATCCTCCGTCAGAACATGTTCCGTAAAATGCGAACCTTCGTCCACGCCAACAACCACTTCGAGGGCTGCGCCCCATTGACCCTTCAACGGCTGATCCAGCGGTTGAACTGAACGGCCACCGCAGGTTCCGCACCTTTTCATCGCAAATCGAATCCATCTTGCCGTTTTCGAGAAATACCATACAATTTCCGTTCGAAGGGCATAATCCGTTTGCCCGTATTTGAAACCCGAGGATGAGCCGATCCCGTGAAAACCCGAAAGTCTCGACATCGCAAGTCTCCACCTGCCGGGGCGCAGCGCCCCGTCGGCAGATCTGCGCCGGCTCCATCCAAGCCCAAACCCGCGGTTCATCCCCGTCCGCCGATCTCCCGCCGCCGAATCTGGCTCTTCCGATTCCTGTTCGCCGTCGTGTTCCCGATCCTGGCGATTGCGATCACCGAATCTATCCTTGTCCTCTGCAAGGTCGGCCGGCCGATGGCCTTCTCGTATCCGGCCGTCATCGAAGGCCGATCGGTCATCCTCAGCAATCCCTACTTCACCTGGCAGTTCTTCCAGCCGCAGATGGCCCGCGAAATCCAGCCCTTCGCCCTGCCCACGCCCAAACCCGAAAATACCTGCCGCATCTTCGTGCTCGGCAGTT
>JAAYVQ010000396.1 GCA_012517095.1 Phycisphaerae bacterium | reverse complement strand
TTGGGGAATAGCTCCCGCAGCCGGGCCAGCAGTGTCGGCACCATCTGCCGCCCGACTACGACCGGGTAATTAGCGGTTGGTGTTGCCGGAATCTGAATGGTCAAGTCATGGTGTTGCATTGTAATACTTCATCTATGGATATACTATAACCTAATACGAAATCGCGACATGGATCGGATACTTAGACAGTTTTTTTCGGCCGGGCAGGTCCGACAGTTCGATCAGGAAGGTCAGGCCGGCGATGACACCGCCGAGCTTTTCAACGAGTTGGCAGGCGGCAGCCATGGTGCCGCCGGTGGCCAGCAGGTCATCGACCATCAGGATCTGCGAGCCCTTTTTGACGGCGTCGGCGTGGGCCTCGATGGTGTCGGTTCCGTATTCGAGGTCATAGGTGACCGATTGGGTTTTTCCCGGCAGTTTGCCTTTTTTGCGGAGCGGGACAAAGCCGACATTGAGGGCGCGGGCGACGGCCGAGCCGAAGATAAATCCCCGGGCCTCGACGGCAGCGACAGCGTCAATGGGTTTGCCACGGAAGGGCCGGGCCAGTTCGTCGATGGCGGCGGCCAGGGCCTTGGCGTCGGCCAGCAGGGGGGTGATGTCGCGGAAGAGGATACCTTCCTTGGGGAAATCCGGGATGGAACGAATATAGTCACTCAGGCGAATCGTCCGTGACGCCATACTGTTTTGCCCTCCTGGCATAAGGATAATGTCTTGCTTAAGACCCTACAATGGAATTGAATTGACTATGAACTATTACCAAACCAAAGAGAGAAAACCCGCAAATCGCCAAAAAGCGAATATTCAATAATCCATATTCAATAGTCAATTCTACTTATTCTTCCTCGGTCATCAACTCATTAAGCCGCGATAGAGCCGACCGCTGGATCTGGCGGACGCGTTCGCGGGTCAGGCCGAGTTTTTCACCGATCTCTTTGAGCGTCAACGACTCATGGCCCTGAAGACCGAATCGCAGGATCAGGACCTCGGCCTCGCGGGGATCGATCTTCTGGAGCATCTCGATGGCCTTTTCAAGTTCCTCGCCGGAACCGAGTTCGGCCTCGGGCATTTCGCAGCGGTCGTCCTCGATGGCGTCATTGAGGCCGGCGTTTTCCTCGAATGAATCGCCCTGAAAGCCGGCATTGACGACCTCGACGACATTGGCGATGGCCTGGGCCTTGCGAACGGGGACCTTCATCGCCTTGGCCATTTCCTCGACGGTGGGCGCGCGGCCCAGCCGCGATTCGAGATCGACGGCGGTATAGCGCCACTGGTTGATCAACTCGACCATATAGGTCGGGATATGAATCGGCTGGGCGTTGGAGAGAATCGAACGCTTGATGCTTTGCTTGATCCACCAGGCGGCATAGGTGCTGAAACGCACGCCGTGATCGGGATCGAAAGAATCGACCGCGCGGAGCAGGCCGAGATTGCCCTCCTCGATCAGGTCGCCGAGGGTCATACCGCGGCCGGAAAATCGTTTGGCGATATTGACCACCAGCCGAAGGTTGGAACTGACCAGATGCTCGCGGGCTGCCGGATCCTGATCGTCCTGGATCCGACGGGCAAGATCCTTTTCCTCTTCCCACGAAAGGAGCTTGGATTCGTCGATTTCCTTGAGGTATTCCTTGATTGTCGCATCAAACGCCATAACCATCTCCTGCCCGACTCAGACAAGCGGTTGTCTTTCATCCTATTGTCCATGATTTTATTGGACCTGGCGTTCTTTTACCAGACCCAATCCCGGATTTCTATCGGCGATTTGGACAGGGAAGCTTAACCCGGATCGACCGTGGGAGTCCATAAAAAAGGCGGTTCCCTTTTGGGAAACCGCCCGGATTTGCTTTGAATCGCCGACAGCGGAATTAACTCTTTTGCTCCTGGTTGGCGATGGGATTGGGAACATAGGCCGGTGTCGGCATCAGTGTGCCATCCAGGCCGCCGCGACGAGGCGAAACATCCTTCCGCTCGACATGGGTATGACCCTCTTCGGCCTTTTTCTGATGATCTTCGGCGGCCCACTGGACGCGGCGAAGACTCAGGCCGATCTTACGGGAATCGGTATCCACGCGAAGGATCTTGACTTCCAGATCCTGGCCGACTTGGACGACATCCTGCGGGGATTCGATTTTGTGGTCGGCCAGCTCGGAGATGTGCAGCAGGCCTTCCAGTTCGGATTCGAGTTCCACAAAGACGCCGAAGTTGGTCAGCTTGGTGACCTTACCGCGGACGATCTGGCCGGGGATGTACTTTTCCGGAATGGCCCGCAGCCACGGATCCTCGCTGAGCTGTTTGACGCCGAGGGAGACGCGGTGCTTGTCCTGATCGACTTCCAGGACGACGCACTTGACTTCTTGGCCCTTTTGCAGGATTTCGCCGGGATGATTGTACTTCTTGGTCCAACTCAGGTCGGAGATGTGGACCAGGCCGTCGATCCCCGGCTCGATCTCGACGAACGCGCCATAATTGGTCAAACTGGTGGCCTTGGCGGTGACGATGGTTCCCGGAGGATACTTCTGCGAAGCGACGGTCCACGGATTGGCTTCGAGCTGCTTGATACCGAGGGAAATTTCCTGCTTTTCCTTGTTGATGTCCAGGACCATGACTTCGATTTCATCGCCGACATTGAGAATGTCGCCGGGGTGACCGATCCGCCGGGTCCAACTCATTTCGCTGATATGAACAAGACCTTCGATGCCTTCTTCGAGGCGGACGAACGCGCCGTAGTTCATGATGTTGACAACCGTGCCCTTGGCCTTGGAGCCGACGGGGAACCGGGCTTCGACCTGCTCCCACGGGCTGGGTTGCTTTTGCTTAAGACCGAGGGAAATCTTTTCGCTGGTGCGATCAACACCGATGACCATGCACTCGATGTCCTGATCGAGTTGCACGAGTTCCGACGGATGGGAGATGCGACCCCAGCTCAGATCGGAAATATGCAACAGACCATCCAGACCGCCCAGATCGACGAACACGCCGAAATCGGCGATGTTCTTGACCACGCCCTTGCGAATCTGGCCGACCTCGATCTCGCGGAGAAGCCGTTCTTTGCTGGCCTGGCGTTCTTCCTCGATGATCTTCCGGCGGGAGACGACGATGTTGTGGTTTTCGGTGTCGATTTTAAGAATCTTGCTTTCGATGTCCTGGCCGATGAAACGGCTGATGTCGCCGGGCTTGCGGATATCGACCTGGGAAGCCGGCAGAAAGACCGGCACGCCGATATCGACCAGCAAGCCGCCCTTGATCCGGCGGGTGACCCGGCCCTTAACCACATCGCCTTCCTTATGGTTGGTGATGACGAATTCCCAGCCGCGAATACGGTCGGCTTTGCGCTTGCTGAGCATGATACCGCCTTCGGCGTCCATCTCTTCCAGCAGCACTTCAATCTCGCGGCCTTCCTCGATGTCTTCGGGATTGTCGAATTCCGACGCCTCGACGATGCCTTCGCTCTTGAGGCCGAGCTCGACGATCACATCATTACCGAGTTGGGTAACGATGCGGCCGCGAATGATCGAACCGGGAATGAGGTCTTCGATTCTCTTTTCCAGGACCTGATGGAGCAGTTGTTGATCTTCAGGGGTGAACAGGGCGTTGACTTCGTTTTCCAGTTGCTCTTCAGTCATGCCCAATTGGGTGATGAGGTTACGATCTACCATACTAAATAAATCTCCTGTGGAGTCTGTTTTGTCGGTCGTCGAGCGCCCCACATGTACGCCCGCCGGCCCTGAGCATCCGCGTTGATCAAACGATCCAACACGCAACGGCCCACGCGACCGCTGCTGATACTATTTCGCATTCGGGCAAGCCGATTCCGCCGATGCGTCAAATTCTCTCAGGCGTTCAACGAACTCCTGAACCACACCATCCGGGGTGGAGGCCCCGGCGGTTACGCCGGCTACGCGCTTGCCAAAAAGAACTCTTATATCAAGTTCTTTCCAATTCTGCAAATGAAAAGTATTCGGATTGCATTTTTTGCACAATTCAGCCAGTTTTTTGGTATTTGCCGAGTGTAGTCCACCCAGAACAAACATGATATCAACCTGACGACATAACTCGATCGCCGAGGCCTGTCGGTGCATGGTTTCACGGCAGAGAGTGTTGACGACCTTGAGTTCGGAGAAGCCGTGCTTGATGATTCGAGCGACCATTTCGGCGAAGTGATCGGG
>JAAYVQ010000395.1 GCA_012517095.1 Phycisphaerae bacterium | reverse complement strand
CAGGCCTGGCAATTGTGGCAACAACAGAAATTCGAGGGGGCTGAGCTGATGTTCCAGAAAGCCGTTGAGAAAGATCCGACCAACGCCAGCGCATGGAATGGGCTGGGATGGACTGTGTTTAACCTCGGTCGTCCACAGGCCGCCCAGGAAGCGTTCGAGAAGTGCATCCAGATCGATCCCAAACAGGGAGCCGCATGGAACGGCCTGGGTTGGATCGCCAAAGGACAGGGCCACACCGATGAAGCGATCAAACACTGGGAACAGGCCGTCAAGGTCATGCCCAATGGAACAGCCGCTATAAACGGTCTGGCCACGGCGTACATGGAAGAGAAGGACTACGCCAAGGCCGTTACATTTTATCAGATGTGGTTGAAGGTCGAGCCGGACAACGCGGATGCCAAGGCCGGACTGGAAAAGGCCAACAGCGAAATGAAACAATAACTCGATTTGGAATTCTCTTGCCAAGACAATCGACAGGACAATCCGGTTCCGGTCAAATGCGGTGGGTGGTACTGCTGCTATCCATAGTCGTGGTACTGCCCACCGTCTGTCTATTGTGGTTCATGTTGCAGGCCATGCGAAACGAACGGCTGGCCGTACGACAAAAGCTAATCGATGCCTATGACGGACAACTGGAGACCTTTACGCAACGACTGAATGAGACGACCTGGAAGCCGTATGCATCGCAGATTGAACAGCTTGCCGATCGAGCGAATCCCCCGCAAATCCTTGCGGTCATGGCCGCAGCCGATCCGGCCGGATGGGCCTTCGGCAAAAGCGCCGTCATCTATGACGCTTCTGGAAAGCTTCTCTATCCGATCGCAGGCGAATCTGGGGATGAACCGGTCGAAATGTCGGAATTATTCGAGGCGGCTCAACGGCTCGAATGGATTGATCGAAATGGGGCCGAAGCTCTGAAGATCTATACGGAAATCGCCGCTCAAACCAAAGACGATCTGACCTGGCGTCAAGCGATGCTTGGCCAGGTACGGTGCCATCGAATCCTTGGGGATGGAACCCGCGGCGAATCCGTATGCCGATTGATTGCCTATGATTCGAAGCGCCCTCCAACCAGCCCGGCCGCAATCCGACTCACAGCCCAGGCACGGCTTCTGTTGGCCGAGATTGCACAGAATCCGACAGCGGCGGTTGAGGAATTCCTCCAGGCAACTTTGGATTACGATTCCCAGTCGCCAACCTGGCTGGCATTGGATTCCGAAACTCGCATTTTTCTACTGTCCAAGGTTGTCGACTTTTCCGGTCCTTCAGGTCCAGTGGACCCGGGTCAAGCGACGGGGTATCAAAAACGAGCGACCGCTCTGATGAAGGCCGAAGAACTGGCCGCTACGGTCGTCAGACAGTATCCTACCGCCGACGGACTATCTAAGTGGGCCTCAGGAACTTTTGGCCAGCTTGAGGGAGTCGAATCGAGCTATGGTTTCCTGTATCGAGGGACGGCATCCACCTTGTTCATTCTCGGTTCGGTTGAGTCTCTACAGACCGTTTTCGATACCGACAAAACCATCTTAAATAACCGGAATATCCAACTGCGAATCTTGGATGCAGCCGATCAGCCGATCACCGCAACCGCAACGGAAGGTTCGCCCCTGTTGATGACTTCACCGGGTTCTTTTTTTCCGAATTGGACCCTTGAACTGTATCTGACAGACGGAGACCTGTTTGACAAAACCGCACAACGGCAGGTATCGTTGTATTTGTGGGGCGGTATTCTCGTGATTCTCGTGGTCCTGTTGACCGGGGCGCTGGCCATGCAAAGCGTCGGGCGGCAAATACAACTGAATCGTCTCAAAAACGATTTCGTCGCGACCGTCACGCATGAACTCAAAACTCCCCTTTCCTCGATGCGAATGCTGGTCGATACGCTTCTGGAAGGTCACACCCGCGACGAACGGCAAGTCCGCGAATATCTGGAACTGATCTCGCGCGAGAACCAGCGGCTCAGCCGTATGATCGATAACTTCCTGACTTTTTCGCGGATGGAGCGAAACAAGAACGCCTTCACGCTGCAATCCTATCCGCCCGCCCAAATCGTCCAATCGGCGGTCGAAGTGGTCGAAAATCGTTTCCAGCAGGCGGGCGTGAAATTTTCACACGATACCGAAGCGAACCTTGCGGAGATTCCCGCCGATCCGGATGCGATGGTTACCGTTCTGGTGAACCTCCTCGATAATGCTTTCAAATACACGACCTCGGACAAGCAAATTTCCCTTCGGGCGTACCGAAATGATTCTCGAATCTGTTTTGAGGTCAAGGATAACGGCCGGGGCATGACCCGGAAGGTTACGCGACGGATCTTCGACCGGTTTTATCAGGCCGATCCTCATCTGAATCGCACGGCCGAAGGTTGCGGGCTGGGGCTGAGTATTGTCCAATTCATCGTCAAGGCCCATGGCGGACGCATCCTCGTCGAAAGCACTCCCGGTAAGGGCAGCACCTTCACGGTATCCCTGCCCGCTATCCGGTCGCACGAAGAACCAAAGCCAGCATAACAGGGCCAAACCATGGAAACCATACTGATCATTGAAGACGATCCGACGATGCTTCGGGGTCTCAAGGATAACTTTGAGTACAAAGGATACAAGGTCATGACGGCCGCCGACGGCGAGGCGGGTCTGAACAAGGCCCTCAACGACCGGCCGGACCTGATCATATTGGATATCATGCTGCCGCTGATCAACGGCTACGAGGTCTGCCGGATGATCCGTGAACAGAAACTCGACATGCCGATCCTGATGCTTACGGCCAAAGGTCAGGAATCCGATATTGTACTCGGCCTTAACCTCGGAGCCGACGATTACATCACCAAACCTTTCAGCATCAAGGAATTGATGGCCCGCGCCAACGCCTTTATGCGACGGCGGAGGCAACAGGAGGCAACCCCATACGAATTCGGTGAGTTTCGGTTGGACACCGAAGCCATGGCCCTGACACAGAACGGAAAACCGATCGAGCTATCGCCCAAGGAATTCAAGCTGTTGGAGTATTTTCTCAAACGGCCCGGACGAGCCCTGACGCGGGATGATATCCTCAATGCGGTGTGGGGTTTCGATTGTTTTGTGACGGCCCGAAGCATCGATCGTTTCGTTAACACACTGCGGGCGAAGATCGAGAAGGATCGGCACAATCCCCGCTATATTCTGACGGTCCGGGAGATCGGGTACAAGTTTGAGCCGGATGAGGTAAAGGAATAAGCCGAACGAAGGGGGTTTACATTCTCTTTCCCTGTTCCTGCTGTTCGCGAGCCGTGGCCTTTTTGAGCGTCCGTTTTTCCCGCCAAGTTAAGCTTCCGATTCCGGTGGCATGTACCTTGTCGAGAATTCGATCTACTTCCTTGCGAAGGCGGGATTCCGCTTCAAGGCGCTTCTGCCAGTTGCCCTCGGATTTT
>JAAYVQ010000394.1 GCA_012517095.1 Phycisphaerae bacterium | reverse complement strand
CCAACTCGTTTTTCATGAGAAATCCATTCCTCAATCCATTACCATCTCAAAATACTTCCCTCTTTGTCGTTTCCTTCATTGTTACTTTGAGACAATTCGAACTGTAACTCAAAACAAATATATATCAATACTTTAATTCGAATATTTTTAAATTATCTTCCCGAATAAGGAAATTCCTTTTATTTGTCCGAATAATTACCGAGAACGAGATGATTCGGAAGATCATTCAATATCTAATTAACGCGTAAACCGAAACAGATCAGCCAAAACATCTCGAATTTTGTACCTGAGAATGATGATTACGATGCGATGCGGATACATCATGATTCATGTAATGATTTATCCGTTCATTCTTGAAATGAATTCAAATCGCTTAACGGATGTTTTCGGTTTTGAAGTGGAAATCGGACCGGTCCTCCTCTTCGGTGGGATTCATAGACCGCCAAAATCATCTCCAGCGCAGCTCGTCCATCGTAAATACTGCTCAGGGGATGAGTGTCGTTCTCAATCGCCCGGATCAGGTCCAGGGCAATCAGGCGATTTCCCAATCGTTGTGGGTCGCTTAGAGGTTCCAGCTTATCGATCCCTTCGCTGGAGATCCGTCGCCATTGGGGCTTGCTGCGGCCGAATTGCCATGAGGGATCTATCGTAAACCACACTTCCGGCACGGCACCGAAAGTGGTCGTAAGAATTCCCTTGCTCCCGAAAATCGTCATACTATACCGCTCAGAGGCGCCGTGTTTGGCTTGATGGCTGGCAAAATATCCCATCGTCTTTCCGGAGAACCGGTACGATGCGACAATCTCGTCTCCGGCCAGTGGGCCGATCCCTTCAGCTCCGTCGCGAATGTCGCTGCGGGTAACAGGGTGGCCACCGCTTCGAACCTGGGCGAAACATTCCTGCGGATCTCCGGAAAAGAATCGCATCAAGTCCATCACATGCGTACCAAGCACCATAAGGTCTTCGCCTCCGCCACGACGATCTTCCTTCCCCCGTCCTCGAAGTTCGAGGATATCTCCAAGCAAACCCTCGTCGATGGCTTTTCGGGCATGGGCCAGGGCCGGACTGTACCGCGTCTGATGGGCGATGGCCAGTTTCAGATTTCGCTTTTCAAAGGCGGCAACCATCTCGTCGGCCTGGACAAGATCCTGACATATCGGTTTTTCAAGGAACACATGACAGCCCTGTTCGGCACACGCCAACACCATGTCTCGGTGGGCGTCCAGCCAGCGGGGGGCCACGCTGACAATCTGCGGCTTTTCCTTATCGAGCATCTGTCGGTAATCGGCGTACCCGCGCGGGGCTTTGACCCGCTCAACTGCTTCTGAACGACCTTTCGGATCGGGATCGGCTACGGCTACAACTTGCGCCTGTTCGATTTCATTCCAGACAAAATCCAGTCCATGACCATAGTCGCCTCTGCCGGTATGACCGATGACCGCCACACAATACTTCTTCGAAGGCCCGCCGAAAATACTCTTCCCGATGCCCGAAAGAACGGTCAATCCAGACATGGACCCTGCGATAAACTCCCGTCTTCTCATCAGGGAAATCCCTTCTGATTTATACCCCTTTCGGCACGGCCCAATGACCGTCGCGATACTGTCGCCGAATCAGCCGGTTGGCTTCGTCATCGTTTTCAATCCGTTCCGACTGAGGATCGAAATGGATCACCCGACCGACAGCCGTGGCGATATTGCCCAGATGGGCCAGTGTTGCCGATCGATGGCCGTCCTCGATATCAGCATAGAGTTGCAAACCGGTTTTGATGGCGTCGAGGAAATTCCGGTGATGCAGCGAACCATCGAGCGTCCCTCTCATCTGGTCGCGAAGCTCGTTGCCAGGCCCGTACAACTGCCAACCGATATGTTTCCCGAGGATCATCATGCCCTGCGTGCCGTAGAAGGCATTGCCGTTCTCGTGTCCCTCCTGCACATAGGGCGACCAGATCCGCTGCTCGTAGATCAACTGTTTCTTGCGTCCGCCGATCGCGTATTCATAGGCGACATACTGCGTGTCGGGAAATTGCTGGTCGTCGTCGAAGAAATACTTGCCGCCCATAGCGGTGATGGTATTCGGATGGGTATCGACGCCCAGTCCCCAGCGGGCGATGTCGATGTCGTGAACGCCGTCATTTCCAATGTCTCCTGTCCCGAAGTCCCGGAACCATCGCCAGCTTCCAGGCAACATGTTACTTCGGTACGGGACCATCGGCGCCGGACCGATCCACAGGTCAAAGTCCAGATTCACCGGCGGATCAGATGGCTGAACCTTGCCGATGTTGCGACGGAGCTGGCTGTTCCAGGCCTTGGCGACGAGGATGTCGCCGATGGCGCCCTCACGGAGCAACTGCATCGCGCGGCGAACATACTCGGCGCCGCGACTCTGTGTTCCCACCTGCACGACGCGCTTGTTCCGACGCGCCGCCTCGACCATCAGCCGACCCTCGCGGATATTGTGCGAGCAGGGTTTTTCCACATAGACATGCTTGCCCGCGTCGCAGGCCAGGATCGTGGCCGGGGCATGCCAGTGGTCGGGTGTGGCGATGATGACCGCATCAACTGACTTGTCATCCAGCACCTGCCGAAGATCCGTAACGGCCTTGGGCCCTTTGCCACTGGCCTTCTCCACAATCGAAGCCGCCTGGTTTCTTCGATTGGCGTCCGGATCGCAGACATAGGCGACCGCGATATCTTTTTGCGTGAGAAACTGCTGGAGAAGTTCGGTACCGTGTCCGCCGGGTCCAATCATGCCGATAACGATTTTTTCATTGGCCCCGACAACCCAACGAGGTTTACCCGCCCCTGCTAAAACCACGCCGGCCGCCATTACCCCGGATCGTTTCAGGAACTCTCTGCGAGGAAGTTTTTTCATGCCTTCCATTTTTGCCTCCTCAGCTCCAAATGCAAGAGGATTCTTTGAGTATTCAGGATGGTTGAATTCACCCTTTGATGTCATATGCAATCAGCGCATCGCCATGGCGAACATATAACCGCCCGTTGGCAACCGTCGGATGGGCCCAATGCTCGTTGGTTCCTTCCGAAACCACGAATTTGCCGGCCGGCTTGAAGGCCTCGTTGCTGGGCTGGATCAGGTACATCGTCCCATCCTGCGCGTAAACATACAGCATCCCATCCGCGGCGATAACCACGCCCACTTTGGTTTCGGGAGCATTCCACAACGGCTTGCCGGTTTTCCAATCCAGACATACCAGACCCCGATTTC
The DNA here is from genome assembly GCA_012517095.1 of Phycisphaerae bacterium. GTDB lineage: Bacteria > Planctomycetota > Phycisphaerae > Sedimentisphaerales > Anaerohalosphaeraceae > FEN-1350. The sequence continues at coordinate 990 of JAAYVQ010000394.1, read as the reverse complement.
CGCTCTGAGCCGTTCCATAAATCGAACCCTCCAACAAAACGAAACCCTGCATCTGACAATCCAGGGTCTTGTCCGTCCATTGCGCGGCCGTGTTCGCCTCGCCGATCAGGGAAATCATAGTGCCGCCCGTACCCATCCCCGATGAAAAATACACCATTCCATCCTGATAGAGGGGGGGATTGGGTTGTACTCCGGCCCGATGTGGATAGTCATATTGTCGGATCACTTTTCCCGAATCGGCATCCACGGCCACAAAGCCATTGGCCAGCATTGTCAGTACCAGCGTCTGATTGTTATGATGAACGATCCGGGGTGAACAATAACCGGAGGCCTGAGCCAGCCCCTTGGCCTGCCACAGAGTCTCTCCGGTGTTCCGATCCAGAGCGACCAAGGACGCATCTGCGCCCCCGGGTGTGCAAATGACCTTCTTGCCATCGACAAGCACCGATTCCGTAAAACCGAATTTTGCCTCACCGGCCCCAAACCGTTCCGCCAGATCAATGGTCTTGAGAACCTTGCCCCCTACCGCATCGATAACCACCAGCTTGGCAAATCCCGTCATCACATACACGCGGTCCCCGTCAACGGTCGGTGTGCCGCGCGTCCCGGCCACGGCCGGTCCCCGCTTGTCCAGTTCCGGGCCGTAGGCCGTCTTCCACTTCGGAGATCCATCCAATCCGAAAGCGAATAAATACCCTTGCTTCTGCTCATCCATCCCCGTGACATAGACAATACCGTTGGCTACTACGGCTGAAGAAAATCCTTGCCCCAATCCCTTCACGGTCCAGGCAACCTTCGGCCCACCCTCCGGCCAGGTTTTTAACAATCCGGTCTCGGGAAAGATTCCATCGCCCGCAGGACCCCGAAACCGCGGACAATCGGCGGCCTGTATCTCGAAAATTCCAAGCATCATCACAAACATCGAACCAAGTGTGATCCTCTTCATAATCCATCTCCTTATCTCATTTCAGTTGGGTTAAATCCCTTGAT
>JAAYVQ010000393.1 GCA_012517095.1 Phycisphaerae bacterium | reverse complement strand
GGATTTTCGCGCGGAACCCGTGTGGCGTCCAGGTTGATCCACTTGCCGCCGATATTCGCCTGCGCCCAGGCATGGCCGCCGAAGACATGCTCGCGGTCGGCAAAGCTGTCCACATAGAGCAGGCCCACCGCAACGCGGGCCGGGATACCGACCGCACGGCACATCGCGGCGGTCAGGACCGCGTGTTCGGTGCAGTCACCCTGTTTGCCTGTGGCAACTTCACCGGCGGTCGCATACCCGACTGACAGATCTTTCTGGGTAATGAAATGATTCACGAAGGATTCGATTTTGGTCGCGGCCGAGGCGGCATCTTTTTCGTCTCTAATCGCCTGTTTTGCCAGTTCAAGAATCACTTCCTGATCGCTTTGCAGATAGGTTGAGGGCTTGAGGGCATCGAGCAACGGTTGATCCTTGCCCTCGTACGGGAACTTGGTCTTCGCGGCGGGCTTGATGGGTTTGACGGTAAGCCGATACTTTCCATTCGCCAGTTCCTTGACGGTCTGGGTATCGTCCGTGGGAATTCGCAGCTTGGCATCCTTGATGGGGGCCAAGGTATAGATCAGGCCCGAATCCTGCGACAGGTCCGACAGCGGCACGGGACACTGGACAAACATGCGGTCGAGAAAATCAACGATATCGTCGCTGCTGAGGGCGAATTCCTTTTCGCAGGAGATCAGCTCCAGGGTCATGCCCATCAGCGGCATAATGGTTTTCATGGCATTCAGATCCTCATCGACGAAACTGATCGTCGGGATGTCGGCATCCTGCGTTTTCATCAGCACTTTGATTTCCGTCAATGGGACGATGCGGCCGAACAAATCAACCTCCGCCTTGTCGCCAACCTCCACAACCGCGTCGATCGCCGACAACATGGAAGGGCTGAATACCCGTGCCTTGTAGGTCAATCCCTTGATCAGTTTCTTGTCCATTTCCAACAGCCGCATCCCTTCGGACATGACGGCCCCTTCCGGCCAGTCGATGACCTTCTTTTGGGGAATACCCATCGAGGTGATGGTCACATCAACTTTGCCGTTGGCGTTTATCGTTCCGACGGTGGTTTGCTTCATGCCGGTGATGTTCTGCAGAGCTTCAAATCCCAGGGGCTCGCCTTTGAGCGTCTCGATGCTGGTCTCGGTGGTGGAGATCTTCAGGGAAATTCCCGCGCGGTTGATCGTCAGGTTCATCTCTTCGGAGGTACGGACCTTGTCCGCCTCGAGCTTGCGGGTGTGGATCACATGGCCGATTTTGCTTCCGTCCAGCAGGACCGCCGCGTATTCGATTTCTTTGGGTCCTTTTGCCGCCAACGCCGACGAAGACAAACAGACACACAGACATAACGCAAGACCGATTCGTCTCATCGTATCATCCTTTCGTAAGGATTGGTTCAAGCGAATTCCCATTCGGAATCAACAGTGTACTGCCCGGGAGTCGATTCGTCAAAAGAAACCCGTTAGAAGAAAGAACTTCGCAGGGACGGAAAGGGGCTATCCGGAAATGGTTCCGAGCAATTCTTCCAGGACATCCTTGGCGCGGCAGAGCCGATTTCCCGAGGACCCTATCCAGCGGATTTCGGCGTTTCGCTTCAGGAGGTCTTCGACCTTGCGATTGGCCAGAATCACGGTGGCGTGGTTTTTGCCGCCCATCATCCGGCCGATTTCCGGAAACGACAACCGCGTACATCGCCGGGCCAGGTGCATACAGAACGACCGGGCCAGCGAGATTGTGCGATCTTTGCGGGCCGAATGCAGGTCGGATCCGCTGACGCCGAAATACGCCACAACGGCCGACTCGATATCGGACAGGTGGACAATCGGATCGCTGCGGGACAGATGCTCGGCAAGAACTTCCTGCGCCATCGTCAGGTTGATTTTTTCATGGCTCAGCGAGGCAAAGGCCACCAGTTTCAACAACGCCCCTTCCAGTTCGCGTACGCTGGCGGTGACTTTTTCGGCCAACAACTCTACGACATTGGCGGGCAGTTCTTTTTTGATTTCCTGGGCCCGACGACGACAGATCCGGCAGCGTGTTTCGTAGTCCGGCGGTTCGATCTTGACAACCATGCCCGAGACAAATCGGTTGACAAGCTGCTCGCTGAGCTGGCTGATCATCTTGGGATGGGCGTCGGAAGCCAGGACCACTTGCTTGCCCGCCAGGTCGATACTGTTAAAAGTATGCAGAAATTCCTCCTGCATGGCGTTTTTGTTGGCCAGGAAGTGAATGTCGTCGATCGCCAGCACATCAAGTTGCCGAAGCCGCTGACGGAAGCCCTCAAGTTTACGGGTTTTGAGGGCCAGGACATACTGATTGGCGAAATCTTCCGCCGACAGATACAACCAGCGCGCCCCCGGCCGGGCTTTTCCGACGGCATTACAGATCCCCTGTAACAGATGCGTTTTGCCGACACCGTATCCGCCGTGATAGAAGAGGGGATTAAATGGGCTTTTTTCCTCTCCAACAACCGCTTTCGCGGCATTGAAAGCCAGCTCATTTTTCGGTCCCACTACGAACGAATCCAGACTGTGCTTGAGAATTTTACCGCGGTTTTGCTGCGAACCCGTCATGGATTTGGACGCGACGGCGGGTGTTACACCGGGCTCTCGTAAAGTCACTGATCCAGAACCGTTTTGATGAGAGGATTGAATGAGGGTTGGATCGACGGAGACCACGACTTTGCGCGAAGAACCCAAAGCCGACGCCACGATCTGCTGCAGAGCCGTCAAAAAATGATTCTCGATCCAGTTGCCGACGAACGAGTTGGCCACCCGTATGGTCAGGGTGTCTCGGGTCAGTTCCAGCTTCGTCGTGTTCCTGAACCAAATCTTATATTTTTGTTGTCCGATTCTCTCGGCAATCGCCTGTTCGAGAGCAGCCGATTCATCCGTGAATAGGGACTGCATAACCTTCTCCCATCGTATGTCCAGTTGGAATCCGGCACGTTTTCGCAGATCGTCAGGGTTGTGAAATCATCAACGCAAGGCCTCATCGTATATTTCACAGGATAGTTTGCAACGGGGATTTTCCGGGATTCTTTTCAACAACGACAAGCCCCAGATATCGTAAGGAGTTATGACAGAATATTTTTTTCCCCCAACAGGATACCCACAGCGTAAGTAGCGTTGTGGATAACCTGTGGATAGTGATTTTGCGTCGTTCGGATTATCGACGCATGATGAATGCGGCAAAACCGCCGTCCGATTCAGGATCCTCATCTGATTGCATCCGGGGGAATTGGAGGCGGGCCTGGTTCAGAATGAAATCAGGATGATGATCGAGAAACCGTCTGATCAGGCGATTATTTTCCTCTTCCAGAATACTGCAGGTACTGTACACGATGCGTCCGGCCGGCCGGATTTTCTCCGCGGCCTGTTCGAGGATGGCGTATTGTATCTGTGTAAGATTCGCAACGGCTTGAGGCGTGATACGATATCGGACTTCGCAGCGACGGGCCATCACGCCGGAATTGGAACAGGGCACATCGGCCAGTACCGCATCAAAAAGAAGGTCTTCGGGCAAATCCGACAGCTTTTCAATAATCTTGACATTCTCGATCCCAAGGCGTCGACAATTCTCACGAACCTTCACCAACCGTTGTAGATCAGCATCTGTCGCATAGATGGTTCCACGGTTATTCATTTTTTGGGCCATCAATACGGTTTTTCCACCGGGCGCCGAACACAGATCGAGAACGGTTTCACCGGGTTGTGGATCGAGGATACCCACCGGCCGTGTGGAAGCCGGATCCAAGACATGGAACCAGCCCTCCTGAAATCCCGGAAGATCGTCCATACGATACCCGGAGAGCAATTGAATTTGTCCGTCAGAGGTCAATCGACATTCGAAGCCAATTTGGATCAAACGATCCAGCGCCGATTGAGGGGTCGTTTTCAAAGAATTCGGCTGAAGAAACAGACTCGGCCTTCGGTTGGAGCCCAGACAAATCATTTGCACAGTCTCATTTCCATACTCCATAACCCATTCCTGGATCATCCACAATGGCAATGAAAAGGCCATCGCGAAGAATTCGGCGGGGTTTTCCATCGGGTCCGGTAACACAGGTTGATGAAAGAGACACCCGGTCGAAGCGGATTGCGGGACACAGCGGCGGGGATCCGCCGTTTCCCTTGGGACACAACGGTTCTCGATCGCACGGCCGAGATTGCGAAGAACGGCGTTGACAAAACCAACTTGTTTTCGGCCTCCTTGAATACCGGCGAGGCGTGCGGCCTCATCCACAATTGCATACTCGGCGGTCTGCGGGGCATAGATCCATTCGTAGGCGCCGATTCGAAGCAGATTCATTAACCGAGGGGAAACACGACAAGGATTGACATCGCCGAATTGATGCAGAAGACGATCCAGCAGCGTTCGGTTACGAATCACGCCATAAGTCAGATCGGTCGCCTGGGCTCGTTGGTCGGTTTGGTTAAGAAAGCTATGTAAATGCTGTTGCAAGTCGGCCAGATCGCGCTCAAAGCGGATCAGGGCTTCCACGGCGACTTGTCGAGCCGTCAAATCGGGACCGATTGGATCTTCCATTGACGATCCTCGATGGAGCTATGCAAAAAATGAATCAAGAGGAACGGCTGACGATTCCCTGTGTCAGACGGATTAGTGCCGAACGAGCCGGAGTATCCGGCAAACCGTCCAGGCAATGGACCGCTTCCTGACATAAACTGTATGCTTTCGATCTCGCGTATGAAAGGCCTTGACAATCCTGCAGAAGTCGGACCAGCGCCGGCCGTTCATTGGCCCCGGACAACACTCGCAGCAACTCGGTCCTTTGGGCCCCCGTCGCGGAATGGAGGGCATAAATGACCGGAAGCGTAGGTTTCCGTTTGTCCAAATCGGTGCCAAGGGTCTTGCCGACCTTGTCCTCTCGGCCGGCGATATCCAACAGATCATCCGTTATCTGAAAAGCCAAGCCGAGTTGGATACCGAATTGTCGCAGGGAACTTTCCACGGTTTCATCCGCTCCGGCCGCCAAGGCCCCGAGCGAACAACAGGCCCCGAATAATTCGGCCGTTTTGCCGCGAATGATGTCCATATAAACCGATTCGTCCAGTTGCCAATTCTGTCGCTGGGTATTCTGCAACAGTTCACCCTGACACAAGGCCATCGCCGTCGCTGAAAAGATCCGACCGATCCGGGGATCGTCAAACTCCATGCCGAGGGCAAAGACACGGCTGAGCAGATAATCCCCCAACAGAACCGCCGCTTCATTACCGTGCAGAATATTGACGGTCGCGGTATTTCGACGGGTCGTCGCCTGGTCGAGCACATCGTCATGCAACAGCGACGCGGTATGAATCAACTCCGCCATCGCAGACAGAGTGATATGACGCTTGTTCAGGTTTCCACAACAATGTCCGCACAGGAGAACCAGCGCCGGGCGAAGCATCTTGCCGGAACCGGCGGACACATCCTGAAGGAGAAGATTGACCGGACCAAAGGGAGTAACCATTTGCTCGGCGATCACGGCACGAACTCTGCCCAGCTCGTCCTTGATCAAAGCCGGGGCCTCGGACCAGGAGGCAAGCCCCGCCGTCGTCGATACCGAATCAGGCATGGGCATATTCGTAGAATTTCTTTCGCAGCATGCGTGTGATCGAACCGGGCTTGCCGTCGCCGACGGTACGGCCGTCGATGGTGACGACACCGATTACCTCCGCTGCTGTGCCGGTCAGGAACACCTCGTCCGAGACATAGAGGTCAAAGCGAGTCAGATTTTTTTCGACAACCTCGATGCCTTCGGTTTTCGCCAACCGGATCACGACCGCACGGGTAACCCCCTCGAGCGAACCGGCCTGGACAGGTGGCGTATAGATAATGCCTCCGCGCACGACAAAGACATTGTCCCCCGTGGCTTCGGCGACGAAACCCTCGTGATTGTACATAATCGCCTCGCCGGCGCCGGCATCCAGGGCCTCAATCTTGGCCAAAATGTTGTTGAGGTAATTCAAGCTCTTGACCTGCGGAGGCAACGACAACGGATGGTTGCGTACCGTCACCGCGCTCATCACCTTCATCCCTTTTTCGTAATATTCCTCGGGATAGAGTTTGATATGATCGGCAATGATGAACACCGAGGCCTTCTTGCACAGGAAGGGATTAAGGCCCAGGTCGCCCACGCCGCGGGTCACGACCAGACGGATATATCCGCTCTTGATGTTGTTGGCCTGGACGGTTTCTTCGACCGCCCGACACATTTCGTCCGATTCCATCGGAATCTCGAGACGGATCGCCCGTGCCGACTCATACAGGCGACGAATGTGTGCGGCGAACTCGAAGACCTTTCCGCCATAGACGCGGATTCCCTCAAAGACTCCGTCTCCGTACAGCAATCCATGATCGAACACGGAAATCTTGGCATCCTGGCGATCAACTAATTTTCCATCCAGCCAGATCTTCGACATCGTTGTTCTCCGCAAAACTCTCTATCAACCGCGTTTTTGAGCCGGAATCGGAATTTACTGCGACCGATCCGTCACCATCCGGCCATCCGCCAACCGGACGATGCGATGGGCCCGGCGGGCGATCCGGTCATCGTGTGTAACCATCAGAACGGTTTGACCTTCCCGGTTCAATTGTTCCAGAACATTCAGTATATCATTTCCCGTTTTTGAGTCAAGATTGCCCGTGGGTTCATCCGCCAGAAGAAGGGTCGGTTGGTTCATCAATGCACGAGCAATGGAGACCCGCTGGCGTTCCCCGCCGGATAACTCGTAGGGTTTATGTTTCAGTCGCTCGCCCAGGCCAAACCGCCGCAGAAGCTCGGTGGCCCGCTGACGGGCCGGCCCACGCCGGGCGGGCCAACTGAGGATACTTGAGGCCGCCATCGCGGGCAAAATCGTGTTTTCGACCACATCCAATTCGTCCAGCAGGTGGTAAAACTGGAACACGAAACCGACCGATCGGTTTCGGTACTCATTCAATCGCCCGCGGCCAAAACGAGCCAGATTATGCCCGCCGAAAATCACTTCGCCGTTATCGGGGGTGTCCAGCGCCCCGAGAATATGCAGAAAGGTGCTCTTTCCGCTGCCTGAAGCCCCAACCATCGCCACGAATTCGCCGGCCTCGACCGAAAAGTCGATCCCGCGAAGGACCTCCAGAAGGTTGGGACCCATGCGATAGGATTTACGGATATCCCTTGTCGTCAAGATCGCACTCATTGGCATTTCCAGTCTGGATAATTTGTCATAAGATTCCCGGTTGCAGGGCCTCGACGGGGCGTTTTCGTGCTGCCTGGAAGGCGGGAACCAAAGCGCCCAGCCAACAGGCGGCGAGGGCCGACAGGCCGATCACGATCAGGACGGGAGGATGAATCTGGTTGGGGATTTCGCCAATCGCATAAACGCTCCGGTTCCAGACCTGCCAGCCACGGGTCTCATACAGCCAGTCTTCGAGGGTATTGATCCTGGCCAGGAATACGCTGCCTCCCGCAATGCCAAGACCTCCGCCGATCAGGCCGACCAGAGAGGCGAAGATCAGCATCATCGCGACCACTCCGGCCGGGGAGACTCCCACGCTCCGCAGGACGCCGATATCCTTGCTCTTGTGGCTGATAATCATGTAGAAGACCACGAAAATGATGAACACGGTGATGACCCCAAGCATTAGGAACAGAAAAATCATCATCGTCTGCTCCTTTTCCATGGGGGCGATGGCGCCGCGTCGATTTTCGATCCAGCTTTGGACACGGACTTCTCCGAGCAGGTCGGCATACTCGCGGTCGCGGCAGGATTGTTTAAATTCGTTCCATAGCCTGCCAACCCGTTCGCATCCAGCCTCAAGGCCGACGGACGGACGAAATCGGATGTGGATCGCGCTGGATCGCGGGATGCTTCCGGCCATGCCGAACAATTCCCGGGCGGTATCAAAGGGCAGATAGACCACGCGGCCGTCAATCTTGACCAGACCGCTATGGCTGTCGTCGCTGAGATACACATGAAGGGTGTTGACCAGATCGGTTCCGATTCGGGCCAGACCTCCTTTGGGGGTTAGCGGAAAACCACTGACAATCAATTCGTATTGTCGGGGTTGTGGAGGATGGTAGTAGGTTCCATCCTGATTGCGGCGGTCAGGCATCATGTCGATACCGAGAATACAGCCGGGCAGGGAAGGATTATATGAGGGCACAAACGCCGTTGTCGGATTTTGGGGATGGTAATACAGGGTCTGCGCAAAATCCGTCGCTTGGATATGGCGGGCCAGATTCAAACCCCAGATTTCGACCCCCATATTCCATTCGGCGCCGGGCTGGGTCAGCAGCCCATACCCCCGGATGACCGGCGAGGCGCCTGCGATGAAATCCTGTCGGTCAAGAATGGCCAGGAATTCGTCGGCATAGACAAAGCCCACCAGCGACTCTGTGCTGACAACGCAATCGCCGACGAAACGGTGGTTCTTACCTCGGAATTCCTCCACCAGGCCGTTCATCACAGTCATTACGACCACCACGATGAACACGCACAGGGCGACCGAGGCGACCGCCAGCAGCGAAATCCGCCGTTTCCATAAATATCGGATTGCCAAAATCCATTGAATCATAATCATTCATATCGCAGAAGACGGACCGGCCGGACACGGGCGGCGGCCACAGCGGGAATCAGCGAACCGATCCCGGCAGCCAGAATGGCCGCCAGCACGATCCAGGCGACCGAATCCCAGTCCATCTGATTGGGAATCCGGCTGAACATGTATGTGCTGCTCTTCCAGAGCTTCAGGTCGAAAGCGACGCTGATCCACCGCTCGATCGCGTTGATATTGAGTGTAACGGCGTACCCCAACACGACGCCAAACACCGCGCCGACGGCCCCGATCGCCAGGCCGAAAAATAAGTACATTCCCCCCACCCCCATCGAACTCAAACCGTAACTCTTGAGAATGGCCACATCCTTTTGCTTGGTCATCACGATCAGATAGAAGATACAGAACACCAGCAGAACCACGCCGGCGCTGACCAGCCCGAAGATCATCATCAACATCTGCATCTGCTTGTGGTATTCGGCGATCAACTGGGCCTGCAGGGCTTTCGACGAATCGATTTTAGCATAGTCGGCCCAGAGCAGGCCACGCGTTTCAGCCCAGTTAAGCCAGCGTGCTCTGACGGCCGCGATTCCCGCTTCCTGACTGATTCCCGGCTTCAGACGGATCTGGATTCGGTCGGCCAGAAGCGGACTGTCTGGATACAGTTTCGACGACAGCGACCCAATCGGAAGATAGATGAAATTCTGATCGAGATCATACATGCCCGTAAACACCACATCCGTAATGGTGAAGTGAATCGCCTTTCGCAGATATTTCGGCGTATCGGTTTTCGACTCATCTTGCCCCGCCGAGCGAGCGGCGCCGGTTGTGAGCAGAACACGGCTGCCAACGATTTCGTTGCGAATCTTTTCAAGATCATATTCATCTGTTTTTTCGTCCGGAGACGCGGCCACCCCGATACCAATAAAACCTTCTTCTCCTGTCGGAATCCCCTCCATTGCAAAGGAGGGTTCGGCGGAACTGGTTTTTTGCCGGAGGAGAAATTCCTGAATCGGCGAGACCTTCGCCCTTCGCGGAAGCTCAATCCCCCAGACCTGCACGGCCCGGACTTTGCCCTTTCCCAGCAACAGCAATCCCTGCGACTGAAGGACGGCCGTGGCCGCCTCGATTCGCGGATCGGACTGCAGGGATTCGATCAGGCCGGAGAAATCCGGAATCTTCAGGTCCGATTGCGCCGACAATAGAACATCCCCCATGTGTCGCGTGGCGCTGCTCTCAAAGGCATTGATGAAACCCGTAAACAGGCTCGCCACCGTGATCAGAAGGGCACACGACAGGGCTACCGCCGCAATGCTCAACATCACAATCTTGCGGCGGCGAAGATATCGACAGGCCAGAAACACGCTTAGCACATTCATTTCAGGTTCGCCCTGGTTACCCCCTCATCCGAATTTCGAAAAACCCGGATCTTTGCCATCGCCTATTCCGCGGCCGGTTCCTCCGGCAATTCGTTCGGAGCGGGTTTAAGCAACGGGAACAGGATCACATCCCGGATGCTTGTGGCGTTGGTCAGCAACATGATTAAACGATCAATCCCGATACCCAGTCCTCCCGCAGGGGGCATGCCGTACTTAAGGGCGGTAACGAAATCTTCGTCCATCGTGGCCATGGTTTCGGTCTGGCCGCGAAGCTGCCGGAGGAAATTGTCTTCCTGAACCTGGGGATCATTCAGCTCGGTATACGCGTTGGCCACTTCCATCCGCCCAATATACAGCTCAAACCGTTCGGCATATCGCGGATCGGTTTTGCTTCTGCGCGTCAGGGGGCACAGCGCGGCCGGGTAATCCATAACGAAAGTCGGATCGACCAGATGATGCTCCACGGCACCCTCGAACACCTCGTTGATCACGACGGCGTCGTCCATACCCGCTTCGGCGATACCCATGGATTTCGCCTTGGCGCGGATCGCCGGAAGGTCGTCAATTGAACAACCCGCATACTCCTTCACAAGATCGGCGTAACGGGCCTTACGCCACGGGCGGGCGTATCGGATATTCAACTCGCCAAAGGGCAGGGAGCCATTGGTTCCTTGTTGCCCGGCCAGCGTGGTAATCAGAGACTCGGTGATTTCCATCATGGCGTGATAATCGCCGTAGGCCTGATACAGTTCCATCATTGTGAATTCCGGATTGTGTCGGGTGCTCAGGCCTTCGTTTCGGAAGTTTCGGTTGATTTCGAAGACTCGTTCCATGCCGCCGACCAGAAGCCGTTTGAGGAACAATTCCGGTGCGATCCGCAGATACAAATCGATATTCAGCGCGTTGTGGTGGGTAATGAACGGACGGGCGGCCGCACCGCCGGCGATCGCCTGCATCATCGGCGTTTCCACTTCCACAAATCCCCGATCCTGAAGAAAACGGCGGATCGTATCCAGGATTTGGCATCGCTGGCGGAATCGAACCATCACATCGGGATTGGCCCACAGATCGACATACCGCTGACGGTACCGAAGATCGACATCCGCCAGACCGTGGAATTTTTCGGGCGGGGGAAGCAACGCCTTGGCCAGAACGGTGAACATATCCACCCAGATCGTCAATTCACCGGTCTTGGTCCGTCCCAGCGTTCCTTTGGCGGCGATCAGATCGCCCAGATCCAGAAGTTTGACGATGTCCCATTGGGCGGCCAGCAATTGTTTGCTGATACCCAGTTGAATCGCCCCGGTCCAGTCCCGCAGGGTGATAAACACCAGCTTTCCAATATCCCGCAACAGGGTAATCCGCCCGGCGACACAGGCCCGCTGGCCCTCCTGATTGTCCACATAGCGTCCGCGAACGGTTTCGGCCGATTCGGTCCCATCGTATCGACCGCCGTAGGGATCGACGCCCAATTGCTGAAGCTTTGCCAGCTTCTCCCGCCGTTGCTGTTCCAGTTTGCTCAGTCCCTTATGTTGCATTGTCCCGATCCTCTTACTTTTCAGAAGTCGCCGGTTCGGCCGTCGGAGGCAGTTCGATCCCCGCCTGAATCATTCTGGCTTTGAGAACCAGGATCCCCACTTCCAGTTGCGGATCCGATTTGAGGGTTTCGGCCAGCGAGAAACGCTTGACGGGATTGGACTGATCATGATCGGCCTTGGCGAGGACATCGTTGGCCCGCTGGACATCGATCATCTCCCGCAACTCGTTGAGTTTCAACTCCACTTCGACATCCGGAGCCACGCCCCAGTCCTTGCGTCCGATCTTTTCCATGACATGACGGTTCTTCACGGGCTGGTCGGATGGCAGATAATAATAGGCCATCGTATATTTGAGTTGCGAGCCGTCACCGGTATCGGTCACAACGACCTGGACGCTGCCTTT
>JAAYVQ010000053.1 GCA_012517095.1 Phycisphaerae bacterium | reverse complement strand
GGGTGTTGATTTGAGTCTCATGGGCCTGTTCCTTTCTCATTGGTTTTGCGTCAATTCCATGATAATGGGAACAGGCTTTTTTCCTACATATTTTATCTGAATGGATCACAAAAAATCGTTTCCGCAACAAGAACTAGTTATCGGTAATTTGGTCAACGAATCTAATGTTGAGGGCTATCCCTCGAATGAAAAGGGAATATTATTCGGATTCTATCGAAGAGTTTTTAAAGACGAGCTCGGAAACAATTCTCGGAAAGTTGGCTCAGAGTAATTCCTTTTCTTTGGAACAATCCCAGCGCGATGCGTGGTTGATCGAAATTGAAATCCTTCGAAAGACATTATCACCTTATTCTGGTACCATCTATTTTGAATATACTATTCCTCGTATGGGTCAGCGGATCGATGTTATTCTTTTGATCGGTCCAGTTCTCTTCGTACTTGAATTCAAGATCGGAGAGAAAGATTTCCGTTCCTCTGCAAAGGATCAAGTTTGGGATTACGCACTCGACTTGAAGAATTTCCACGAAAGCAGTCATCAACAGTTGGTGGCTCCGATATTGATCGCAACAGAGGCCAGCGATCTTGGAGCCCTGAACATAACGGCCCCTCGAAATGATCAATTATTTGATCCTATTCTAACCAATGCAGAACGGCTGGGGGATGTCCTGAAAGCCGTATTGGGGGTTACAAGTGGGCATACCATTGACCGATTGTCATGGGAATCTGGGCGGTATAGTCCTACGCCAACGATCGTGGAGGCCGCGACGGCCCTTTACAGTGGCCACTCGGTAGGAGAGATTTCCCGTAGTGACGCCGGCGCCGTTAATTTGCATCAGACTTCAGACGCAATTTCGACGATTATCCGATCTTCGAAAGAACAGTCGCGAAAATCAATCTGTTTTGTAACGGGTGTCCCTGGGGCCGGAAAAACCTTGGTGGGTCTGAATACAGCAATAACCCATATTGATAAGACAAGTGAACTCTACAGTGTGTATCTTTCGGGAAATGGACCTTTGGTCAAGATCCTCTGCGAGGCACTGACAAGAGATAAAGTACAACAGGAAAAATCCTGCGGACACAAAATCAAGAAGGGGGAGGTTTATCGAGAAGTAAAGATGTTCATCCAGAACGTGCATCACTTCCGAGATGAATGCCTGACAGATGACCGGAAACCACCGATCGAACATGTGGTATTATTTGACGAAGCGCAACGGGCGTGGAATCTGGAACAGACGGCCAAATTTATGAAGAACAAAAAGCACAGACCGGGATTTTCCCTATCCGAGCCGGAATTCCTGATCTCCTGTCTGGACCGGCATCGTGATTGGGCGGTCATTGTATGTCTGGTGGGTGGAGGACAGGAAATCAATACGGGCGAGGCGGGGATCGGAGAATGGATTACCGCGTTGAATCGGTCATATCCCGAGTGGGATGTCTATGTATCGCGCCATTTGACCGACAGTGAATATGCGGCGGGGGTAGCACTGGAATTGTTGAAATCACGAAAGATTGTCGTTTTCCAAGATGAATTACATTTGGCCGTTTCCATGCGATCATTTCGAGCTGAGAACGTATCCCTGTTGGTTAAACAACTGCTGGATAGAGACATCTCGAATGCTCGACGAACATTGGACAGTATAAAACAGTATCCGATTGTGATTACACGATCTGTAAACAAGGCCAAACGATGGATAAAGGATAAAGCACGGGGGTCAGAGCGATATGGGATTATTGTCTCATCGAATGCCCAGCGACTGAAACCTCATGCAATTGACGTTAAGACACCGATGAACCCGGTACATTGGTTTTTGGACGGAAAGGAAGATATTCGGTCATCCTATTATCTGGAGGATGTGGCAACCGAGTTTTCCGTGCAGGGTTTGGAATTGGATTGGGCTTGTGTGGCATGGGATGGGGATTTCCGATATTCTCGTGATGCCTGGGAACATTGGTCATTTTGCGGGGATCGGTGGAATCGGATTCACAAAGCGGAACGAAGACAGTACCAGAAGAATGCCTACCGAGTACTTTTGACACGGGCTCGGCAGGGAATGGTGATCGTGGTACCAGAGGGAGATCCCGAGGACCCGACACGGTCGGCGGGGTATTATGATCCGACTTATGGCTATCTGAAGTCGATCGGATTTGGGGAGATCTAAGTCGAACCAATCACATCCCGATCGTACCATCTTTCTGATTCATAACAATCGCCAAAGCGGTCGCATTACGAAGAATGAACGATTCATACTGTTCTGCTAATTCACACAAGCAATGAGCACCTTCCCAAGTCCAATCTGCTTCCTCCACCAGGGCCTTTGCTATCGAATCCCAGGAATGTTTGGCAATCCTATCCGGGGGTGAAACGGTGAGAAAGGTGCAAAATAATCGTTCGACCCCTCGGGGTCGTGATAGGATACAGGATATAGGGAGTAGGATATCGTGTACCCCGGATTTCATCCGGGGCTATTCGGATTGGACACCTTCGGTGTCCGGGAGGAAAATCAAAAATCAAAGATTACAAAAGCAAAATTTTGGATTTCGGCCTGCGCCGGGGAAAGTAACCCCCAACATCAAGTTGGGGGCTTGTATTCTGGGCCCGGATGAATCTGTCGCCCTTTCAGGGCTTGGGGGTTGAGGGGGAGTAAAAGAACCCCCAAATGAATTTGGGGGCTTTCAATGCCGTCGCCGGAAGGACAAAACCCCCACAATGAATTTTGGGGCTTTCAGGAAGAAAAAGGTGTCAGACCCTCAACCGCTGAAAGGGTCAGACACCTTTTTCATGGATGCCGGCATGCGCCGGGGAAAATAACCCCCAAATAAATTTGGGGGCTTTCATTCTGGATGCCAGCATGACATTCGGCCGCAACGGAGTACGGACCTCCAAGCACAACCGAGACGGTTGTGTTACTTCTGGGCGATTCACGAATCGCCCCTACAAAAATGGATGCCGGTATTCACCGGCCTGACATGGGGGAAAAAATCGAAAGAAAATTTGCTCTCCGGTCGGCCGGGTTTCGTCCTATTATATGAGAGGTTTGGAGACACGGAAGAATGCCGGATGTAGGTTCTGATCAGAAGCTGGTGGAACGATGCCGTCGCGGGGACGGCCGGGCGTACGAGGAACTGGTCGTACGACACTATCGATCCGTGTATGCGTTGTGCCTGGGCATTATGGCCAATACGGAAGACGCCGGAGACCTGAGCCAGGAGTCGTTTCTGGCGGGGTTTCAGAAGATTCGGGCCCTGCGGGAAACCGACCGATTTGGCCACTGGATTCTGCAGATTGCCAGAAACCTGTGTATTGACACGATACGAAAACGAAGGGCTCTTGCCAAACATCAGGCGGATTACAGGCCGACACGGCAGGATGAGTCCCCGCATCCTTCGATCGACATCCTGTGGGCGGTCGAGACACTGCCCGAAGATCTGCGAATTCCCCTCCTGATGTTTTACTTTGACGGGAAGGATGCCGACGGAATCGCCGAAGCGCTGCACATCTCCAAATCGAATTTGTATCAACGAATGCGATCCGCCCGCGCCCGATTGTATGAATTGCTTGTGGAGAAATCCTAATGGACCTGACATGTAAAACGATTCGAGAGTTCATGGCCGACCGGATTGACGGTCTGCTCTCCGACAGCGAACGAGACAAGATCGAGCTCCACCTCCAGGGATGCGACGGTTGCCGGGCCTATTGGGACCAACTGCAAAAGCAAGACCGGAAACTGTCGGATTGGGCATCGTCCTTAGAACCCGAACTTCGGTCGGGTCTGGAGCAGACGCTGGCGGCCGTCCGAACGGAAGCCGGGCGGAATCCTGTCGCTTTTTCGCATCGGCGCATAGGATTTCCGTATCAGCAGGCCATCGCGGCCGGCTTTTTGCTGGTGATCGGCTTCTTTGCGGGGATCTTCGGCACTCAATGGCTGTCTCGTGAAAACCTTCGAACTCAAGCCGATACCCTTAATCCGAATATCCGGGCGGAACTGACCGCAGAGATCCTGGCCCAGGTCCGAACCGAAATGGAACAGGCCAACGAACAAACCAAACAGCAACTCGGCAAAGAATTTTCGCAAAAGCTGAAGGAAACGGCCGATTCGTTCACCCAAACCCTGAATCGGGATCGGGAATGGCTTTCCACCACCCTGACGGTGTGGGAGGGAAAACGAAACGAGGAACGAGCATCGTTGTACCGGGACATGGCCAAACTGGCCAAGATAACGGAAAACGAGTTCGTCCGTACACGGCAATATATCAATCAATCCCGAACCCTGATCGAAAACGATCGTTCATCGGATCGGATCTCTGAGGATCCGACCCAAGGGAGTGAATTATGATTATCCGACTCGATTTCATCAAAATGGTTTTGCTGTTATCAACCTTAGCGGGATGGGCGTACGGAGCCGATTCTCCCCGGATTCCCTCCAGCGAGGAAAACAAGACGAACGCCTCAATATCTTCCAAGCAGACTTTGGAAACATTCGAGCTGAAGGGAGACGGCTCAAGTACCCTCGAAACAAAATTTTCGGAGAGTACCGACGAGGGCGTCAGTTTCGGGGGAGGCAGTTTCTTTCAAAAGGGGTTTCAATTCGGCAGTTCATTCGGAAGCGAAGGGAATTCGTTACAGGAAGCATTCGAATCCGATTCGGTTCCTCTTACGACAGCAACCCTGATCTTGCCCGGCGATGATCCGGATCCCAATCAGCTTCGCCTTCTGCATGAGGACATGGTCGTTTTTTCGGAGATTTTGCAGGAAGGTCTGCGTCCTTTACTCATTCGGCCGGATGAGATGAATACGGCCGATTCATCCGGATCATTCAACGGAGCTGGATCTTTGAACCATAGTACCTATATCGAGGGATATGGGGCCGTGTTTCTGCTGTATGTTGACTTCCCTCTGATCGGACGGGTGAAAAGCGACATTTCTCCGAGAGAAGATCGGAAGGATCTGGTGTGGGAGACCGCCAAAGAGCGGATCTGGAACAGTCGTCCATCTCGAAAACCGACGGAGGTTCGTTTTGATCCTCAACGAATCGAACGGCTGAAGGGCAACCTGATGGAGGGGATCGGGCACGGCTCCAACATCCGGGGACTATCGGAGAAGGACTGGATCGTTGTGGCCGTCCAATGCAGACCGCCTCGGCCTGAAATCGGATTCGAATATTTTTACGGGAAGGCCTCTGCGGGCGTAACCACGCCAGGTGCGGCGACCGGCCGGAACAACCCCTCGGCGCTCATTCTCCGGGTTCCGAAAGGAGTCGTCAATGCATTTGCCGAGGGCCGGCTGACAAAGGAAGATTATCGTAAGAAAGTTCATGTAATCACATATTGATTTGACGGTTGAACAAGGAGATGGATTATGAATACTCGAAAGATCATGATTGGATTGTCCGTCGGGATTTTGCCGGCCTTGTTGGCGGTCGGAGCTGAGGCCCAGGTGTATCGTCAGTTTCGAACCGGTGGATCGAAGATGTCGGCTCCCAATCAGGAGAAACTGCAACGAGAGTTCGAGGCCAAGGCCGAGGCGTGGAAGAAACAGGCAGATATGGAGACCGAAAAGAGAAAACAGCAGATGATTCAGGAGGCCGCCCAGCGCAACCGGGATATGGGTCGCCAGCGCGATGAGGCGATTCGTACCGCGCTGGGGATCAGCGAAGAACAGTGGAAAACGATCTATCCGAAATTCAATCGGGTCCGGGATCTGGCGCAGCAGGCCAAGTACGGCATCACGATCGTCACCTTCAATGCCTTTGGTGGTTCGGGGGAATCGGTCCAAACGAGTGGAAGCGACAGCGGCCGTCCCGTAAGAGGCGGGGGTACAAGGCGCAGCGCTTCCGGCGGAACCGGGGGTGGATTCGTCTCAGGAGGCGGTTCCAGCGGGGTCATCGTCAACGGAAAAGAATGGAATTCGACGGAGGATCCGAATGAGTCGGGGACGGGATCATGGAGCAAGTCCGGATGGAAATGGACCCGTCCATCGGATAATAAAAAGACCGGCGAGATGAATGATGTCGAACGGGCGGCTGAATCGTTGCTCAATACTCTGGAAAAAGGATCCGGCCAACCGGACGAAATTCAAAAGAAAGTGACGGTTTTGCGAGAGAGTCGGATCGCCGCGACCCGGCAACTGCCCGAAGCCCAGAAGGAACTTCGCGAGGTTTTGACGGATGAGCAGGAAGCCATGGTTGTGTTGATGGGGTATCTGGATTGATTGGACACGAGGAGGGGGATCGAACGGGAACATTTGTGTAGGACGAGTCAGATGCGTGGGAATCCGGTTTTCGGCCTGCGCGGGCAACAATAACCCCCAATCAATTTGGGGGTTTTCATTTTGGATACCGGCCTTCGCGGGTATGACAACGGGGGGGAAATCCTTCATCCACCTCGCTACGCTCGGTGGCTGACACCCGGTAACCTGAAATTGACTTGCGTTTGGGGGATTTTGGATATAGAGTCGTGGGAGTCGTGAGCGGGTGGATTATGGGGTTCGCATGGAACACTGTAGCGAGGGCACAATATGAGGATACCGGCACATTGGGTCAGAGGCGAGTATAGCGGGCAGGATCAGGGGGGTCGGTCGCGGCGGTTTTGGGCGTGGGGGTGGTCGTTCACCGACATTCGCGAGGCGACGGCGATGGCGGCCGAGCGGGCAAAACGAATCTTCGACAATTTCGATCGAGGGGGGACGCCGAACACTTACGATTATCTTGAACACCCCCTGCGCGAAGAGATTGTGCAGTCCTATGGTCAAGGGGGAGCGCCGGCGGCGATCATCACGCGGAACCGGTATGGGTCGCTGGTGCTGAATGCGGCAAATGTGTGCTTTGTGGATGTGGATTATCCGCAGCCGGAACCGTTGGGTTTGGTGGGAGCGATTAAAGCGTTGTTTTCGGCCAAGAAGATCCGGGAGCGGGCCGTGGCCGCACAGGCCGAGACGATGCAGCGGGTACGGCAGTGGGCTATGCGGAATCCGCGGCGATCGTTTCGGTTGTATCGTACGGCGGCGGGACTGCGGATGCTG
>JAAYVQ010000392.1 GCA_012517095.1 Phycisphaerae bacterium | reverse complement strand
GTGACTGTCCCTGTTTAATAAGAAGTCCCGGACGCCAAAGTGACGCCGGGACTCCATTGTATCCGTTTGACCGGAACTGTAAAGCGAAAGACCCGCCCTACCACTCCACGGTTGATTTCAGTCCAGACTCAGAGACATCAGGAATTCGGCGTTGGTCTTGAACTTGGCCAGTCGGTTCTTGAGCAGCTCGACGGCCTCGACGAGGTTCATTTCGCTAAGGACCTTCCGCAGGCGATAGGCCAGTTCCAGTTCCTTTTTGTCCAGGAGCAGCTCTTCCCGCCGCGTTCCGCTCTTGCTGATATCGATGGCCGGGAAGATCCGTCGTTCGACCAGCTTGCGATCCAAGTGCAGTTCCGAGTTGCCGGTTGCTTTGAACTCTTCAAAGATCACTTCGTCCATCTTCGAACCGGTGTCGATCAGGGCAGTGGCCATAATCGTCAGCGATCCGCCATGTTCAATATTCCGGGCGGCGCCGAAAAACCGCTTGGGCATCTGCATCGCGTTGGCGTCCACGCCGCCGGTAAGGATTTTACCCGAATGCGGCATTTCGGTGTTGTAAGCCCGCGCCAGTCGCGTGATCGAATCCAGCAGGATCACGACATCCTCGCCGAATTCGACCATTCGCTTGGCCTTTTCGATGACCATTTCGGCGACCTGACAATGGCGAGCGGTCGGTTCATCGAAGGTCGAGCTGATGACCTCGACATCCTTGGCGACCTTGCGCTCCATATCCGTGACTTCTTCCGGCCGCTCATCAATCAACAGCACGATCATCTTGACTTCGGGGTGATTGGTGCTGATGGCATTGGCCATCTTCTGCAGGAGCACCGTCTTGCCGGTCCGTGGCGGGGCGACGATCAGACCGCGCTGGCCTTTTCCGATCGGCGTAATGAGGTCCATCACCCGCATGCTTAACTCGTCGGGCGTCGTCTCCAGGATCAACCGTTCTTCGGCGTGCAACGGGGTCAGGTCGCGGAAGACAACTTTTTCCTGGAGCTTATCGGGTTCCTGATAGTTGATCGCTTCAACACGCAGCAGGGCGAAATATTTTTCGCTGTCTTTGGGCGGACGGATCTGTCCGGAGACGATATTCCCCGGACGCAGGCCAAACCGGCGAATCTGCGAGGGCGAGACATAGACATCGTCCGGCGAAGCCAGGTAGTTGTACTTGGGACTCCGCAGGAAGCCGAAGCCGTCGGGCAGGATTTCGAGCACGCCTTCGCCGAACATCAGTCCATTCTGGCGAACGCGTTCGCGGAGGACCTTAAAGATCAGTTCCTGCTTGGTCAGGCCCATATACTCCGTTACGCCTTCCTTGCGAGCCACCTTGTGCAACTCGACGGCATCCAGATTCTGCAAGTCTTTCAGATGGAGGTTGCCTTTCTTGATCCGTTCGTACTTGGCATGGATGGACTCATCGGTGGGTTTTTCGGCCGGGCCGGGCTCCTCCACTTCGGCCGCGGGGGCCTGTTCAACCGGGACTTCGGGGGCCGGAACAGGCGGGGCCGGAGGGGCGTATTCTTCCTCTTCCACCGGCGGCAGGGGTTTTGCCTCCGGTACGGCGACATTGCCATTAATGTCACCGTTGCGAACCAGATCGTCACTACTGGCATAGTCCATCGCGGGGGCCGGCTCCGTTTCGATCGGCATCGGCTGTTTTGGTTTTCGGCCGCGTTTTTTCGGCGTTCTGTCTTCCGACTTGTTGCTTTGCTTTGTCATTCGTGCTCCTTGTGGTCAATACCGGATTTCTTCCGACTCGGGAGGAAACCATTGTTCACCCCGGTCCCATGCGACACTTCCGGATGGGAATAACAGGGGTTGAATTTGTCTGCTGGATAATTGAAATTGGGAACCGCAGATTGCCCCGAACTACTACCGATTGTCATTCATGGCTGCCAAAATCCGCCTTACCTGCTCCGTAACAGCGGGTCTATCCGTATCATTCTGAACAATATAATGAGCCATTGCCCGTTTTTTGTCCAGCGAAATTTGAAAATTTTCGCGTTTTTTTATCTCCTCGGCTGTCAGCCCCTTTCCCGCAGCCCGGGCCAGCCGAATTTCCCAAGGGCAGTCCACAAAGACCAGCCGGTCATATCGTCCCCCCCCACCCGCTTCCAGAATCAACGGCACATCCAGCACGATTGCCCGATAGGCCGGATCCTGCTGGTACTGCTTCACCCGACGATGACATTCCTCCATCACCCGGGGATGGAAGATCGCGTTGATCTTCCCCACACTGGCCGGGTTGGCAAAGGCCGCTTCGGCCAGTTTTTTCCGGTCGATCCGGCCGCGATTATTCCGGATTCCGGCCCCAAAACAATTCACAAGTTCCTGTTGAACCTGCCGTTCCAACAGCAGTTCGTGTGCCACCCGGTCTGCATCGAATACGGCGCAACCCAGTTGCGCAAACTCGGCGGCAACGGTACTCTTGCCCGAACCGATTCCCCCCACAACAGCAATGATCGGGATGGATAGCATCTTTTGAATCGTCCGTCTGATTTCATCCTTGCGGTTCAATTCCTGGGAGAATGGAATACAGTTTATCGTCCACATCCTCTGAAAGCAAGAAAATCACTCGATTGAAAACCTTCTTTCGTTTCTGAATCCCTCGCGATTCCAAACCATCTTGTCCGGACGAATCGATTCGGTATAATGACAACAACCTCCCCAGGAGACGGTTATGAACGACACAATTCGACTGGCGAAACTGATACAGGGCGGCAGTCCCTGCATCTCGATCCACACCTTCGAAGAGTCGTACGCCCTGGAAACGGTTCGTCAGGCGGCTGACGGCCTCCGGAGGGGGATGTGTCTCTGGTCGGCGGGGCGGGGCGTCCGGACAGGGCTGGTGGATGTCGGCAGCGCCCAACCGAACACGGAAGAACCCGGCACAGCCCTGCGATTCATGGCGGGACAAAATATCAATCCGGTCTGCGTGACTCTGGATCTGGCCGCACATCTTCAAAGTCCTCTGATCCTGCGAATCCTTCGGGACACCATCGACCGATTGATGATCAACAATGGCACCCTGATCATGATTGACTGCCTTGAAACTCTGCCCGAATCGATCCGCTCCTATACGACGACCTTTGAACTATCGCTCCCGGACGAACAGGAACTGGAGCAGATCGTCCGGAGTACCCTTCAGGCCCTCAATTGCAAACGCCCAATCGAGATCGGTATTACAAAAAAAGGATTCGAATCCGTCCTCAAAAATCTTCGCGGCATGACCCGTCGCCAGGCCCAGCAACTGATCCGCGAGACGGTCACGCTGGACCGGCGATTCACGGACGGCGACGTGAATCGGATCCTGGCGGGTAAACGGCGGATGCTTCAGGCCGACGGATTGTTGACCTATGTGCAAACGCCGTTGGACCTGGATGAGATCGGAGGGCTGGACAACCTCAAGCGATGGCTCAAACTCCGCAAGGAGGCCTTTCGTCCCGAGGCCGCCAGGTACGGCCTTCGTCCTCCGCGCGGCGTGTTGATGGTCGGGGTGCAGGGCGCAGGGAAGAGTTTGTGTGCCAAGGCCATTGCCACGGCCTGGCAACTGCCTTTACTTCGTCTTGATCCGGGCAATCTCTACAACAGCTACATCGGTCAGTCCGAACAGAACCTGCGGAAAGCCCTCCAGCAGATCGACATGATCAGCCCGGTGGTTCTGTGGATCGACGAGATTGAAAAGGGATTTGCCTCCGCGGCCAGCCAGAGCGTCGATGGAGGACTCAGCCAGCGGATGTTCGCGACGCTGCTGACCTGGATGCAGGAACACGAAGCTCCGGTTTTTCTGATCGCCACGGCCAACGACATCGCCGCCCTGCCGCCGGAACTACTCCGCAAGGGTCGTTTCGACGAGATCTTCTTTGTCGGCCTGCCCAAGAAGGCCGCCCGGAAAAAGATTTTCGAAATCCATCTGAAAAAACGAAATCGGGAACCGAGTGAGTTCGACCTGGAACAACTGTCTTTGGCATCGGAGGGGTATAGCGGGGCCGAAATAGAACAGGCGATCGTATCGGCGTTGCATGAAACCTACGCTGGCCAAACGCCGCTGACGACGGAACACCTCGTACAATCCCTGAATAACTCGCCGCCCTTATCGGTGACGATGGACGACCATGTCCGCCAGCTATGCGAATGGGCAAAGGGTCGCTGTGTTCCAGCTGACTGACTTCCCTCCGGCGTTTAGCGTAAGCATTCAGTAGCTTGAAACCTTGAAATCCTTCATCGAACCTCCGGCCAGGAAGACAATCCGCTCACAGATGTTCGTCACGCGGTCGGCGATCCGTTCAAGGTTGTGCGAGGCCCAGATCAGGGGCGTGGCGCGCGAGATCGTTCGCGGGTCCTCGATCATAAAGCAGAGCAGTTCGCGGTACACCTGATCGTTGAGGACATCGACCTCGTCGTCCTCGGCACAGATCGCTTTTGCTGCGGCCGCGTCGCGACGGAGGAATGCGTCGATGCTTCTCTTGAGCATGTCAATCGCCTTGTCCGCCATTCGTGGGATGTCGATCAGGGGTTTGACCAGCGGCTCGTTGCCGATCAT
>JAAYVQ010000391.1 GCA_012517095.1 Phycisphaerae bacterium | reverse complement strand
TCAAAAAATCCATTGGTAATCCCCGCAAATAGTACGGTGCCTTGCAGAAGTGCAAACATCATTGCGGTGAGCAAACTCAGTCCAACTCGGCGGAACATGGACATGTCTCCGACACAATCGTTTTCTCTCCCGGGCCCATCCAGTAAGCCCGTTTCCAGCATGATAGTATATCGAGCACCAATCCCACGAGTCCAATAAAAATCGTTTCGGACGAAATTTTTTTGACATTCCATCACATCAAGACATGGGGATTTGGGAAATCTGTATTATGCGAATATAGGAAGATGGTAGAGCCCGGTTCGAGGCGAACGCTATGCCTCGACATCTTGCGTAAAGGTCACTCGGAGAATCTCTTCAGCCGTGGTCAAACCCGCTTTCATCCGCGATACGCCGCTTTCCAGCAGGTCACAAAAACCCTTTTCGCGAGCCATCTTGCGGATTTCTACCTCCCCAGCTCCAGTCGCGATCCGATCACGCATCTCTCGCGTCATCGGGAGAAACTCAAAGATCGGCACTCGCCCCGCATATCCCGAGTTGTGACAGGCCGGACAGCCCTTGCCTTTGAAGAAGGTGAGGTTTTTGGCGTCTTTGGGATCCAAACGCATCCGCTTGAGCACCTCGTCTTCAATCTGGACCGGCTCTTTGCACTGATCGCAGATTTTACGCATCAGCCGCTGCGCCAGGATCAGATTCAAGCTCGACGCCAGCAGGTACGGCTCCAATCCCATATAGACCAGTCGGCTGATTGCACTGGGCGCATCGTTGGTGTGGAAGGTACTGAGCACCAGATGCCCCGTCAATGACGCCTTCATCGCGATCTCCATCGTCTCCTTGTCGCGAATTTCGCCCAGAAGGATAATGTTTGGATCCTGCCGCAAAATCGACCGCAGACACGCTCCGAAAGTCAGGCCGATTTCCGGCTTGATCTGGGTCTGGTTAATCCCCCCCATTCGGTACTCGACCGGATCTTCCACAGTCGTGATGTTCTTTTTCGGGTCCCGCAGAAAATTCAGAGCCGAATACAGCGTCGTGCTTTTACCGCTTCCCGTCGGGCCGGTAACGATGATAATCCCATACGGTTGCTTGAGGATCCGCTTAAAGGGTTCCAGCAAGCTCGGTTCGAATCCCATCTTGTCCAGATCGTGATTGACGGCGTTTTTGTCCAGAATTCGCATCACGACTTTTTCGCCGTAGATCGTCGGCAACACGGATACGCGGACATCGATATCCCGATCGCCGGCCTTGACTTTAAAGCGTCCATCTTGCGGCAACCGCCGTTCGGCGATATCCATCTCCGCCAGAATCTTGACCCTGGCGATCACCGCCGCCTGCATTTTCCGGGCCGGGGGTACCATGTCCGTCAACATGCCGTCAATGCGCATGCGGATATTCATGCCCTTTTCCTGCGGCTCGATGTGGATGTCGCTGGCCCGGCTCTTGACCGCATGTGACAGCAATAGATCGACAAACCGAATGACCGGGGCGTCTTCGGCCGCCGTCGCCGCCGAGTTTTCAGGAATGTCATCCTCATCCTCTTCGGTACTGACTTCCAGCTCGACCAGATCGCGAAGCTTCTGTTCCTGGATATCCGTGCCGTGATAGATAACCTCGATGGCTCGTTGAATGTCCCGGGATGAAGCCAGAACGATCTTGACCTGTTTTTTCAGTTTGACGGTCACCGTATCGACGGCCACAACATTCAACGGGTCGGCCATCGCGATGGTAACCTTTCCGTCGGCCTCGTTCATCGCTACCAGAGAAAACCGCTTGGCGATGGTTTCCGGAACCTTACGGGCGACTTCGGTTTGAATGGCCGACAGGTCCTCCAGCCGGACATATTCAACCTGCAGAAATCCCGCCAGGGCCTCGGCCAGGTCCGTCTCCGACATCTTGCCGAGCCGGATCAGGATTTCGCCGATCCGGCCGCCCTGTTTGGATTGTTCCTGCAGGGCCTGATGAAGATCGTTGGCCGACAATTTCTGATGCTTTAACAACCAATCGCCAAACAGAGTGCTTTCTGTCGAAACGGCGGATCGATTTGTCGTATCAACGGTGGTTGTCATTCGTTTTTGATCTTCCTTCCCGATCTCCTGTTAGCTCTGCGCAACGGCCGCCGTTGAGTTCAACTGTGTCACCGGCAAATATCGGCTCAGAGCATGATACAATCCCTGACTATCAACGGGCTTTTCCAGAAATCCATCAAAATCCTTACCCACCGGTTCATTGGCCGCCGACATCGCCAAAATGGGCACGATCAGCCCCTGTTGACGCAGCGTTCGAGCGGCCTGGATTCCATCCATTACGGGCATTTTGATGTCCATCAGGATCGCGTCGAAGTTTCCGGCCTGCGCCATCTCTACCGCCTTCTGGCCGTTATCCGCAACGCTCACCCGAAACCCCATCGTTTCCAGCAATAACTGGACCACCGTCTGGTTGGACGGCTGGTCTTCCACAACCAGCACATGCCCCTCACATTCCGGACGGGAACCCGACATGGTCGAATCCGTCCGTGACGCATCCGACACCGCTTTTGCCGAGGCCGCTTCCAGTGTCATCTGCCCCTGAACCTCCACTCCCGTGGGAATCACCAGCGAAAAAATGGATCCCTTTCCCGGCTCGCTGGACATGGCGATCCGACCCTGCAGCAGTCCGACCAGTTGTGCTGTCGCCGCCAAACCGCTGTTGGCCGTCAGACCCAGCTCCAGACTGGTCAACATGCTCTCGCTGACCTGTTCATATCGCGAATAGGGTTGAAAGATCGTCGGTTGTTTATCGACCGGAATCCCCATCCCGCTGTCGATGATGTCGAACCGGAGGTAGGGCTTGTCCTGATGGCGAACCAGACTCACTTCGATCCGCACAAATCCTTTTTGGGTATATTTGACCGCGTTGCCCATCAGAATCATCAGGCACTGCCGTAACCGCTGTGGATCCGTCAGAATGTTGGCGGGAATATCCGCAGCGGTGATGATCTCAAAGCTCAGGCCCTTTTCCTTCGCCGCCGGCCGTACCTTGTCGCCGATTTCTTCCAGCAGCCAGCCCAGCGAACAATCCTCCTGCAGCGTCTGGAGCTGGCCCTTTTCAAGCCGCGTCATGTCCAGAACATCGTTGACCAGCGAAACCATTCCCTGCCCCGCCGAAAATATCTCGTTGACATATTCCCGCTGCGTCTCATTGAGTTCCTCGTTGAGCAGCAATTCGCTGAAACCCAGAATCGCGTTGGTCAGCGTGCGAATCTGAAACGCCATATTGTCGATAAATTTTGTCTTTGTTTGAATGAGGGCGTCCTTCTGTTCGCTGGTCCGGGCCTCCTGAGGAAGCGACAGGGTACTCGGCGATTGTGCCAGAATCTCATGAATCGGTTTTGGCTGCATTTCGGTTCCCTTTTCGTTTTTGTCTTCGGCCGCCGGATCGAAAAGACTACTTCCGATCCCGCCACAAGCCACAGTCACCCAGTTCCATGTCGTCACAATTCCCCCGCTTCTTATGATTCCTTTGTCCCGGTTCGAGCGTTTTTCCAGAGTCCGATAATGTGTTGTTTCCGATCCTATCGGTCTTGGTCTCATCCTGCAGGGAACCAATTCAACCGTATTAAACCCCGGCCGTGTCCGATAAGATGCCTTGATTTTTCCCGACCCTTCTGGTACAATAATGGAGGATCGATCGGATGGATTGTGAATTCAATGGGTCGGTCTGAGCACGGGGGCGTAATACAATGATCCACCCGGAATGGGATATCTTGAAGGTTGTGCTGGTTGCCGTACTTGGCGTCGGACTGGGCCGATTCTGTAGTCGGAATGGACGCACGGCATTGATCCTTGGTTATATACTACCCCTGACAACGCTGGTCGTTTTGACGCTGGGTCGTTGCGGCTGGTTCGGTTCACCGAACGGCTGGCTCGGCGGCATTTTTTTCGGCCAGCCGCGGTTCCTGGCGCTGTCATTGGTGATCCCGGCCGGCTTGATGACCTTGTTACCCTTTCTCCCCCATCGTATTGAACGAATCGCCACGGTCGTTGTTCTGCTGGGATTGATCGCCTGCTTTTCGATCTACCCCGTCCTGGCCCCGGCCCTGATTCGCAGCGATCTTTTGCATACGCCCAACCAGACCGATCCGCTCGGCGTCTGCCTGCAAACCCGGCCCTGGACCTGCGGCCCCGCCGCCGCTGTCACCGCCCTCAACGAACTCGGCCTTCAGGCCCACGAAGGCCGTATCGCCACTCTGGCCTCTTCGGCCCCCATCATCGGGACTTTGCCCTGGGACCTGTGCAACGCCCTCGACCGTCAGTACGGCCCCCAGGGTCTCC
>JAAYVQ010000390.1 GCA_012517095.1 Phycisphaerae bacterium | reverse complement strand
CCAGCAACTTCGCCAACGCCGGTTGCAGCGAAGCCATCTGCTCATACGTCATACTCGATCCTTCCCAACAAACTCGTGTTGGGAGAATCATCGGCATTCCGATTCCATTTTCTTGAGCCCCTGTAGCGCTGTCATATTAATTCGTGTCTCCATCGGGCGGGGGAGAAATCCTCCGCCCGATCCTTTTTCCGCGAAAGCGGAAATCCGGGTGTAGCACAACCGTCTCGGATGTGTAATTATGCTCAATCGAGACGCTTGAGTGACTGCTATCAGCCGCGATGGAACTCGGCCCTCCAATCGCGGACCAATTCGAATCCCGTTAATCCTGTAAATCGCGTCGAAAGAGTTCATAGAAATTCCCCGAACTTCTGGTACAATATTCTGTAGTATTCGTAACCCGTTCGGGTGACGGGGAGAATCTGTCCTTATACCGGATGAATCGTCAACGATGAAGGGATTATGGCTGGCCAGACTGATACCGGGCCTGTTGATTGTGGCCGGCTCGGCGTTTCTATATCTTTGGCTCGGTTGCGACAGCGGCTGGTATGTCACGCCGCGCCTGCCCGGCCATGACGGCCGTCCGAAAAACCTGACCCCGCAGGCCCAATCTCCTGCCCTGTCCGGCAAGCTGGAAATCATCCCCCACCCCGAACCCGTAAAGCCCTCCTCCCTGCCGGGTTCCTGGCCGCGATTTCGCGGCGCCGACTTTGACGCCATCTCCAAGGATCCCGTCAAGGTCGCCCGGACCTGGCCCGCCGAAGGTCCGAAAGTCCTCTGGTCGCTGGAGGTCGGCGAGGGGTACGCCTCGCCGGCGATTCACGCCGGTTGGGTCTATTTGATCGACTACGACCGCACGGCCCAGGCCGACGCGATCCGTTGTTTTTCGCTCGATAACGGCGCCGAGGCCTGGCGATTCAGTTACCCCGTCAAGGTCAAACGCAATCACGGCATGAGCCGCACAGTCCCGGCGGTGAACGATCGTTATGTCGTAACAATGGGTCCGTTGTGTCATGTTACCTGTCTGGACTCGGCTTCCGGTCAGCTCAAGTGGTTCCTCGATCTGGTCAAGGATTACGGAACGAAAGTGCCGCTCTGGTACGCCGGTCAATGCCCGATGATCGACAACGATCGCGCGATCCTGGCCCCCGGCGGCAAGGCCCTGCTGATGGCCGTCGAATGCGAAACCGGAAAAATCGTCTGGCAAACGCCCAATCCGAACAAATGGGAGATGACCCACTCGTCGATCATGCCCGCCGTTATCGGCGGGGTCCGCCAGTATGTTTATTGTTCCGGCGGGGGAGCGGTGGGCGTTTCGGCCGAAGACGGCAAGGTCCTCTGGGAAGATTCCGAATGGACCGTCCGCACGAATGTCCCTTCGCCGGTACCGCTGGGCGACGGCCGCATCTTCCTGACCGCCGGCTATAACCGTGGCTGCCGCATGATCTTTGTCCAGAAAGACGGCGACGGTTTCGTCGTCCAGAAACTCTACGAACTGCCGGCCGAAGAATTCGGCGCCGAACAGCAAACGCCGATCTGGTACCGGGATCATCTCTTCGCGATCCGCGCCGTCGATGAGCAACTGGTCTGCATGAATCCGCAGGGCAAGGTCGTCTGGGCCAGCGGTTCGTCGGTCAAGTTCGGCCTGGGCCCCTTCGCCATCGCCGATGGACTGATCTTCGCTCTCGAAGATCACGGCCTGTTGCGACTGGCCGAAGCCACGACCGAGGGTTATATACAATTGGCCGAGGCCCAGGTCCTGACCGGCCGCGATGCCTGGGGACCGATGGCCTTCGCTTCCGGCCGATTGATCGTCCGCGACGAAACTCGCATGATCTGTCTGGATGTCGCCGAGGCCAAACAATGAAATCGCAAATCGCAAATCGAAAACTTGTCCTGAGCAAGGTCGAGGGGTCGAACATTACGGGTAAGTCTTCCTCCGTGATCGTCGCGATCCTTGTGGCTCTGTGTCTGATCGCTGCGGTTATCAGCGTCGTCATGCGTGATTTTTCGGGTCGGTCCGGCAGCGGCCTGTCCGAATCATACGAATACGACCTTTCGAAATACGAGAAGATCGATCCGGTCCTGATCCTCTATGAACAGACCGCCGCTTTCGATACCGGCCTGGAGCCGTCGAATTCCGTCGTTATCCATGGGGATGAATTGTTTGTTGCCGGAGAGATGCAAATTCGAATTTTCGATTTATCCGGGAGACAAAAGCAGGAAATCCCTCTCGATCTTCCTCCACAGGCCGTGGCCTTGGACGAGTCGGGCACCCTGTGGATCGTCTTTGTCAGTCATGTCGAACAGTACGGCCGCGACGGCAAACGCATCGCCGCCTGGCCGCCGTTGAACGATAAGGCCAACCTGACCTCCCTTGCGGTTACCCGGGAGGATGTGTATCTGGCCGATGCGGGCAATCGCATCGTTCTCCGGTATGACCGCTCCGGAAAATTGAAAAACGAAATCGGCCGTCGCGACGACGACCGCGAGATCCCCGGCTTTGTCATTCCCAGCCCGCATTTTGATCTGACGATGGCCCCCGACGGCTTGCTCCGCGTCATCAATCCCGGCCGGCACACCATCGAGGCCTACACCCCCCGCGGGGATCGTGAGTTCGATTTTGGTTCCGGATCGGCCGGCGTCGAAGGATTTTGCGGATGCTGTAATCCCGTCGCTTTCGCGATTCTGCCCGACGGCGGGTTTGTCACCGTCGAAAAAGGTCTGATTCGCGTCAAGATTTATGATCCCCGGGGACATTTTGTCGGGGTCGTTGCCGGTCCCGAACAACTGACTACTGTCCGCGACACCAAGACCATCTCGGCCGCCTTCGATGTTGCCGTCGAT
>JAAYVQ010000389.1 GCA_012517095.1 Phycisphaerae bacterium | reverse complement strand
CAATCCGGCCCTCGGCAGTTCGTCCGTTTTGTGGATGCCGCCGCGATCCTCGAAAACCGCTGCGCCGATCGGCTCCCCGGCCTGGATTGGTTTTACGACCATGTCCATCTGAACTTCTCCGGAAATTTCGTCGTCGCCGAGTCGATGGCCGAGCAAATCCGCGAAATGCTGCCCGACAAAATCCGCGGCAAAGCCGCGAACCGCCCGATCCTCTCGCAGCGCGAATGCGAAAAACGCCTCTGTTTCACCGGCCTGGACCAACTGGTCATCGCCCGGCAGATGAGCGCTCGTCTGCTCCGTCCCCCCTTCACTTCCCAGAGTGATCACCAAAATCAAGTCGAGTATTTTCAGCAGATGCAGAACCGGTTCGGCCGCTTCCGTTCGGGACCCGATCTTCAGAATTGCCTGGCCCAGTACGAAGCCGCCGTCAAAAACAGCGGCGACGGCGACTGGCTGCACCTGCTATATGCCCGCTGGTTGTGGGTGTATGCCAACGACACACGCCGTTCCCGACAGCATCTTGAGCTCCTCCTCCGGCAATATCCCCAGTGGACCGACGGCTACAACCAGATGAGCAAATTGGCGTTTCTCGAAGGCGATCCGGTCCTGGCTGAATCGTTATGCTGGAAGGCGCTCCGGCAAAACCCCTACACCGCCGACGCCTTCCTCGGCCTGGGGGTGATTCGGCAACATCAGAAACGGCTTGCCGAAGCCGTCGATTTCATGCGAAAATGCATCCTGTACAACCCTTATTCCCCCGACAACCATCTGGCCCTCAGCTCGGTCCTGATGGCCCAATCGGAGGTTGCCGAAGCGAAAAAGGAAATCGACCGAGCGATCGAACTGGATCCGACCGAGGCCAAAGCATGGCTCTATCGCGGACTCTGCCTCATGGCGGAAAAAACCGATTCGCCGACGCGGCAAAAGGCCATCGAATCCGTTCAAAAAGCCGTCGATCTGGCCCCCGACTTCGCGGAGGCGCGTTCGCGACTGGCCTTGCTTTTCCTCCAGGAAGGCAAACCCGCCGAGGCCAGAACGCATCTCGAAGAAGTCGTCAAGGCCAGACCCCGGGATCCTCAGGCCCTCTACATGCTCGCCAAGTGCTTCCTCCAACAAGCCCCCAAAGATCCCGATCACCTTAGCCGGGCACAATCCCTCCTGGAACAGGCCGTGACTATCCAGGACAATTTCGAACAGGCCCAATTCGATCTGGCCGCCGTCCTGGCCAATCTCGGCCAAACCGAAAGGGCCAAAGAACGCCTCCGAAAAGTCCTCCAACTCAATCCCGCCAATCAGCAAGCCAAAGAGGCCCTGAAAAAATTACCGTAATCCAATTCGCTTTTCCTCATATCATCCGCCGAATGAAATGAGGGGGATGGAGGAACCCGCGATGTTTACACGCCGAGGCGGGTCGAATCTGTTGTGTCATTTCGGCCAAGATATGGAAGCCCCTGGATTTATTCCGGGGGTTCTTTCCGGCGAAGGCCGGTATCCCGAAACCCAACCGCCTCGGTTGTGAATAATCCCGTCAATCCTGTTGACTATCATTCCTCGGAGTTACAACCCCTGCGTTTCCCCCCACAACCTGCCGCCTATTTTTAATCTGATATCTGTATTTTTTATCTTTTATTTTTGATTTTTTATTTTGCTACCGCCCCCAGTTGGCCCCGACAACCGCCAGATCGACCATATCGACTCGCCCATCCCCATTCCCATCCGCCGCGCCCGCCGTCTCCGGCGTATCGGCTAATCCTCGCTCGAATTTCTTTTATCAACCCATACGAATCGGGATGCTCACATTCAGAGATATAGCATCTACCATGCCGATCAAAATATTCATCAGGGTTGCCGATCGGAGGTCGATTTGCGCTTCCAGTCGATTCGGTGAAACCCCAGATCGACTTTGTCTTTATCCGGCGAACCATTCGCATTCGTTGACATCCCTTTATACGGCGTGTTTTCAACCAATTCGTCTCCGGCGTCCACAAAGGGGCAATCCGGTTTCAGGTAATGGTGAGCCCACGGTCCGCCCGGAAACGCATTTGAGCCAGCCACCGGCGTAAAGGGATATTGATCGGTCTTTATAGGATTCTCTTCATCGAACATATACTCTATGTTTATGTTTGCTCTGTTGCCGTAGTATCCCGTGTTCCGTATCGTCAGACGCTTAAACTCGCCGACCAGGTTCAGGCCGTATTGATCATAGTTGGATACGATGTTGTTAATCAAAGCGACGCCGGGGGCCTTGTCTGGTTTCGAAACCCCCTGAATCCCGATCCCATTACTTCGACCGGAATCGCAGGTATTGTTCTCAATCTTCAAGGTAAAGTCCGGATCAGGAAGGTCTTCGACATTCTGTAACCAAATAGCGATACCAGCATCATTGTAAAAACACAGGTTGTTGCGGATGTCTGTTAAGCGGGGACCTATCTCACATATTCCCGTATTATTGCCACACAGATAATTGTTTTCAATCGGATGTTTGAGTCGGATATCCATAATCAGAATTCCGGTATCGGCCCCTTCGATCATACAATACCGTATCGTTGTGGCGATCGAAGCCGTGGGTGTAACGACGATCGGACAGTAAGAATAGGGGCCATGGGAGACCTTGGAAGCAAGTCTTTGCCAGTAATATCCAACCTCTTTGGGGAAATTGAAATATAGATCGTCGAATGTGAATATAACAGGTTTGTCCGGCGTTCCCTCGGCAATCAAAGTTCCGCCGTGACTGACAAACAAGCCCCCGTTTGGACCGTTTATCACCGTTGTTCCGGGTTCTATGACCAGCAATGCCTTGAGACCGATATCTTTCATGATATAGTACGCCGTTTTGTTATTCCAAACCTGATTCGTCGTGATATCCGAATCGATTTTCATCACCGGAATGGATCCGAACACCCGCGGCGCAGCGTCAAACATCAAAATTGCAACGGCGACACAGAATGGATTCCGAAGCCATCTGTTGGATAGAATCTTTCGCATGGCTTGTCCTTTCAATTATTGTTGTTCGTCAGTTATTTCCGCTCACATAGATATTCGTTGTCAACCCCGGTCCTTTTATTCGGTAATTATTGATCGCATCGCCGGGACCAAATTGGGTGGTTTTCTGTATGGCGTAAAGCAGGGCATCTTCTAAATTATGGCCTTCCCCTAATTTTTTCCATACAGCCATCCCCCAATCTCCGCAGGAAATCAACGGGCCTCCGCTCACATCGTACCAGCCATGATAACACCGGTCCTTGGAGGTGTCATCCAATTTTAATGCAAAACTCATATCCGAATCGGGTCCGTCAAAGAGTCCGATTGGGCCGGGTTCGCCTTCCACCAATTGTCCGGCGGCATTGATTTTCAGGCGGCCCCCATAACAGGCGTCATTGTAAAAGAATATAAGCTGGTCAAATCCCATCGAGTACCATGTTTTGACCTTTTGTTCTGCCGCTTCGGGGAATGGTTTGCACCATCCGGGAGGCGTCACAAATTTCGACGCCTTACATGAAACCACCGGGTCGTTTTGATAAAAGTAGGTTAGAGTTCTCAATTTATCGGGTTCATTTGCCCCCAGAAAATAATTACCGTGTCCCAGGAAAAAAATATACTTAATATTCCCAAACCATCCATATTCGGCGACCCGTTCCCATGTGGCTTGTGAACCTTCCAGCTTTTTCCAGTTGATCCCTCTGTTACGGAAAGCCAATAATGCCTCATGTCTGGCCGGAGGACCTCTATGCGGGTCGCCGAGAATTGGATCCGCCACAATTATCAATGCTTCAGCATCCGGATCGAAGATGTCTTCCGGAGAAATTGTTTTGCTGACTGGCATTTCCCCGGCAGCGGCAAAAACAATCGAATCAATGGTCAGGTAAGCTTGGATAACGCTGGCGGGAATGGACCCCGAAATGGTGTTGCCTGTAAACTCTTGCGACCATGCCAACTGTCCGCCGTCCGCATACATAAAGACCGTGGTATTCCCCGTGCCGGTATTGATCGCCGAAAAGGGGATGGGTTCGTTGGGTTCATAGGTTTGCGGCACAATGCAATAGCTTAACGGCGAAGTATAGGCAATTTCCATTAGCGGAGAGAAGTAGTAATTTCCCTGATTGTTGACGGCGATAAATTTTATCATTGGATTGGGGCCGTTTGCGGAAAGATCAATGCCGATGGGCAAATCATCTCCGCAATCGAATATCCGTCCGAGATATTTTCCGTTAAGATAGGCGTAGATAGTTTGTGTGTCGGGACTATACCCGGTTGCGGACAATGCGATATGCCCTTCGTTTGGATCGCCCTCGATCACCGGGACAAGATTGGGCAATTTGAATTCTGTCAGCCAGACTTCGGACAGTGAATTAACATCGACCATATCGACATGGCCATCGTTATTCCAGTCGCCGCCGAAACTGATCGTGTTGGGATCATATCCGGGGGAATTGGGGTCGATGTATGCGGGGCTGTTGGGATCGTAGGGGGACCATGCCAACCAGTAATTTGCCAGCGTTATCAGATCGTCCATATCGGCCCCTACCACCTCTTCGGACCCCGAATAACCCCAGTCGAAAAAGTGGAAACCCAGGTCGATCCAATCCTTGTCCGGAATATGGGTCATACTGGTTGTTGTGCCGACCAGCGGCGTTCTTTCAATGTAATCGGTCCCGGCATTGACAAAGGGGCTGGTTTGGGCAAGGTAATGATGGCATTGCGGGCCGCCTTCCGAATAGAGCGGATGGGGATAGGGCAAAAACGGAAATTCCGTTGTCGTAACGGGATTGAATTCCTCAAAATCCCAATTCTTATTCGAACCATTGTCATAATACCCATTATTGGCGACAGACATTGTAATATAATCGCCACCGATAGCCAAGCCGTAATCGTAACAACTGGACAGGATGTTGTTTCGGATATACACGGCGGGGGATTGATTCGGGTCTGAAACGCCGTGAATCCAAATCCCTATATACT
>JAAYVQ010000388.1 GCA_012517095.1 Phycisphaerae bacterium | reverse complement strand
GGGGATCTGGAGAAACAATACAATCAACTGAACAATACCCTGCAAAAGAGCGAGTCGAAGGCCCACGAGGTTCGAAAACGGATCCGCTCCGTGGAGAGCGTCTCGGAGGCCTTGTTTGCGGAATGGAAAGCCGAGATCAAGAAATACAATAACGACACCCTGCGAAATCTCAGCCAGCAAAAATATGACCGGG
The DNA here is from genome assembly GCA_012517095.1 of Phycisphaerae bacterium. Classification (GTDB taxonomy): domain Bacteria; phylum Planctomycetota; class Phycisphaerae; order Sedimentisphaerales; family Anaerohalosphaeraceae; genus FEN-1350. The sequence goes on along the minus strand of JAAYVQ010000388.1, from coordinate 13,439 downwards.
CCAAAAGCAAATACACGGAACTGATCGCGTCGATGAAGAAGGCCGAAACCAAACTGGAACCGGCTTTAATTCCTCTGCGGGACCAGGTCATGTTCATGAAGCACAATCTGAACGCCAAGGCCATCGCCGGTCTGAGCGACGAGGTGGTCGGCGTTCAGACGAATGTGGACGAACTGATCCGCGATATCGAAAGCGCGATCGCCCAGGCGGATTCGTTCATCGCGTCGCTGCAGACGGAATGATTCAGACGGTTGTACCTTGTTCGGGGTGGGTGGAGGATTCCGGTTGCGACTTGATTGTTCAAAAATTCTTGCCCGGGTTCCTTCAAAATAAGAAAAAAAGGGGCGGTTGCCCCCTTTTCTTTCCCCGATCAATCTGATACTGTGTAGGAGACGGCACCGGCAACGGAGCCGGTGTCGGAGCGGGACAATTGTAGTTTCAGTATGGAGGTGTGATCATGTGGAAGGGAAGAAGAGTTTTATGGATGGGGGTGTTGTTGTCAAGTCTGTGGGCCGCGGGAGTACAAGCGGAAAATGTGACCAGTCAGGGAAATCCCTTTATGACGGTTTCTCCAAATCTGAGCGATACCGCCTTTTTTGGGTCGGGGGGTGGTGGGTGGGGGTATAACGCGATGACGGATGGAGACATGGTCACTTCGCACGACACTTGGCAAGGGGATATCGCCACGGTCAATACCTGGTTGTATGATGCTGCGGGCCTGCAGTTTCCCTCCGGGATCAGCGGGATTCAACGGCTGGAATGGAATGTGAGGGTCTTCGGCGACGGCGGATGGTTCAATACGATCGATAAGCCCGTGGTCGTTCAGGTTACGACCCATCCGGCGTTTGGGAGTTACGAACTTGTCCGGGATTCTTTTCCTCCGGCCAACGATGGGATCTGGATAACCGTTCCCTACTGGCACAATTATCCCATTGATGTATCTGGAATTAACTTCTCTGATCCGGGCGTGCCCCCGGACGAATCGGGTTATGCTTTTGAAATCGATTATCCGGGTACGATTTACGGAGTTCGGATCATCGGCGACGGCGGCGGTTATGCCGATTCGACGGGATTTCTCGGGACTCGCGAGATTCGTGTCTTCACCGGTGACCGAATGACCCGAGCGACGGGGATTTGGCCAGCGCAGGATGCCACAGGGGTCTCCGGCGGACCGGCAACGCTGCAATGGAATCCGGCCCAAAAAGACGGCGCAATCGATCCGAATGTGGTCGGTCATTTTGTCTATCTGGGCACCGATCCCAACGGGGTTCGGGTCAGCGGTCCTTCCGCTCTTCCGAAAACCGCCACCTCGCTTGCTTTGACTCTAAACAAAGACACCGTCTATTACTGGCATGTTGACGAATTGCTGGATGACGACACGATTCGGGGGGGATATGTTTATACTTTCCAGACCGAATTGACCCTTCCGATCATTCAGGAACAACCCAAGGATACCATCATTGGGAAGGGCCGTGATGCGTTCTTTCGCGTAGTAGCCACAGATCCTCTGGAAGGAACTTTGAGCTATCGCTGGTATTTTGACGCCGACGGGGTGGCCGGCGGTGGAATCGCTCTGGCTGATGGAAGCGACTATCAGGGGACGGCAAACCAGACCCTGACCGTAGTGGACATCGATCTGGCTGATGGGGGATATTATTTCTGCGAAGTGAGTAACGGAAACTTGATTGCCACGAGAATGGCATACTTAACGGTGGGACAGTTAATCAGCCACTGGAAGATGGATGGCGATCCGAATGACGCTATGGGCAACTACGACGGGGTTTCGATGGGCGGTCCGTTGTTTGAGACCGGGAAGGTCGGCCAGGCGATTTTCATGGACGGGGTGGACGATTATGTGGCGCTACCGGTCGGATTTGACGATTTTTCGAACGGTCTGAGTTTATCGGTGTGGGCGCGACCGACTTCGTATGGGGCATGGGCACGATTCTTCGATTTTGGAAACGGTTCGTCGTCGGACAATATCCTGTTCGCTCGCGGGAATACCAGCAACCAATTCGTGATGGAAATCTATTTGGGCAGCGGCGGCGGCGCCGTGTGGAGCCCCGGAGTCATGGAAAACAATGTATGGCAGATGCTGACGGCGACCGTGGATCCGGCTGGGAATGTCGTCCTGTACAAAAACGGCGTGGTTGTGGGTACGGGCGTGACGAACATTCCGGCCGTGATAACCCGGGGAAGCAATTTTATCGGCAGATCCAACTGGCCTCAATGGGACGCCCCGTATGCCGGCTGGATGGATGATCTTCGCCTTTACGACTATGCGCTGACCGCTCAGGAGGTCGCCGATATCTATTTGCTGAATGCCGGCGTGGAATCTATTTGCCCCCGGCCGATCGAGTTTGATCTGGACGGCGATTGTCGATTCAGTCTGACCGATTTTGCGATTATGGCGCAAAGCTGGCTGAATTGCGGCTTGTATCCAACCTGCATCACAACGATTCCATAAAACCGATTCTTCGCAACGAGTTTCAGGGGCCGGGTCGATCAACGATCGGGCCCCTGTTTTTTTCATGGAAGGGGGGGGTATGTTTCGGGACCCAGAGAAAAGCAGGTGAATTGTTCGAGGGGGAAATCCCGAATGAGGTCGTTGACCTGATCGAGAGTCACGGCCCGGATGTTGCGGACTTCTTCCTGGATCGAAAGGTATTCCTTTAGATAGACCCAGTTCATACCCAGATCGACCAGACGGCCCATGGGGATTTCGCATTTGATGGTCACGGCGCTGAGGACTTTGTTCTTGGCGGTCTGGAGTTCCTGGGGGGTGACGCCGTTTTGACGCAGGTCGGCGAAGGTTTTCTCGGCCAGTTCGAGGACGACTTTAGCATTATCCGGTCCACAATGAATGTAACTATCCATTACGCCGACGCCGTCCATGGACTCGAATTCCATCAGGGCGGTTTCGGCGATGGCCGTATCGACCATCGACCAGAAGAATCGCGAGCCGGTGTCGTCGCCGACGATCATCCCCAAGAGGGAGGCCGCATATCGGCGAGGGTCCTGGACGGACACGCTGGGGCTGAGCAGGCAAATGTGTTCCCGCTGAATACTGCTTTTGCCCAACCGTTGGCGTCGGCCGTTTCCGACGGCTGGGGAGAGCGTACGTCCGGCCTCGACGGGTTTCCATTTTCCGCAGCCGGTTTCGATCTGTCGGCAGAGGGAATCGAAATCCAGCCGACCGCAACAGGCAACGGTCAGGTTATTGGGGCCGTAACGGTCTCGGTGGTATTGCCGCATCTGGTCGGCCGTCATGGCGGTAATACTCTCATCGCTGCCCAGCACGCTGTTTCCACAGGGGTGATTGCCGAAATATAGGGATCGACAGCGGTCCATCACATCGAACTGCGGCGTGTCCTTGTACATCGCGATTTCTTCGAGGATGACTTGCTTTTCCATCGCGAAATCGTTATCCCGCAGCGACGGCCGCATCAGGTCGATCCAAAGGTCCGTGACTTCCGCGAGGTATTCGGGCAAGACGGCCGCATAATAGACGGTATTTTCGTGGCTGGTGAAGGCGTTGAACTTGGCGCCGGTATGGTCAAAGGCCTCGTTGACCTGAAGCGCCGAGAGTCGCTCGGTGCCTTTGAAGGTCATGTGTTCGAGATAATGCGACACGCCGCTGGTGGCGGGGGTCTCGTCGCGCGAGCCGGTCTTGACAAAAAATCCGATCGCGGCTGACTGGGCCGAGTCGCTGGTTTCGCCAATGATAGTCAATCCGTTCGCTAATTGTCTTTGATGAAACCGCATATCGTATCCCGTCGAGAAAGGCCGATCAGGCCGGAATTCGAATTTCTTTGGGGCCGATAGTCACGATGGTGAACTTGTCCATCGGCTGTTCCCGCAAGAACCGACCGACCGAATCCACGGTTAGTCGTTCCAGTTGTTGTTTGATTTCCTCCAGCGGCCGTACTCGGCCCAACAGGTGAAAATCGCTGGCGATGCCGCCGGAACGACTGGCTGTCGATTCGCTCTGCATGATCAAGGAACTTTTTAAACCCACCTGTGCTCTCTGCAGTTCGTCGGAAGAGATGCCCTCCCGCAGACGGCGAAATTCGGCGAGAATTACATCGAGGGTTTCCTGGGCTTTATCGGGAGTGGTGCCGGCATAGCAACTGATGCCGGCCAGATCCTGCAGCGTGTGGTATCGGGCCCCGACCGCGTAGCACAGGCCGCGTTTCTCACGGACTTCGGTGAACAAACGGCTGCTCATGCTGCCCGACAAGATCGACACGGCCGCCATCGCGTGGTAGTAATCCGGATGCGTGATGGGGATGGTGGGTGTCATCAGGCCGATATGGACCTGGGCGCCGTCATGATGAACATGACGGTAGGGTTGGCCGGACGATCCCCGGGGAATCGAGGTCCGAGCCGGAGACGATTCGTTGCCGAAAAGGATTTCCAATTGGCGGCAGACCGCGTCGAAATCGTAACGACCCGCGATGGCAAACAAGCCGCAAGACGGATGAAAACCGCCGCGGAAAATATCGCGAAGACGCTGAGCGGTCAGATTCTGCAAGTCGGGTTTTCGTCCCAGTGACGGACGCCCCAAGGGTTCGGGGTAAAATTGCTCCTGAACCAGCGTCATCACTTTCTGGCGGGGCTCATCCTCCAGCCCTTCAAGTTCCTGCAGGGCGAGTTGCCGGGACGGTTCAAACTGCTCGTCTTCCAGCCGCGGCCGCAGAAGGATATCGGCATGGAGTTCCAAAGCCGCCGCCAGATTACCCGCTTCCAACGACGACCCGAAGACCAGATGATGCGGGGTAATCGAACAACTGCGATGCAATCCCAGGCCGTCCAGCGCGTCGATAAGCTGGCGGCTGTTGCGCTCGCCGGCGCCGCGAAAGAGCCAGTCCAGCAACACATTGTCGGCGCCGCAGGCGTCATCGGGCAATCGGGCCGAACCGCACGGAACCAGAAACACGAACGCAACCGACTGGACATGGTCCATCGGTTCGCTCAGCAGCACCATTCCGTTAGCCAGGGTATGGATTTGCGCCGTTTTCGGCATGTGAAGATCTTTCCTGAAGGATCGTCTCGATATCATCCGATTCGTCGTTCCGTTATGCGGCCGCTTCGGATGAATCCTGATGTTCGAACTGGACGCTGATTCGTTTGCTGACACCCTGCATCTGCATCGTGATGCCGTACAGCATATCCGCGATCGCCATCGTGCGTTTGGAGTGCGTGACGATGACAAACTGCGAATCGGTTTTGAACTCCTGCACGATCAGATTGAACCGCTCGTTGTTGGCCTCGTCCAGGGCGGCGTCCACCTCGTCGAGGAAACAGAAGGGCGACGGCTTGCTGCGGAAGACCGCGAACAACAGACTGATCGCCGTCATCGTCTTTTCGCCGCCGCTGAGCAGCGAGATGCTTCGGGTTTCCTTGCCGGGCGGACGCGCAACGATTTCGATGCCGCTTTCGAGGACATCCTCCGGATTTTCCAGCAGGACATCCGCCTTTCCCCCGCCGAAAAGCTTGCGGAACAGGGTTTGGAAATTGGCACGAACCTGTTCAAAAGTGACGATGAATTTCTCCCGGCTTTCCTTGTTAATCCGATCGATCAACTGTTCAAGCTGTTTTTTACTCTGGTTGAGATCCTCAACCTGTTGAGTCAGGAATTCGCTTCGTTTTTCCAGTTCATCCTGCTGCTGGATGGCGTCCACATTCACATTTCCCAGCCGCTCAATCTTTTCCTTGAGGGAAGCGATTTCGTCGCGGACCTGGTCCCAGTTGATCTGCTGCTGGCGATAGTTTTGGTAGGCCTCGACCAGGTCCATCTGCAATTCATCGCGGACGCGCTGGCGGAGATCCTCGTCCCGGACCTGCAACTGGCCGAGTTCGAGCTGAACCTGATGGAGCTGTTGTTCGATTTCGGTCTGTTCAACCCGCCGCTGCCGCAGGATCTGTTCGGTTTCTTTTTGCCGCTCGTTGAGCTGTTCGACCTGGCGATGTAACTGACGGCTGATGTGCTGGGCCTTTTCCATTTCAGCATATAACTCGCTGGTCCGGGATTCGGCCGAGAGGATATTTCGCTCAGCCTGCAGGGTTTGTTCGTCACAGCCAGTGGCCTCCGTTCGGGCCGCCTCAGCGGCCATTCGGGCGTGCTGCAACTGACTCTGCAGCCCGGCCAATCGCTGGCGAATCGCTTTTTGTTGTTCGGTGAACTGACCCAGTTCGACCTTCAACTCCGTCAATACCGCGGCCTGATCCTGCTGAAGGGTCCGCTGTCGTTCCTGATGGGCCTGAAGCTCCTGAATCCGCGCGGATCGCTGGGCGTTAATCTGTTCGAGTTCATCCAGCTTCTGCTTGGAATCATGTTCCCGCTGGACGGATTTGGAAATTTCAACTTCCAACATCTGGATTTCGCCCGTAACGACGGGCTGTTCGTCCATGAGCCGTTTGATATTCTGTTCGACCAGCCGCAAACGGGATTCGGCATCCACCTTCTCGGTATTGGCCTCATAAATGGAAGTTCTGAAATCCTTGCATAACCGAGCCAGGTGTTCGTTTTCGAGCGTATTCTTTTGCTGCTGGGCCTCCAATTCACGGATTTGCATCTGAACGATTGCCATCTCGCCGTCCAGTTGTTGAATCCGGCTTTTTCTGGAGATCAATCCTGCCGCCTGACGCAGCGGCCCAACCCGTACCGAACCGTCGGACTCGACGACCTCTGATTTCGGGGTGACAAAGCGATAGGCCGGTCCCAGGCGCCACGATAACCGCAAGGCCGTTTCCACAGAATCCACCAAGAGGGTGCGTCCCAAAAGATTCCAGGCCAAAGCTGCATAGACACTCTCAAAGCGAACGCATTCGACGACCCGGCGGAGGACTCCCGCTTCGCTGGATAGATCCGTCTGATCGACAAACGGCTCCAATCGATCCAGACACAACACGCCTACGCGGTGGGTGAGCCGGGCCTGCAAATCCGAATCTTCCAGAAATGCGCTGGTCCGGTTGACCACCAGCATATCGGTACAACCTTCCAGGGCCGCTTCCACGATCCCGGCCTGATCGGGCGCGGCGCTCAGAAGGTCGGCGACAATGCCCTCGATGTATCCATAGCGCTGCCCCTGGCTTTCAGTCCGGGTTCGGAGGATTTCCTTGAGGGTTTCGCTGAGGCCTTCGCGTTTGGCCTCCATGTCTCCGAGGACTTTTCGTTCGCTTGACAATCCGCTGAAATGGGCTCGCTGGTGGGCGATCCCCTCGGAGGCCTCGGCTTGCCGGCTATCCAGAGCGGCCATCTCGCCTCGCTTGGCATCGAGGTTGCGCTGGAGGTCATCCAATACCGCCTGGATGTCGGATCGCCGGGCCTGATATTGGGCTTTTTCCATCAATAAATCAGCTAATTGCTGCTGGACAGCGGTCGCCCGACCGTTGAGCCGGTCCTTCTGGCCGTTGAGGTTATCGCGGTAATGGTTCAAGCTCTGGATTTCATTGTGCAACTGGGCTGTCCGGCGGACCAGATCGATAATCCCCGACTTTTCGTCCTCCAGGTCCGCGTCAATCCGGCTCAACTCCGTTTGGATTTCGTGCATCCGATCTTCCAGGCCATGCAGGGCTTCCTGCTTGGAGATCAGAAGCCGCTCATTGTCTTGAAGCTGGGTTTGGGAGTCGGCCATATCCGCCGACAACTGGCGCGACTGCGCGACCAGCGTTCGAATCTGCTCGGAGGCCAACTTCTTGCGTCCGGACAGTTCCTCCATGCGGACTTTCAGCGTGCCGATTCGTTCGAGTTGTTGTTCAATTTTGCTGCGGGCCGCAATCAGCGCGCTGTCCCAGCGGTTGATCTGCCCCTCGGATTCGGTGAGCGTTGCCCGCATTTGACTGAGCGACGCATCGTAACGGGCCACTTCGGCCGCGACGGAACCGAATCGTTCCTGTTGTTCGGCCAGAGCCGCGCTCTTTTCGCGGGTCTGGGTGACGACCTTGTCGTATTCGGCCAGCGAGAAAGTGACGCGCAATTCCTTGAGTCGTTCGGTGTAACCGAGAAAACTCCGCGCCTTGCCGGCCTGAAGTTTAACGCTGCGGAGCTGTTTCTGAACTTCGCCGACGATATCGGCCAGCCGTAACAGATTCTGCTCCGTCCGTTCGAGCTTGCGCAGGGCCTCCCTTTTGTGCGCCTTGAACTTGCTGATCCCCGCGGCCTCTTCGAAAATGACGCGACGATCGACCTTGGAGGCCTGAAGGAGCTGGTCGATTTGACCCTGTTCGATAATGGAATAGGCGCTGACGCCTACACCGGTATCCATGAACAGTTCGCGGATGTCCCGCAAACGGCAGACCTTTCCGTTGATCAGGTATTCGCTTTCGCCGCTACGGTACAGGCGTCGGGTGATATCCAGACCATCCTGTTCGAGACCAAGCCCCCGGACATCCGAGAACGAAAGCGACACTTCCGCCAACCCGCTGGGTTTGCGGCTGCTGGAGCCGCTGAAGATGACATCGGTCATCTGGCCGCTGCGGAGCGCCTTGGGGCTTTGGTTCCCCAGCACCCACTTCATCGCATCGACGACATTGCTTTTTCCGCAGCCGTTGGGACCGACGATTCCGGTGATTTTCTGGTCGAAGGTGAATTCCGTTTTATCCGCAAAACTTTTAAATCCGTTCAATACGATCTTGTCGAGTTTCATCCCTGTTTTCCGTGGTGAAAAGTTATCGTCCCTGATTTTGAGAAGGTTGGATTTTTCCGGGGGCTTCCGGGGCCGGTGGAGTCGGTTCCGGCCGCGATTCCGACGACGGCTGCAGTTTGACGGCTTCCGTCATTGGGCCGAGCCGAAATTCGGCCCGGATCGCGCCCATACGACACATTTGATTGAGCAACAACACGATATCCGAATACGAAGCGCCCAGACCGGGTCGCATGCCCGGTTTTTTCCCCGCATCGGGTTGTTCACAGGCGGTTCGGATGATATCAAAAGTATCGTATTTGGCCTGAAGCGGACCGATGGGCCGGGGAAACGACGAATGAATCCGAATCAGCGACAAATACGGATCGCCCGGTCGCGCATTGGCCGTCAGTCGGCGATTTGGAATTTCCACAAACACATTCTTTTCGCAGGGGATGTCTCCCCCAAACAGGGTAATCCGCGGATAATCTTTCCGCGAGATATAGATGATTTTCGGTCCTGCGCAGGCGACGGTATCCACAAAAAAATCGCCGCCGATGAGTTTTCGGGAAATGCGCATATCCCCGGTTCGTGCCAATTGCTCATAGGCTGCCATTTTGATTTCAAAGGTTTCATCCTCCAGGGCCTGCCGTAAAATCCGGGAGGCGTCGGCCTTTCGCGCACCGGTTCCAACCGCCCGGATGGCCTCCAGACGCAACAAGGATTGCCGGTTGTCGATAATCTTCTGGAGGACATTGAGCGCCCGATCGTCTCCGATGTTGAGCATGCACCGGGCCGCGTGGAAGCGGATGATCTCGTCCGAGTTGGCCAGTAACTCGGCCAGCGCGAACAGAGACGGTTTTCCGATGGACTCCAATCCGAGTTCGGCCGCGGTTTTTTCCGAATCATTTCGCAGAGCTTCCGCCAACAACTGAATCCGTTCCTGCAGAGACGCCTCGTTGGCCGTCAGATATGTGCGTTCAATCAACTGGATAAAGGTATCTTTGCGGTTCATGTAAGCATCGGGGATGCCCAGTTCGATCTCGGCCGGAGAAACGGCCTTGGCGGTTTTGGGCCCGAATCGCTGGACCAACTGGTTCCGAATCGCGTTGGCCGTGTAATAGTTTGTTTCTTTCAGTACCAGAGAAATACGAACCGGCTCATCGACGACGCCGCCTCCGAGGATATACGCTTTCGTTTCATCGGCGGGTCCCGAACCGAAATCGTCCATCAAGAGTTGCCCTTCCGCCTTGGCCAGGGATTTGATAAACTGATCGTAGGAGATGAACCGGGATAATTCCTTCATCTCGGCCGTGTATAATCGACCGCCCCGGATCGAGGTTGTCTGTGTCCGTGGGATCGATCGCACCATCAGGTCAAATGTGTCGCCCTTGGACGCCAGTTGCGGGATGACCCCGTAAATTTCCACCACAGCCGAGTTCTTGCTGTCGATCAAATCGTTTGGGTTGAGCTGGCTGGTTTTGGGAAGTTGTTTTCGGATGTAGTTGAGCAGGGCGGTTCGCAGGGCCGGCGGACATTCGCCCGATCCGGTACCGGGAAGGGACGCGACCAGACCAAATCCCTTGACGGCGACGGCATCATGCTGGAAAACCCTGGCCAGATCTCCTACAGGTTTTCCATAAATGTCCGGCCGATTCAACTGGGTATCGCGCGGTTTGACCTCCTGACAGCCCAACCCTGCCGATACCAACACCACCATTGTCCAGATTCCCAATTTTCGCATAGTCTCTATATCGTCCGATAAGTCGAAACAAGCTTAACAATTCCATCCCCGGAGACCAAACCCGGTAAAGCGGGGGGGATAAGTTTCCATCATACCTGAAAAACGGTTTGGGCGTCAACGGTCTGTCTAAGAAAAACCCCGCGGTAATATCCTTGACAATCCTGTCCGGGGGACCCTACAATAGTCAACGAAATCATGGATTATGGAGAACGAACCCGTGCGATCGACCAGCAAATGTCGGATCAATACAGGTATTGTCGTTGCGTGTATGGCATGTGGGATTTTGGGGTGCTCGGATAATCCCCAGAATCGAGGGGCCAAGGAAGCGCACCAACAAAGCCGTCAGGCCGTGGCCGCCGTCAATCTGGCCTCGGCATTTCAAATCGAGGGCGATCAGATCAAGACCGTGGATATGGCAGCCGTTCACGCCCAGAATCGCCAGAAGATCCAAAACGCCCTGAAGAGCGCCGGTCCCGCCAAGGCCGCCGCTTCTCTGGCCAGCGCCGATTTGGCGTGGTCCCAGGCGATCCAGCTTCGGATGGGGCTGATTCGGTTTGATCCTCCGGCCAAGGCCACGGTGGCCGAGTTGAACCGAAAATTACTCGAACTGGGACGGCTTCAAACCGACCGCCAGGAGCTCCAAATTCATATTGACACCACCGACCAGCAGATGGCGCAACTTGAAAAAACCCTGACCACGGGGGACGAAAAGCGTACGGCCCTGAATGACCAGCGGGCTTCCGTTGCCGGGCGCCTGGAGGAACTGGAGAAGAAACGGTCGGAACTGATCTCGGTTCGCGATCAACTTCAACAGAAGGGCAACGACCTTCAGCGCCAGGGGGAAGAGACACTCAAGAAGGCCGACCAGATGGCCGGCGATGAAAAGCTACAGGTGCAGCAACAGGGATATGACCTGCTGTTATCCAAAAAACAACTCTATATTGAAACTCAGGATAAGACCGACCAGATCGCTGGGCTCGAAAGCGAGATCGCCATTGTCAAACCCCGTCTGGATACGATTCAGGCCCAGATTACCCAGACGCAGGCGAAAATTCAGTCGATCCGGGATTCAGAAAATCTGAAAACAATCAAAGTTCAATTGACGGATACCGACAAACAGATCACACAATGCAAAGAACGGATTTCCTGGTTGTTCGGCGACCTCAAGAGCACGCACGAAAATTATGCCAAGGCAATCGACGAGATCCTCTCCGTACTGAACAGCGGCGTCGAGGATTGCGGAGCCGCCGATTCCCGCGAAACGGCGGAATATGCCTCGGCGCGTCTGGCCAATCTGCATTATGAGGCGGCGCAAACCACCACTCAGGCAGTCGGATTTTTGGCCGGCCTTTTTGGAAGGATAACGGCGGCATCGGCCTTGGTACCGGAAGATTTAGCCCCCGCCGTGAAGGAATTGACGGCTTCATTGGATCAATCGATCGCCGATTTCGCCTCGCGAGGCCTGGAGCAATGCGATCTGTCGAGCGGCGAATATGAGAAATTGTCCGGTCGTGGATCCAAGAGTTTTGCCTCCGATATCGCCAAAGAACAATTGTTGACGCTTTATACCAAGCGATCGTTGGCCGAACAAATCAACAAAACGGATGTGGTCGCTGCCGTCAACGCCAGAGCCAAAGAGATCATGGACCCTCTCATCCAGGAGGATCCCACTTTTGCGCAGACGCTGACGGCTCAACTCTTTTCCGGTTCTCAGGCCTACAAACCCCAGATGGCCATCAATATGGACCTGTATGCCGAGGATTTGGTCAGAAAATTCCAGGGGTGGAAAACGCTGCGGGGGACCCAGGCCGAGGCCGAAGTCAACAAACTCCTGGCCCAATTGGAAGCCATGAGTAAGGTTGAATCTCCGGTCGTGATGGAAAAACTCAAGGTCGAATGGGATGCTCTCAGAGCCGCCAAAGAAAAGGGTTTTGCCGAAGCACAGCAGCCGGCGGATGCCAACACACCGGCTCCTCGATAAGATTCCGTACCGGATCGATGGGTGACTGGGAAGGATCGATCGATGCCGGACAAACGAAGCCATCGCGGACCCCATCCCGAGGACCGTCGGGATTTTGAATCCGAAATCCTGACTTCTTTGCGTTCGGCCGTCGTCGATTATTCCCTGCTGCTGACGAAGGGTTATGCCCCCGCCGGTTCCCTTAAACTCGTGGGAGATCACTTCAACCTGACCGCCCGCCAACGGATGGCCGTGATGCGGTCGGCTTGTTCGGACCAGCAGCGAACGCATCGCCGTCAAACCGCCGTGTCCTTCTATGACCTTCCCGGAAAGGCCGTCGCGATTGACGGTTATAACCAGCTCATTACGCTGGAGGCGGCCCTGGCAGGCGGCGTGATTTTTCGCGGTCGCGACGGCTGCCTGCGCGACCTGGCCGGCCTGCATGGGACCTACCGTCGGGTCGATGAAACCGTTCCCGCCATCGGACGCATCGGCGAATTATTCGGGGGGATCGGTATTTGCGATGTACTCTGGTTGCTCGATCGTCCCGTCTCCAATTCCGGCCGCCTCAAAACCCTCATCGAACAGACCGCCCGGGAGAAGGGCTGGGAATGGAAGGTCGAACTGGCTCAAAACCCCGACAAAAAGTTGGCCGTAACCGAGCGAATCGTTCTGTCCAGCGACAGTGATATCTTAGATAAATGCCGTCAGTGGTCCAATGTCATGCCCTTCTTCCTCCAGTCCGTCAATCCGGTCTGGCTCATGGACCTGATGGATATCTCGCCCCTCCCTATCGCCGGCTGATTTACGGCGGAGTCGGAGGTTTGCCAAAAGGCAAACCGTAGATCCGCCGAGGCGGAACGCTATTGCAGGCGCGGGGCAGTATTTCTGCTATAATAACGCTTGGTCCGCCATGGGCGGATCTTCGCTTCGACAACCTGGGAGAGTACAACACGGTCGGGTCGTTCGCCTGGGTGAATGTCTTCGGCAACTATATCGATGAGGTACTGGTGCGGGCCGGAAATTACGACACCTACTATTACGCCCACAACCACCTGTACAGCCCGGTGGCCGTGATGGACTTTACGGCCGGGACGGTCCTGGAGCG
>JAAYVQ010000387.1 GCA_012517095.1 Phycisphaerae bacterium | reverse complement strand
GAGGTCGGGGGCTTCTAAAACAGATAGATTTTACGTGAAACGATAACCGGAAAAAATCGGATAAGAGATTAATCATAAAAACGATCGGTCAAATACTTGCTCATGGGGTAAAACGATGAAGATTACAGGGATTGAGGCGCTCCGGATTTCGGATATCAAGGTTGTCCGGTTCGCGCGGTTTTGCGATCATCGGGGGTATTTTACGGAGCATTTCCGCAAGAGCGATTTTGCCCGTCATCCGGAGATGGGGTTTATGAAGGGTGTGGAATTCGTTCAGTGCAACGAGAGTTTCTCGCGGCCGGGAACGATTCGTGGGCTGCATTTCCAGTGGAATCCGTTCATGGGTAAGCTGGTTCGGACGGTGGCGGGTCGGATGGTGGATCTGGTTCTGGATATCCGCAAGGGGTCGCCTACTTTTGGCAAGATCATCGGCTACGATATGCCGGCCCGGCCGGAGGCCGATTATGCCGAGTGGATCTGGGTCCCGCCTGGATTTGCCCACGGTAATTATTTTACACAGGAATCGACGATCGAATACTTTTGTTCCGGTGAATACAGCCAGGGCTGCGAGGCGGGGATTTCTCCGCTGGCCCGGGATATCGACTGGTCGCTGTGCGATCCGGGGATTGCGGAGGAGTTCAAACGGATTGCCGCGACCACGGAGAGGATAACAGACAAGGATCGAAACGGATTTACCATGGAAGGATGGCAAAAGGACCCTCGGTCGGACAATTTTCTATTCGGTCAATTGTGATTTCGGAAAGGTAATCAGCGTGGCGGACCAGAAGCGAATTCTATTCACGGGCGGAAGCGGCCTATTGGGAACGGCCTTCCGAAAATTGCGGCCGGAGATCGAATTCCCGTCGTCGGGGGAATTTAATATTACAGATCTGTCCCAAATGCGGGCGTTTATCGGCGGGGGACGACTGGATTGTGTCATCCATGCGGCCGCCTTTACATCACCGCCGCTTGTGGACAAAGACCCCGGCAAGGCGCTGGATGTCAACATCGTGGGGACGGTGAATATCGTCAAACTTTGTATGGAACACGGCTCTCGGTTGCTCTATATCAGCACGGATTATGTGTTTCAGGGCGACAAGGGACTGTATCGGGAAGACGATCCGGTTTTGCCCGTCAACCAATATGCCTGGTCCAAACTGGGGGGAGAATGTGCGGTTCGCCTCTATGCCAAGTCCCTGATCATCCGGACGACCTTCGGGCCGGATGTCTTTCCCTATCCGAAGGCGTTTGTCGATCAGTGGACCAGTCGGGAAAGCGTCTCGGCCATCGCGCGGAAGATCAACCGGTTGGTAGATCTCGAGGCCACGGGGATCGTTCATGTGGGCGGTGAACGAAAGACCGTTTATGAGTATGCCAAGAGTCTGGATCCGTCCAAAGAAATCGGACGCTTGTCCGTTCATGATGTGAGTTTCAAGGTTCCGATCGATACCTCCCTGAATTGCGATCGATACAAGAGTTTGATCGAAAAAACGAGTAATTGAGGAATACGACCATGAGAATTCTGATTGCAGGCGGCGCAGGATATGTGGGATCATCGCTGATTCCCGTTTTGCTGGAGCACGGTTATGATGTGGATGTTGTGGATATCCTCTGGTTTGGCAATCATCTGCCGGATACCGTGCGCGTTGCCAAGAAGGATTTGTTCCAGTGCAAAGAGAAAGACCTTGAGATTTACGACCAGATTCTCTTTCTGGCGGGTCTTTCCAATGATCCCATGGCGGAGTTTGATCCGTCCAAGAATTTCATATTCAATGGGGCCTTGCCGTCTTATCTGGCGTTTGTGGCCAAGAACGCCGGCGTCAAACGATTCATCTACGCATCCTCCTGTTCGGTGTACGGTTACGCCGTCAACAAACTGTACGACGAGGACAGTCCCGTGACCTGCAACTATCCCTACGGTATTTCCAAACTGCAGGGTGAAAAAGGCGTGATGCAGCAGCAGGACGAGAAGTTTTCGGTGATCGCGCTTCGCAAGGGTACGGTGTGCGGATACAGCCCGCGGATGCGGTTGGACTTGATTGTCAACACGATGTTCAAGTTTGCGATGAGCGAAAAGAAGCTTACCGTCAATAATCCGTCGATCTGGCGGCCGATTCTCGATATCCGGGATGCGGCGACGGCGTATCTGCGGGCCATTCAGGCCGACTATGCCATCAGCGGCGTGTACAATGTCGCGTCGGATAACTATACCGTCGGGCAGGTCGGCGACATGGTGAAATACGAACTGGAAAAACTGACCGGCGAGAAGATCGGCATTACGATCAATCACATCGAGGACTTCCGAAACTATAAGGTGACCTGTGAGCGGGCCCGGACCCATCTGGGATTCCAGCCGCGATACTCGATCGCCGACACGATCGCCCATTTGTATGAGCATCGGGCGGAATTTTCAAAATACGACGACGAACGGTTTTACAATATTCGGGTGTTCAAGAAACTGGCTGCGAATTTGTAATTCGGTGTTCATTTCCATACTTCGGGAGTTCGAGATAAAGGTGTAAACCCATGGATGTATCGATCATTGTGGTGGCGTGGAATGTGCGGCAGCTTGTCTATGATTGCCTCAAGAGCGTCTATGATCAGACGAAGGGGGTTTCGTTTGAGGTGATCTATGTGGACAATGCCTCCAAGGATGGCAGCGTGGACATGGTTCGCACCGCATTCCCAGAGGTCCGGATTATTGAGAATTCAGAGAACCTCGGTTTTATCCG
>JAAYVQ010000386.1 GCA_012517095.1 Phycisphaerae bacterium | reverse complement strand
GCCTGCGCCGACTGGGAACGGGTACCGTGGTTCGACGCGGTGCTTCACGACAAGTTTATTCAGCACGGCGTCGGCTATCCCGGCCGGTACGAGGGCGGGCGAAGCACGCGCGATCACGGGATCGAAAGCGACGATTACATCTCCGATGAACTGCTGCTGGGCCACGCGATGATGATCGACCGCAACGGATTCGTCGGCAACGGCGCGATCCGCAAATACTGGCTGGCGCAGGATTTTGTCCGCAGCATCGCGATGGCCAAGTTGAGCGGCGTCGAATATGTCGAGGGCGATATTCATCGGCAGATCGTGAGCTGGGACAACGGCGCCAAAGTGTTCGTCAATCGCGGCGAAAAGGACTGGACCGTCCAGGGTCGAATCCTGCCTTTGTATGGATATTATGCCGTAAATGGCAAGATCGAGTCGAGCATCGAGCGGATCAACGGCTCCATTGTCGAACGGTCCTGCGACGGCAAGGGCACGAGCTATTGTAACGGTCGCGGTTTCACTTCGGATAGCACGCTGGCCATCCGGCCGAGCGTCAAGGGGATCGAGGTTGTTGCGCCGCGAAAGTTCAAAATGCCGATTAATTGGCGGGCGACGGAACCGGCGCCCAAGGACCTGTCGATCTTCGTCCATTTCAAATCCGACAAGGCCCAGCGGCGCGACAAGATCGCCTTCCAGGCCGACCATAGTCCGAAGGTCGGGACCGGCTCGTGGAAGGGTGATGTGGTCACTCTCGATGATCGCGAGTTGGATGTCCCCGCGGATGCGGCGGCGGGAATTTATTCGGTCGAGGTCGGATTATGGGATCCGGCCGGGAGTCGTCGATATCGGCTGGTCGGCAGGGACGATGACGAAATGAGTTATCGCGTGGGAATGCTGCATGTGGACGCCTCCGGTGGCCTGCGATTTGAACCCCAGGCCGACGATAGCCCGGCAAATGAATCTCGATGGGGCGGCGGCAGGGGGGCGACGGATTTCAGTGCGGTTGTGACAAGCGGTGCGATCCGTTGCCAGATACAGGATCAGCAGATTGTTGTTACCCCTCTGCCTCAGCGAAAGGCCTTTACGGTTGAACTCGATATTGCCAAGCTTACTGATCCCAGATGCTCTGTTGATTCAATTACCGCCGTCGATCGTACGGGAAAAGAAATGGGTCTTGTGAAGGAAACAATAAAAGGATCGAAAGTTTCCTTTGAGATTGACGACAAGGCATTTGCCTATTGGATCAAGATCAGTAAACGAACATAAAAGATGCAATATATAGAATATAAATTAAACAAGCATCCTTTTTGAGCCATTCGCTGATTGGACCGGTATCATGATCCTGTAGTGGTTTGAATCTTGTTTTCCTGTTCGATCATTCGGATGGTATCGGCACGAATCATGATCCTTCGGTTGTCCTGCGTTTCACAAATTAACATATTCGCCAATGAGTAAGGGAGGCCTTTGAAAGATGACGAATCTGTGAAACCAACGAATCTGACATTAGAGACGGATTTACCCGAAGACAGAAGGATCGATACGCAATCGGAATCTTTCAGGAACTTCTTCATTTTGAAGTATTTGACTGTGGAGAAACGGTCCTTGATCATGCCGATTATCGAAAAAAAACCGGCGAGAATCATTATTCCGATACAAATGGCCGCGATAGGCGCCATCCATTCGATGAAAATATTCATTATTCGATTCCTACAAGGATTTATGAAAACATCGAGTAATCGTGCATATTTTACCAGAATAAGTTCGGCATTTCGATACCCTTTGAATATTTATGGCCAGAGGAGGTTAAGAAGGTCGTTGGGGATTTCGTGGACGCGGGCGATGGATTTCTGGGTTTCGGTGATGTAGAGTCGGCCGTCATCCTCGATGAAGTCGGGGTAGCTGATGCGGACTTTGGGGTCTTTGGAGGCGAGCACCGCCACGGGTTTGCCCCAGTGGATCACTTTGCCGGCAGGGGAATCTTTCTCGACGCCGCCGAGAAGCCAGGCGGGATTTCGGCCTTCGTAGCTTTTGCCCGGGTGATTGTGGAACCAGTAGATATATCGCCCGGCGAAGGGCCCTTGAGTCAGCTTACGGACGAAGTTGGCCGCGCGGGGATGATCGACCAGCGGGCCGCCGGGATAGTACGACATGAATTCGGGTTTTGTCCAGGTCTTCCCGTTATCGCGGGAATAGGCGTGGCAGGGATGGCCGGCGACCGTTCGATAGGTACAAAAGAGCGAGCCGTCGGAGAGAGTTGTTAAGTTGACTTCTTCGGCGATGGGGCCTTCGGGCGATTTGAGGCCTTCGTCGCCTTCGGGAAGGGTTTGCCAGTGGAGGCGATCAGGGTCCGGCTCGGTGAGGATGTTGTCACTGCGGAGGAACCAGCTTTCCGACTGGGCGATGAAATTGTCGCCGAAGCGGCCGACTTTCGAAAAACCGAGCATCATCGAGCCGTTGTGTTCGATGGGTTTACCGACGCCCCAAAAAAATCGTACCTTGCCCTGATAGGGATTGGCGCGGTCGATGGCGGTTTCACGGACGGGGATGTACCCGCGGCGATCGGACCAGGTTCGGCCGCCGTCATCAGAGTATTTGAAGGCGTATTCGCCGAGGGTATCGACGCGGCGGGCGGCGTAGGGGTTATCGGCCAGGACCTGTCGCAGGTTGTCTTTGTTGTAGGTATAAAAAGCATAGATCCGGCCGGAAGGCGTGATGAACGGCATCACCCACGAGGCCTCGGGTCCGTCGGCCGGTTCGATGTCGATCAACGGACTCCACGAGCGGCCTTTGTCGGCGCTGCGGGTGGCCACGATGTGCTGGCCGCGGCTGCCTTCGGAGCTGCGGCCGGTGGTCATGGTGCACAGCCAGGCGCCATCGGCGGTCTTGACGACATAGGGCTGGTCGCAATACCCCTCCGAGGGGATTTCCCAGCCGGTCGAGATGTCGATGGGGGGCGGTTGCCGGGTATCGGTTTCGATCGTTTGGCCTTTGGCGTGGATACAGACCATGAGGGTTACCAACAGAGCCAATCGTAAATGCTCTAACATCCCGAATTCTTTCTTTATCAAAAGGATCTGGATTCCGGCTTTCGCCGGAATGACAACGCGGATTCCCGCTTTCGCGGGAATGAAAAAACTTCCGCTGTCATTCTGACTGAGTCTATTATTTTACGGTCGAGCCGGATGGAACCAAGCAGAAAATGGGTTTGACAGTCCGGAGCCGATCCCCTACGATTGGGGCCGGATAGAAACCTGACTTTGATGAAAGAGTTTTCAATGCCCAGCCATCAGTTGGCGCAGATTCAGATTGAGGATTTGGATATCCTGGGGTACTCGGTCGGCGGCGAAGAGACGGTGGTCGCGGTGCCGCAACTCGATGTCTGTTTTGATATCGGCAAGGCCCCGGACCAGGTGATCCCGATCAACCATGTCCTGCTGACGCACGGCCACATGGATCATGCGGCAGGGATCGCCTATTACCTGTCTCATCGGCAGTTCTGCGGCCAATCGGCGGGGACGATCCTGGCCCCGGCCAACCTGATCGGGCCGATCGGACAGATCGTCGAGGCGTGGGGCAAGTTAGACGGTTCGCGAATCCAGGCGAATCTGGTGGGGGTCAAGCCGGGCGACGAATATGCCGTCAAGCCCAACCTGTTTGCCAGGGCATTTCCGACCAAACATTGTTATGGATCGGTGGGATTTTCTTTGATTGAGCGGCGGAAAAAACTGCGGAGCGAATACGCGGGATTGACCGGGCCGCAGATCGTGGAGCTGAAAAAAAAAGGCGTAACCATCGATTATCCGGTGGAACTTCCGCTGGTGACTTATCTGGGCGACACGAACTTCGTCGATTTTTCTTCGCTGGAATATATTCGCGATAGTCGAATCCTGATCGCCGAGTGCACTTTTTTCATTGATGAACATCTGGATCGGGCGGAGGCAGGGCGGCATATTCATGTGGATGATTTTGTGCGGCTGATCGAGCCCTTGCGGAACGAGCACATCATCATTACCCATGTCACGCAGCGGACGGGGCTGGGGGAGGCGATGAAGATATTGCGGGCCAAAATGCCGGCGGAATTATTCGGCCGAATCCGGTTTCTGATGGATCGCAAGTGGAGAAGGAAGGACGAATCATGAACAAATTCGGATTGCCCTGGCGGGAATGGAGTCATTCCGAGATCATGATCCTGGTTTTGCTTTTGGTCATCGCCGGAGGGGCCACCTGTTTTGTCCGGATTGCCGATTGGGTCAAGGATCAGGATATTCAGGGATTTGACGAGACCGTGCTTCGCGGTTTGAGAAATCCCGATAACCCGTCGGTCCCCATCGGCCCGCGATGGGTCGGGGATGTCGCTCGGAACATCACGGCGCTGGGGAGCGTTCCGGTGTTGATGCTATTGGTGATCAGCGTATCAGGATTTCTGTATCTATTGGGCAAACGACATGCGATGGTTTTTTTGATCCTCTGCGTGGTCGGGGGAGTCATTTTAACCGTGGTATTGAAGGAGGGCTTTGACCGCGCCCGGCCGGATATCGTGCCCAAGCTGGAGGCAGTGACATCCGCGAGTTTTCCCAGCGGCCATTCGATGATGTCGGCGGTGGTGTATCTGACGCTATCGGTGATGGTGGCCGGCGTGTTTGCGTCGATGCGAGTGAGGGTGTATGTGATCTGCGTGGCGGTGGCGGTGAGTTTGCTTGTGGGGCTAAGCCGGATGTTTTTGGGGGTCCACTACCCATCGGATGTCTTGGCCGGATGGACGGTTGGGTTCGGTTGGTCCATCAGTTGCTGGATTACGGCGAAGATCCTGCAACGGAAGGGCACACTGGAAGGTGGAGCGATCCAATAACGGGGAATCATCGATTCCGGATTTTGTCTTTTCAGAGTGGAACAGGTCCGGACGAATCAACCGACGGGAGCGGGTTCCGGTTCTTTTTTGAAGGATTTCAGCGACTGGGGCTCGGCGACTTTTCGATAGCCCAGAGCATGAATGATTTCGAGGACTTCGGTCCAGGTTGGGAACGGACGCTGGTTGGCCTTCTTGTACTGATCAACGGCCATCAGGAACTCGAATTGCTCCTCCGTCATCTCCCCGGTTTCCGCGGCACGGCGTTCCGGCGTGAGCCGATGGCCGGGTCCGCGACGACGGTCTAAACCAAGCCGTCGATCGACGGTGTACTGCCTACGCTCGATGAAACGACCATTTGTATTTTTTTCGGTATTGGACATGGTTTCAAATTCCCGTATGGAGTTGGATTTTCGTTCGGATCGGGGATCAGTATTCGCCTTCTGAGTCGTCGTCTTCGGGTTGGGGCTGCGGATTGTCCGCGATCATATCGTAGAAATCAGGGAGTGCCCCTTCGTTTTCGATGAGGGAGTGGGCTTCGTCGATATAATCTTCCGGGACCATAACCGCAACACCGGGGAAAGGCGAATCGGGATCGGGATGATCTTTGATCGCGGCCGGAATATTGCATGTGTTCAGCAATTTCTTGTATTGCTGGGCCAAATCAAGGTCTTCGGCGTAAGCGATTGTGACAAAGTCCGATAAGGCCATCGGATCATCCAGTTTCTTTTTCCGGCGATGCGGCATTGTTCTTCTCCAGAATGTTGAGTGACGATTTTCAATCGCCCTTTTCATCGGCGCGGGGTAATGACCGGTTCACTGAAAAACCGCGAATTCGATGGGTTTGTAATTGGAAAAGCGATCGGAAATGAGGGATTCCGGGATTGTACGCTTTATCCAAGAAGAAAATCTCAATTTTGAGACATTTTGATTGCAGGTGGCGGCATTGACCGTCACAATGCACAGATCGTTGTTCGGCGTATTGAATCCCGTTATTATGGGAACTTCCGGATTCGGAGAGGTCCAAGCGGCGGAGAAAAAGCGGCCAAGGAAACGGCCGGATGGGAAAAAGTTAATCGAGGCCAGGAAGGTCAAGGAAATCATCCGATGGTAAGGGCTTGAAAATATCCGAGGAGACTATTCCATCATTAAACGCTTAAATCGATGCTGTATTGAATGTCCCAGCCGAGAGAACCAGGCAGGGGTCGCAGTACCCCGAAATCGCAGGACAAGTGATCGCGTTGTTAACCGGCCGAGCGTGGAACGATCGTGATTGAAAGAAACCAACGATGGGAGCGCAATCCTGTTGGATTGCGATGCGTAACGAATCGAAAAAAGATTTTCCGGAGAGCGATTGGTCGGGAATAATACTGATTCCGGTAAATTCTCGATTTGGATTCTCGGGAGAGGGATTTATCCGGGATCTTTTTGCCGTATTGGGCTGATTCCATTCCGGCAGTCAGGCCAGTCTCTCGAATCCGCATTTTTTTTCAGATTTTAATGGACTGTTAACCCTGAGAGGCGATATTATACAGTATTCAATAGCCAGAATAATAACCGTGATTGACCCTTTTCGGGCGGAATGTTCGTGATCGGAAATCTGAAGGATCAGAGATGCGAATAGCCGGGGGTGTGCTATGAAAGTTTTCATGCTCGGATGGGAGTTCCCTCCCTTCATCAGTGGGGGTCTGGGCACGGCCTGTTACGGATTGACCAAGGCCATGAGCGATATGGGGGTGCAGGTGGTATTTGTTCTGCCGAGACCGGTAGATTCCAGTTTTGCGACCCATGTTCGGATGCTGACTCCCCAACACGATATGGGAGATCCGAATCAGGTCCAGGTGAAGGAAGAGAATCTCAAGAATGTCAAATTCCACACGATTGATTCGCCGTTGCAACCCTATGGGGATCCCCGTCAGTACCAAAAGCAGGTGGATGAAATTCTCCGCAAGAAGCGCAGCTTTCCCACCCTGCAGGCGGCCTTGTTGCAGCGATCCGTTTCGGCCGTAGAGGAGGCCATTTCAGGGGCTCATTATGCGGGAGATATTTTGTCGGAGGTCCACCGGTATGCCAGCGCCGCGGTTCGATTGGCGATTCAGGAAGACTTCGACGTGATTCATGCCCATGACTGGATGACCTACCCGGCCGGCATCGCGATAGCGGCCGTAACGGGAAAACCCCTGGTCGTCCATGTCCATTCGACCGAATTCGATCGCAGCGGCGAACACGTCAACCAGCCCATCTACGATATCGAACGGCGAGGTATGCACGCCGCAGACAAGGTGATCGCCGTCAGCCATTTGACCCGGAATATCATTTTGAGCCGTTACGGGATCCTTGGAGACAAGGTTGAAGTGGTGTATAACGGGGTCGAACGCAACGGAAGTCCCTTCCCCTTCCCCCAGTCGGGCATCAAAAGCGAT
>JAAYVQ010000052.1 GCA_012517095.1 Phycisphaerae bacterium | reverse complement strand
TTTCCCGGTTCGATGGGTCGGAGCATCGACTGGATGCCGGAAAAGATGGTCAGGGCGATCATCAGGGCGAAGGTGACGAGAGTGAACCAGTCGCCCCACTCGCGGCTGACGAAGGCCCAGCCGATCATGACGGTGCCGATGCCGAAGGATTGCACGAACATCTTGAGTTTGCCGTAGATCACAGCGCCGAAGGCGACGCCATGGGCTTCGGCGACATGGCGGCGGATGGTGACCCAGACCTCGCGCAGGATCAGGATCGCGACGGTTCCCCAGCGGACGGTTTCGCCGAAGGCCGGACCCAAGTTGTGCGGCGGGCCGACCAGATTGGCCAGCTTGGGCTGGCCGATCCACGCGAAACAGATAAACGCCCCGCACACCAGCACCTTGTCGGCCAGCGGATCGACCACGCGGCCAAACTTGCTGGTTACGCCGTAATGACGCGCGATGGGTCCGTCGAGGACATCGGTGACGCCCGCGACGACAAACAGCACGAAGGCCGCCATCAGAAACGAGGCGGGCTTTTCCTGTCCAAGCTGCGGCGCGTAGAGGATCATGCCCAGAAAGATCAGCGTCAAGACCACCCGGAGCACCGTCAGGGCATTGGGAATCTGGCGAACCCACTTATTTTGATTTTCAATTTTCAATTTGCGATTTCCGATTGGATTGTCAAGATTTCGAAGGAATTGATACCATAATTCTACAATTGGTTCAAGTCGAAATCGGATCGACGATCAGGTCGTATTCGTGGCTGCCCACAACCCTGACATTGAGAAAATCACCGACTTTCACCGCCCCGGAACGGATCTGGCACACCCCGTCGATCTCCGGCGCCTGGCCGTAGAAGCGTCCCACGGCCGAACCGTCGGGCTTAACCTCGTCGATCAGGCAATCGAGCATCTGGCCGATACGAGCGGTGGCCAGCTCGAATGCGATTTTTTGCTGCGCCAGCATAATCGCCTCCTGCCGCTGCCGTTTGGTTACATCATCCACTTGCCGATCCATCCGCGCCGCGGCGGTACCCGCTTCCGGGTAATACACAAAACAACCCAAGGCATCAAACCGGGCCCATCGGACAAATTCCAGCAGCTCGGCAAATTCTCCTTCGCCTTCGCCGGGCAGGCCGACAATCAGCGTCGTCCGCAGGATCACATCGGGCATCGCAGCATGCAATCGCTCGATCAGGGCGATGGTTTTCTCACGGCGGTCACTGCGCCGCATCGCGCGGAGGATACCATCATTGATATGCTGGAGCGGCATGTCGATATATCGAACCACCTTGGGTGATTCGGCGATCGTTTCGATGAGCCGATCGGAAATCCCCGTCGGATACAGGTACATCAGCCGGAACCAGCGAGGGCCGTCAATCTCGCTCAGCTCCTCAACGAGATCCGGCAATCCATCCTGGATCTTCAAATCCCTTCCCCACGCAGTGCCGTCCTGTGCGATCAGGATCAGTTCCTGGGCGCCGTTGGCGGCCAGCTCTTTGGCCTCGGACAGGATCTCGGCTTTGCGTTTGCTGTGAAATCGTCCGCGAATCGACGGGATCGTGCAGAACGAACACCGCCGGTTACAACCCTCCGCAATCCTCAGATAGGCCGTGTGCCCGGCCCCGATCAGCAACCGCCCCCGGTCTTTGGCAACGGTCCCCGCTCGACGACCCAGATACAATGCCGGCTGTTCGTACCTTTTCGATCGCACGGCTTCGGCAACGATCCCTGCAATTTTATCCCTCTCTCCAAGACCCACAATGGCGTCAATCCCCTCGGCCTCCTTGCCCAGCTCAGCCCCCATCCGCTGCGACAGGCACCCCGTTACAACTACCCTACCCACGCGCCCTCGGCCCTTGGACACCAAAGCACGCCGGATGACTTCCAGGGCCTCCTCTTTGGCCGGCTGGATAAACCCGCAGGTGTTGATCACCAGCACATCGACGCCCTCTTCGTCTCCGGTCACCGTATAACCGGACTGTCCAAGCAGGCCGAGCATCTTTTCGCTATCGACCTGGTTTTTCGGACAACCCAGACTGATAAATCCGACTTTTAACAGTTGCTTGCTGCTCATCTTTGATTGGATTCCCGCTCGAACCGGATACCCGTAACGATTCTCTCCGCCTCCCGCCGCCGACAATACCATCGTCACCGACAAAATGGCCTCTAACCATACCACGGAATAAATCCGATGGCTATAGGCCCTTTGCTAAAACTTATCCGGAATCCAACCGATTGACTTGATTTGATGATCTCATGATTTCTCCTCCATCAATTGAATTTACAAACTCCATCAATCGTTTATACTTGAACCCTCCGTCTGATGACGGTTAACAAACACAAATATTTCATAAAAGTAGAAAAAAATGAAATATATTTTATATATCATACTACCATTCTTTGTATTGTCAATAACAGTTTCACAGAATCCAGCTTTTTGCTCTGAAAATAGGATTTATCAAGAACTCGAATATAAGAAAACACCTATCCTAAATCCATTGAAGGGGTTTGTCCCATATACGAGAGGCGGAAAGGGATTCCCTCACAGCATGGAGTTTAACTATCTTCCCATGAACAGTGTGGTTATAGGCAAAGGTCAGTACAACTGGGAACCACTGGAGAACCTCCTCAATGATATCGCTTCGCGGGGTTGCCAGACCATCTTCCGATTTTACCTGGAATATCCAGGCAAACCAACGGGGATACCCGGATACCTGCTGAACGAGGGTTTACATGTTCATGAATATACCAATACCAACACACAACCGTTTCCACACAGGCCGGTGATCACGCCGGATTACCAGGATCGGAATTTACGCGCCGCGATGACGGCCTTCATCGCAGAGATGGGAAAAAAATATGATGGCGATCCGCGGATTGGATTTATCACGGCCGGATTGCTGGGAACCTGGGGCGAGTGGCACACTCATCCGCGG
This sequence comes from Phycisphaerae bacterium, assembly GCA_012517095.1. Classification (GTDB taxonomy): domain Bacteria; phylum Planctomycetota; class Phycisphaerae; order Sedimentisphaerales; family Anaerohalosphaeraceae; genus FEN-1350. Next base: position 6,434 of record JAAYVQ010000052.1, on the reverse strand, counting down.
AATGAGTTGTGGGCAACCAGGGAGGTTCAGATCGAGATCATGGACGCTTACGAGAAGGCGTTCCGCAATACATTTGTATTGTTGAGATACCCGGCAGGCAATAACGACCTTTCCTACGCGCCGACCTTTCAACGGCGGATGGGGTATCATGATGATTCGTTCGGCTGGGCAACGCTGAACACCGGCCGAAAAGGTGACGAATGGTTTTTCCTGACACGGATGGCGACCGGGGGCCCGGCCGGGCTTGAGGTCTGGAAACGGTTTCCCATTGGAGGCGAAATCCGGCCGGAATTGTGGGGCTGCCTGTGGAATGAAAACGGATGCACGCCGCGGGGGCAGGACTTCGCCGAGTGCATCCGGCAAACGCATGCCTCGTGGCTGATGGATTCCAGCACAAGCCGAAACCTGAACGAAGACCAGCGGCGTCGTGCGGAAGCGGCCGCGGCATCCCTTGGGTATGAATTGCATGTCTCGAAGTATTCGGCCCGGATTCAATCCGGCCGACTGCAAACACTTTCAGTCACCGTCGAAAATCGCGGTGTTGCGCCGTTTTATTACCCCTGGACAGTTCAAGTGGGGATTCTCGACTCGACAGGTAATGCAATCCAGTCGTGGGACACGGATTGGAAACTTCCTTCGATCCTGCCGGATCATTCCGCACGGTTCGAGTTCCGTCCGCCGACCGAATATTCTGCACAACAGGGAATCCTCGCCATTCGCGTGGTCAATCCGATGTCCGGCGGCGTGCCGCTGCGGTTTGCCAATACAAACCAGGATCGTCATGCCTCCGGTTGGTTGACCCTTGTTACGCTGAAAGAAGATTCGTCGGCCCGCTGAAGAACCCCTCATTCACCGGTCAGTTTGAGGATGTCTTTCATCTCGGAAATCTGTTCGACAGAGCGAAGAATCCTGGCGGCGATTGCCTGCTTGGTGGCCTGCATCCGAACCCACGGCTTTTTACCATTTTTGATGTGAACTACGGCCTTCGTCTGCCCGATCGTTTCGGGCATGTTGGCGATCACCAGGTCGAGATTTTTGGCGGCCATCTTCTCCTCCGCACGCGACAGAAGATTCTGATCCTCAAGAACAAAACCCACGAGAATCCGATCTCCCTTGTGCTTTCCAGCCCAGGCCAGAATATCGGTCGTGGGCTTACACCGAATCACCAGTTCGCCGGAACCCTTGTGCAGTTTGGTACTGGAGACCTTTGTCGGCATATAATCCGACACAGCAGCGGCCATGATTAGGCAATCGCAGCGAGGAAATTGTTTTTTGACGGCCTCAAACATCTCCGCGGCGCTGACCACAGGAATCACCTTGACGCCTTTGGACGGCTTCAGTTCAGTCGGGGCCGTAATCAGCGTAACCTCATGCCATAGTCGCTGAGCCACGCGCGCCAGAGATACGCCCATACGGCCGGAACTTCCGTTGGATAGAAATCGAACGGGATCGATGGCCTCCCGAGTCCCCCCCGCCGTAATCAAAATACGCATTCGTTTCATGAAGACTCCTTTCTTCGTCCTCGGGGGGCCATCAAGAGTTGATGGTTCAGGACCCGGAACAAACAGACCGGATCATGTCCAGAATTTCTGCCGGTTCCGCCATGCGGCCCAATCCCTCACGACCGCAGGCCAGTCGTCCCGCGGCCGGTCCGACAAATCGCCAGCCCCGGTTTCGGAGCGTTCCGACATTCTGTTGAACTGCCGGATTTGACCACATTCGATCGTTCATTGCCGGCGCAATGATGATTGGCTTTTCCCATGCGGCACACAATGTCGTGCTCAATAGATCGTCGCACAATCCAATAGCCGCTTTGGCCAGAAGGTTCGCCGTGGCCGGGGCGACAACCATCACTTGCGCGCGGTCGGCCAAAGAGACATGGCCGATCCGATACTCCTGCGGCGCCGACCACAAGCCGGTAAACACTTCCCGGCCGGTCACGGCTTCGAAGCTCTTGGGCACGACAAGCTTGCAGGCGCTGTCGGTGAGAATGCAATGCACCACCGCGCCCTCGCCGGTCAGCTTGCTGGCCAGATCCACGGCCTTATAGGCCGCGATTCCGCCGGTCACGCCCAGAATGACTTCCAGCCCCTTCAGGTCCGACGCCATCGGTGTGGCCTCGTTACAACTTGGGCAGTTCGATCGTATCGCGGGCTTCGAAATCCATCGCGATTTTGTCGCGCAGAATTTCGTCGATCACAATTTCCATCTGGGTCTTGCCCTCGGTGTCTTCAATCAACGGACGCCCGCCCTGCATCAGCTCGAGCAACCGCTTCTGGATCAGGGCCGACAACTTAAACCGTCCGCCCATCTTGTTCATCGCCTCAGTACCCTTCAACGCTTCAATCATATTCAAGCTCCACTCTATTGACTTATCGCTTCGACGACCTCTTGTACGGCTTTCTCCAGGTCGTCATTGACAATCATCTTGGTGTAAAAACCCCGGGCCTCTTCGATCTCCCGCTCGGCGGCGTCCAACCGCCGTCGCAGGGTTTCGGGGTCTTCGCCCCGTTTTCGGCCTTCAATCCGTTCAGCCAAGACCTTCTCGTCCGGCGGCAGAATGAATAAGAGCAGCGCCTCCGGAAACATCGTTCGTACCGCTCGGCCGCCCTGAATATCGATCTCCAGGATCACGGTCTTGCCCTCGGCGAGCTGCCGCCGAACCGCATCGGCGGGCGTCCCATATAAATTCCCGAACACCTCGGCGTATTCTAAAAACTCGCCGCGGCGAATTTTTTCTTCGAACTGTTCGCGGGTCAAAAACCAGTAATCCCGGCCATGGACTTCCCGCCGACCCCGCGGCCGAGTCGTCGCCGACACGCTCAACGATGCCCCGAGTTGTCGGACCACTTGGCGGCAAATCGTGCTCTTGCCCACGCCCGAAGGTCCGCTGAGAACGACCAGTTTGCCCGAACGATTCGTTCCACCGTCGGCCTCCATCGCACCCTCACTCGACATTCTGCACCTGTTCTTTGATGCGTTCGATGGCGCACTTGATCTCGATCACCGCTCGTCCGATCGTCGTATCGGAGGCCTTGCTGCCGATCGTGTTGGCTTCGCGAAGCATCTCCTGGCTGATGAAGTCCATCCGACGCCCGGCGCTGCCGTCACTGGTACACTGCGTCTCGAACTGCACGATGTGCGACTCCAGCCGCGTCAGTTCCTCTGAGATGTCGCATCGATCGGCGAACACCGCCACTTCCCGCGCCAGCAACTCTTCGTCCAGCCGCAACGGACCACCCGACAGCAACTCGTTGGCTCGCTTTTGCAGTTTCTCATGATACTCGCTGATCACCGCATCCTTGCGTTGCCGGATCTCGCCCAGATGTCTTCGTATCGTTTGGCAGTTTTCGATCAGATCCGCGGCCAGTGTTCGACCTTCGTCCAACCGCCGCTGCTTGAGCTCCGTCAGAGCTTCGTTTGTCAGCTCAACCACCGTCTTCCGCAACCGTTCAACCCATTCATCCTGCGGTTCGATCGGCTGAACCACTCCCGGCAGCGACAACAACCCTGCCAGATCGACCTGGCACGGAATCACGCTGGACTTGCCGAGGCCTTCCAGCCGCCGCAAATAGGCCTGGATGGCTCCTTCATCGATGTCGAACAGGGCCGGACCCGACAAGTTCTTCATGTGCAGCGAATACCCAACCGTCCCGCGGGCGATCTGATCGCGAAGAAGCTTTTCCAGCTCGCCTTCCAAAAAAGCCGCCAGATCCGGCAACCGCAAATGTGATTTGAAATACCGATTATTGACGGAGCGAATCTCGACGGTGAAAACCATTCCGTCCGCTTCCCGCGACGCCTCGCCATAGCCGGTCATACTGCTGATCATTTCGCCTCTGTTCTGATTCCGTCATTCGAACGATCAATCACCGGTGCACAATTCAACGATGTACGATATTCTCGCGCGGGCCGTGACCCGACAAAACAATGTTTTTAGTTCCCCGGGGGAGTTATTGGAGCAACCGGTGTCGTCTCAGCCGGAGCCGCGGTATTGTCGGCCGGGGTCGGCGGAGTCGGAGTTATCGGTTGCGATGTCGTTGTTCCAGTACCATCGCCTGCGGATGCTGCCGGAGTATCAGCCGCCGGGGTCGTCGCCGTATCGCCTGCGCCCGGGGTGGTCGTAATAGGCGCTGTCGCCGGAGGATTCTGCAGACCGGTCGGTGCGGAAGGACGATAAAATTTGACCAGAAACGCTCCAAGCCCCAGGAAGATCACCGCCAGAGAAATCGTCACCCAGGTCAGCACATCGCCGGTCTTGGTACCCAGCAAACTGGACGCTCCCATTCCGCCAAAGGCCGAGCTGAGACCGCCGCCTTTGGCCTTCTGGATCAGTACGATCATGATCAACAACAGCGAGATAAGGACCCAGATAACCATCAACAGATTCATGAAAATTCCAACCGCCGGCGGCAATGTAAACATGTTCTTCCTCGTGATTCCCTGGTTCTATTCGGATAACGGTTTCGCGCGATTCCCCGCGCAAGTATTGCCCGGCCATCGCCGGGATCGGTTCACGCGATGGTCTTGACCATCGCCGCAAAATCGTCCACTTTCAAACTGGCTCCGCCGATGAGCAAACCATCGACATCGGGATTCTTCATCAGCTCGGCCGTATTCGACGGCTTGGCCGATCCGCCGTATTGGATACGGATCGCGTCGGCGATCTTCGGCGAATACATCTTGGCCAACAATCCTCGGATCATTTCGTGCACTTCCTGGGCCTGTTGGGCCGTCGCCGTGCGCCCGGTACCGATCGCCCAGACCGGTTCATACGCGATGGTCACCGCCTGAATCTTTTCCGCGTTGATACCGGCCAGGCCTTTCCGGACCTGGTCGGCGACGACCTGCTGGGTCTTGCCGGATTCGCGCTCTTCCAGCAATTCGCCCACGCAAAAGATCGGCAATAACCCGCCGCTGATTGCCGCGGATACTTTCTTGTTAATCAGTTCATCGGTCTCACCGATGACATGCCGCCGCTCGCTGTGCCCGATGATGACATAGGTGCAGCACACATCCTTGAGCATCTCGCAACTGATCTCGCCGGTAAACGCGCCGTTGGGCTGAAAATACACATCCTGAGCTCCCAGAGCGATATTCGACGAACTCAGCGACGCGGCTACCGTTTGCAGATACACAAACGGCACACAGACCGCCACATCGACGGTCGTGACCGTCTTGAGTTCTTTGACCAGCCCCGACGCCAGTGCAACAGCGCCCTTGGCGTTGGTGTTCATCTTCCAGTTACCCGCAAGAAACGGCTTTCTCATGCTATTCTCCCATGGTTCGCCGGATTCGTTATTCGGCAATTGTCCGTTTGTTACAGCACTCCGGTACTTCGCGGAAAGCTGCCCAACACCGACAACTGCAGGCAATGGCTCTTGGCCTCCTGCAGTGCGGTCCGGACATGCTCATCCTCGCGATGTCCCAGAAAATCCACGAAAAAGTAATATTCCCACTCGCGTTTCTTGTTCGGACGCGAGCCGATATTGGTCATGTTGATCCCATAGGTTTTGAAGATGCTGAGCACATCCACCAACGCGCCGGTCTTGTGGGCGGTACTGAACAGGATGATGGTCTTGTCGTCGCCGGTCGGTTTGGCGTCCTGTTTGCTCAGAACCAAAAACCGCGTAATATTATTCGAAATATCCTCGATATCTTCGCATAAAACCTTCAACCCATAGATTTCCGCGGCCACCGTTGAGGCAATCGCTGCGGCCCCGTTTTCATCGGCCGCCATCTGGGCCGCCCGGGCGGTGGAGGCCACCGGAATCGTCTTGGCCTCGCGGAACATACTGCTCAGCCAGTTGCGGCACTGAGCGAACACCTCTGGCTGCGAATAGATCTTCTGGATCTTGTCCAGCGGACAATTCGCCAGCAGGTTGTGGTGAATCGCCATATTCACTTCGCCGCAGATCAGCACATCGGTCTCGATAAAACCGTCCAATGACTCGCGTACTCCGCCACCGGCCGAGTTCTCAATCGGTACTAATCCGAAATCCGAATGGCCCTTGCTGACTTCTTCAAAGATCGCTCGTATATCCGCCACAGCTTCAAACTCGACGCTCTGTCCGAACTTCAACAGCGCGGCCGTATGGCTGAAACTACCTTCCGGACCCAGAAAAGCGATCCGGATCGGCCGTTCGAGAATAAACGACCCGCTCATCAACTCCCGCCAGATCGCCGCCAACACCTTATCCGGCAACGGCCCCTTATTGGCGGATAGAATCTTGTCAATCACGGCCTTTTCGCGATCCGGTGAATAGATCGGCGCATGATCGCGGTTTTTCAGTTTCCCGACCTCGACCACAATCCGCGCGCGCTCATTGAATAACTCAACGAGCTTGGCATCAATCGCATCGATCTGATTTCGTAACTGATCTATGGACATTCCGTCCGCTCGAATCTCCGCTCTGCGCTGATTCGTATTTACC
>JAAYVQ010000385.1 GCA_012517095.1 Phycisphaerae bacterium | reverse complement strand
TATCGTCGGTCTTCCCGAAGAACGGAAATATCAAAACAGGTTCCCAGATTCCCTCCGAGGACAGGATTTGCGGGTGATTTGATCCAGCCCCCGGCCGTCTGCGACTCCGAGGGAACAGCTTGCGAATTGGTGGAGAATACCTCGGCGTCGTCGTTCGATGCGGCTGGACAATCCAGGCAATAGCATCCCGGTGAACAGAGAAAACCTGAGATCACGAAATAAACCAGAGTGTTCTGGCGTTTCATCTTGTGAATCCTTCCAATTTCGAACTCCGGATGCGTGATTTTGCTTGAGAATCCGGACTCATAGAATATCATAGTCGCGATTCAAATCCATACGAATCGGTGGAAGTGTCCAGATTTGAATGATGAACGATTGGGAGTATGATCCAATGGCGTCCGGAATCCTCAACAAGCAAGCGATCCTGTGGACGGGTGTTATTATCGTGTGTGGTTCTGTGGCGTTTGGCGAAAACTGGCCGGGCTTTCGCGGCCCGACGCGACAGGGCGTCAGCGCCGAGACCAATGTTCCTGCCGCCTGGAGCGCGACCGAGAATATCGCTTGGAAGACGACCATCGATGGCCTCGGCTGGTCTTCGCCCATTGTCTGGAACGATCGCGTGTTCGTCACCACGGCGACCGAAAAGGGACAATCGTATCGGCTGGTCTGCCTGGATCGCAAAACCGGTTCAATTCTCTGGAACAACGAGATTCTGCGGCAGAAACCGGGGTATAAGCAACCGGACAACTCCGATGCGACGGCCACGCCGGTGACCGACGGCTCGTCAGTGTTTGTGTTGTCCGCGGACGGAACCTTTGCGGCCGTATCGTTCGACGGCAAGGTCCTGTGGAAGCATCAGGAGTTCGAGTATTACAGTCAACACGGCCTGGGCGCCTCACCGATTCTTTACAACGACCTGCTCATCGCGGCGTTTGACTACAGTAGCCCGGGTCCCGATAAACTCGTGGGATGGCAGAAGCCCTGGGACCAGTCGTTTATCCTGGCGGTTGATAGAACCTCCGGTCAGGTCCGCTGGAAGGGTCGGCGCGGCATGTCGCGGATTGCGCATGTGGTGCCGAATATCGCCAAAGTCGGCGACAGCGATCAACTCATTAGCGGAGCGGGAGATGTGATACAGGGGTTTGATCTCAAAAATGGCGAATTAATCTGGACGGTTCACAGCGCCGGCGAAGGCGTCGTGCCGTCGATCGTTGTCGGCGAGGGATTGATCTATTCCTGTTCCGGTTTCGGTGATTCGGCGGTCCGGGCGGTGCGGCCGGGCGGCAAGGGTGATCTCACCGAAACGAATATCATCTGGGAATCCATGGATGATGTACCGCATGTCCCCTCGCCTCTGTATGTCAAACCGAACCTTTATACCCTTACCGAGACCGGTGTGCTGCGATGTCTCGATGGGGTGACGGGCAAGGAAATCTTTCGGCAGCGGCTGGGCGGCAAGTTCTCGGCGTCGCCGGTGTGGGCCGACGGCAAACTCTATCTGTTGTCGGAACAGGGCAAGACCTTCGTGGTCGAAACCGCTCCGCAGTACAAGCTCGTGGCCCAAAATGAACTGGACGAGAAGTGTTGCGCCAGTATCGCAATTTCGCAGGGCAATCTCTTCGTTCGATCTGAAAAGACCCTCTTCTGTATTGGCCCAAAACCTTAAAATAATGCCAGCTCCCTTATTTCACTGAACTGAAAGATCCTCACCATGCATAAACCAATCATTGTGTACATATTACTGATTGTTTCGGCCACACTGGCCGAGAACTGGCCGGGATTCCGGGGGCCGGGGCGGCAGGGGATCAGCGGCGAGACGAAACTTCCGATCTCGTGGAGCGCGACGGAAAATATCGCATGGAAGGCGACGATCGACGGCAAGGGATGGTCGTCGCCGATCGTCTGG
>JAAYVQ010000384.1 GCA_012517095.1 Phycisphaerae bacterium | reverse complement strand
ACCTTTCGATCGGCGCCGAGGTTCAGGAGGGTTTGATCTTCAACCGGGGCCGTATGAATGTATTGGGACTGGGCTTTCTGACACGGTATCGGGTCACGCTGGATTTTCCGCACAACCGCCTGTACCTGCGGCCGGGCAAATCGGTCGCACGGTTCGAGAATCCAGACATGACGGGGCTGCATATCATTCGCGACGAAGGCAAGACCCTGGTCCATTCCGTCGATCCCAACAGTCCAGCCGATCAGGCGCATATCTGCGCCGGCGACGAAATCGTTGAGGTAAACCACATGACCGCACAGAGTCATAAACTCGATACGATCCGACGAATATTCGCCTCGGCGCCCGGGGATCGCGTCCACCTTCAAACCCGTCGAGACAATCAGATCCAGAACTGTGAACTAACCCTTCGGCTGTTCAGCATGGCGGTGGGGAAAAAACCATGATGACAAAATACGCCAAAATCGTTCCAGGATTGCTGCTGGTCCTGACCTCTGTTTCAATCGCTGCCTCGTCCGAGCCGATCGAGTTGAGCATCCTCACAAAGGCCGCGAAAGCAAAACCGCCAGCGGCCAATCTCGAACCGCAGTTGCTGGACTTCCGCTACGCGCCATCACGCTGGCAGACTTGTATCGGTCTGGTTGATGATCCCCATAAATCGATCGTCGGCTCCGACGGGGGCCTGTATTACCAGTACGGGGCCGGCCGCTTCGACGGTTTTGGCGAGCGGATCTTGGCTGACCTGCAGGGCGAAGGAGTGGCCAAAATCGAGCAATCACTGCTCAATACGCGATGTGCGATTGTTAAAACACGGCTGAGCAAAGGCGGCGCGGTACTGGAACAGACTACTTGGGCGGGGATCGCACCGCAACCGGCTGACCAGTCCTGGCCCGATCGTCGGGTCGATTTTCTGTGGCTTCGAAACGCCACGGGCTCGGAGAATCGACCGATCACCCTGACAATTGACTCCAACGAACGCTTTCGTCTGGATGCCGATGGAAGAACGCTCTACAAACTCGGCGCTGACAAACCGTATTGTCGCTTTTCTGTTGTCCCGTCGGAGGTTCAGCCGCAGTCGCTGCGCAATCCGACGGACGAGACCTCACCACTCAAGACCGAGTCGGCGCCTTCGCTGAGCCGCGGCTGGGCCAATCCGCAGGTCCCCTGTGCCGAGATGTATCGCGATGTGATGGTCGGCTACGGCAAGCCGATCGCGTATTCGTTTCGTGGTCAGCCCGGCCGGGAGTATATCGCCGTATTCGGATTCATTGAAGGGTACTACGAAAAACCGGGCGCCCGTCCGATGGAAATCCGCGTTGAAGGGAAAACCATCCGCGAACTGGAGGTCATCCGCGATGCCGGACGCAACAAACCGATGGCCGTGATCGTGGAAATCCGCGACGAGAATAACGACGGCAAGATCGATTTGGGTGTCTATTCTCCCGACAAGGCCCAGGACAAGAACACCATATTGTCGGGTTTGTGGATCTTCGAGAAAGTTAATATGCCCGCCGAAGCCGAGGTGATCTCCGGTAATTTCAAGAATAAACCGCTT
>JAAYVQ010000383.1 GCA_012517095.1 Phycisphaerae bacterium | reverse complement strand
TTCAAGGTCCTATCGGTTGGCATGCACAGGCAATAGTCTTGCGGGGGCACATCTATTCGCTCTGGCCATAAAAACGAGGGATGGGTCTCGGTCCATGAAAGAGTTGTGGAACTGGCCTGCGTTTTTTGATTATATGGATTATTACATGCAGGATAACCACACGATCCCACTTCATCGCCAAGTATCAACCTTTGCCGCCAACATGTGGGATGCCCATCGAACAAGCTATGGCCCCCTCTGGAAACCTGAAACCAGCGCGAACAACTTAACTCTTACGGTCGCGTGTAAAAATGGTAGCATCACCGTCCGGCCCAAAAATGAATATTACTCCCCCGGAGAACAAGTCGAAATATTGGTCTCTCCTTCAGACGGATATTCTTTCGTCGCATGGGATGGAGATATTATAAGCTACTCCAATCGGATAACTGTATCAATGGACGGGCATAAAACAATCGCCGCAATCATGGCAAAACAGAATCCCATTATCCACATTGAAAACCAGATTCGGTTTACTTCGACGAATCAATACAAATATGTTTCTCTATTTGATGCCAATCTGAATATAGGAGCCATTCGTTTGCAGGTTGTGCAAGACAATCCGGAAGGGAAACAATTTTTGTTTGGTCATATGACCGAAAACCGTAATAATCGAATCCAACTCTATTTATCGAATGGAAAATTATGTGTAGGACTGGGGAATAACGGTACTCTCAAGACTAACATCGCCGCCCTCCAGCCCAATACGAAATATAATCTTGCCCTCGTCTGGAATAATGGTTCTTTCACAGTGTATATCAATGGTGAACAAAAGGCCACAGGAACCTATACGGGGCTTTCACAACTTAATACTTTTGCGGATATCGGGAACTCTGGAATTCCTTCTGCTCGCACCGAGGGTTTCCTCGGAACCATTGAGGATGTTCGAATTTACAATCGTGCCTTGACCGCCGGAGAAATCAACCAAACCGTTAAAGCCCTCCGGGCCCCCGAAAACTGGTTGATCGAAGACACCTTGGTTCCCCGGGACCTTGCCGGAAATTCCGTCTCCTTTTCGTCTGTCGTCGCGGGCCTTCCCGGCAATGCCGTCTTCGATCCCGCCACAAACGCTTTCTCCTGGCGGCCTTGGTACGATCAGGGCGGAAGCTATGAGCTTCTGTTTTCGGCCCTCGGGAGTGACTATACCCAAAAGCTCGCCATCAATGTCGAAGATGTCCTGCTGAAATCCTGGTATCAGGATTGGTTGGATTCAAACGGCGTTCAATCGGCAATGGTGGAATACTGATTGGTTCCTATCTGCAGTGTGGCCCAAGAATAGTGTAATGTTCAGGCGAGGTTTTCAGACCTCGCCTTTTTCTTGTCTTAAGATTCTCAAAGACATGATGGACCGATTAGTCGCCCCGTGGAAAATGCGACTCTAATAATCCACATATCTCCCGTGCTCCCGCCAGAATCCCCGACTCCTGCTCGCCCGAAATCTGCACCTGCGTCACATACCGTGCAAGGTTTCCTTTCAGATTCGGAGTTCGGAATCCCAGCCCGGTGAAAACTTCCTCCGTCAGCGTGACCTGCCCATTAACCACATAATAATTCAGCACCGACACCATCTGTTTGCTCGGCACGATCCGGTTAAACCGGTGCATCATCGCCTCCATCTGCCGCCCGTCGGCCAGTTCCACCGTCACCGGAACGCTTTCCGTATTGTTCCACCCCGCCCCCTTGTAGCACACCTGCGGCCGGTGCCCTCGCATATTCCGAGGCCGCCCGGAAAATGCCACATACAGATACACCGACTGCCCCGTCCGCGAATTGACATACTGCCGGCTGATGTAATCATCGTTGCCGGCGATCTTCTTGACCGCCTCCGACATCTCCACATCCTGCCCCTGCCAGTCCCCTACCTGCATCGGAAATTCCGCCAGCGGCCGGGGCAGCTTGACCGGGACAGCCAAAAGCCGATGCCACTTCTCGGCGTAATGTCGATACACCAGCCCCGACCCCACCAGCGCC
>JAAYVQ010000382.1 GCA_012517095.1 Phycisphaerae bacterium | reverse complement strand
GACAAGCCCGGAGTTGCGCTGGCGGTTCAATCCGCAGATTTTTTCGCACGGCTGGGAACTGCCGGCGCGTCTGACCGGCGAGGAGGGACGCAGCGGCGAAGGAATTCCGGCCGATGCTCGCAGTAAACCCGGTTCCGGCGGCCAGATCATGGCGTTTGTACCCTCGCTGGATCTGGTCGTCACCCGGCAGACCGGCGACAGCGGCGGTTGGGCCTATGAGGAGTACCTTCGCCGGGCGTGTGCGGCCGTTAACCCGGATACGAAGACAAACAAAAGGTAGAAGATTCTGGAATCCTGGGTACATTATAGCCCACTACCTTTGTACGATCACTTTCACCTTATGCATGACCGGAAGTTTCCCTGCCGTTCCGGATAAAGAAACAATATGGATTCCAGAAGTCTTGAATCGGTGGGTTATTGCCGAATCGATGCGATACTCCTGAATCAGTGTGCCGTCACCGAAATCAATCCGTATATTTTCAACGGTTTCCCCCTGCGGCCAGATCCGGAAGTTGACGGGATCCTCTACGAATATCTCCCCCGATGGATAATAGGTTACGAAAAGAGTGGGAATGACCTTTTCAGGGACAGGACGAGAAAAAACCTTTACTGTGCAGAAATCCACATCGCGGTTCCCATGATCATCTTCGATCCACAGGCAGGCGGAATAACATCCGGGTTTGTCAAAGACCTTATCCGCTTTGGGTCCGTTCATGACTGTTCCATCATGAAACTCCCATCGATACGAGGTTCTATTTGCTTGAATGGAGATGGAGTTTGTACCATCAAAATGCACCGATTCGCCGGTAAGTGCCGTGCAGTGGGGTCGAGCCACCGCAAGGAAATTCGTTTCGCTTTTCTTCTGATACGCCTTGATCAACCAGGGATAGAGGTTGAGATTGCGGTTTAAATTCCCCTCGGCCATAGAGGTCTGAGACAGAAACGCTCCGATGTGGAGGTGAGAGAAATTTCCAGAAGCCCCGCGTTTTCCGAGCATTCCGATCCATTGACCGCGGTGAACCCTGGATCCCACGCTGATATTGGTGAGAATTGAATCGAGATGGCCAAAATACAAAATGAATCCCCGTTCATCCCGGATGGAGATATCGCCCTCCTGCGGATTAACCTGGATAATGACGCCATCAATACAACTCACAACTTTCTGGCGGCCCTCATAGCCGGCCCAATCGACCCCGTAGTTGTGATAAAATCGCTGTCCTTCGGGATCTCCATCCCGATGACCCAGATGAACGGGCTCGTTGTACGATTGCACACCGTGGGAAAACAAGCGATATTCCGGTAATGGAAAACAGAAGAGATTGGTGTCCACAACAGGATCTTGGGCGTCCCAGATGGAGAACTGCACTCGTTTCGGAATGTTGAGCCAAGCTGAAGTTGTATCCGCCTGAATCCGGATCTCTTGTGTTTCTGAAGGGAGACAATACGGCGAACAGGTCAATTCGATCGGTTTTCCATCAATTTCAATATTCACCTTCGCCCGTCGTGTCAGATGAATAACGGAGTCCTGATATTCCTTGACGGACACCAATTGAATCCATTTTTCAGAACCGTCTCTGAGTCGAAAAAAGTGCGCTTCTCCCGGATCCAGATAGACAAATTGTTGCGTTGAATATCGAATTTTTTTCGTCAATTCGGGTGTTATCCATCGCGGTTGTTCATCCGGGGCGGTTTTGATCTCGACGAGACGGTGGATGATCCCTTCTTTGAATAGAAAAGATCCCTCGAAATGCAACAGTCCGGCCTCCATCCAAACCTTGTCGAATCGCGTGGAAACTCTGCCATCGGCATGTTTGAAAACCAGTCGCCCCGAAGAATCAGCGATCCATGTAGTCTCATTGGGACTGGGAATGCCCTCGATGAAACCCTCTTCCTTCAGCAGTGCAATACCGTTGATGCCGCCTTGTTCGCCTGAGCTCCAGGAAAACTGAAACCGTTTGTTCATCAGCGAATATTTATCGATAACACAGGATCCCGCAACATCAGGCGATGCGGCAATCGCATTGATCTCCAGCACGAACAATTCCGCCAGAAAAACAAGCATGGCATAAGGAGCTATAAATCCAGGAATAGATTGTCTGTTATCGTTCATAGGCCGAAGTTTGCTCTCAGGGTTATGTCTGATTCTGCCGGGGTTCCAGGGTCAACTCCACCGCCGAAACGGAGGCCGCCGGGAAAGTCCAGGAAAGCTCCGGACCGATTTTGCCCTCCTGGGGATAAGTATGTTCGGGATTGTATTCAAATATCTCAAACTCCGGATCGGGGCTGAACCAGAATACCCGTCCGCTGAGAATTTTTCGTCCGGGGATCTGAATCATGGATTTTACGGACTGCTTTCGACGGGTATTGACGACATGAAGGAAGATCCGGTCACCGGTACGACTGGCTGTGATGTCAAGACCATCAGGAGAGGCCAGAATACCGACGGCTTGTTTTCCCGAGTGTCTTCGATAGAGCCCCATGACCATGGCAACCGGCATCATATAGGATTTTCCCGAAGGAACCGGAATCATGATGGCATTATTCTGCCAGCGCGAGCCGCAAAAATCTGCCAGAGTGGCGATTTTGAGAATGTCGCCGTTTCGTTCGTGCACATTCAGGATTCGCGCATTGGCCGCGCCGGCCGCCCAGGTGGAAAGCGCTTCGCACCGGTTCCGGCCGGGCAGGGTAAAATGGCATTCCGTCAGGGCAATTGGGATCTTATACTTTGCGACCTGTTGCCGCATGGTATCGATGGCCGTCTCCTGCTCTTTACAGGCGGCCATAAAATACTTCCAGGTTTTATCCGGATCCTTTCGATATTCGATGCCGTGGAGCGGCGAATCTTCTCCGCCGGGTCCAAATCCGTTGTGAAAAGCCAGATACTGGAGTTCCTGGCCGGCGATCTCGGCCATTCGTCCGGCCCAGTGGCTATCCCCCCAGCCGATAATTTCGATCGTCGGGTCTGCCTTCCGCATTGCCCTGGCAAATTCCAGTGTCTTTTTGGCCGCCGTATCCACATCGAACGAATCGGGATCGTATGAGGTTTCATTCCCGATCTGCCAGAGCTTTACGCCGTAAGGATCGTTTGCCCCATGTTGACGCCTCAGGGCATTGGAGGGATTGTTACAATAATGAACCCATTCTGCCGCCTCTTGTGCGTCGCCGGAACGGATGTCCCCCTTGGGAGAGATCGCCCATTGTTTCCGGCCGTCCGATTCAAAGTTCACGACCAGCAGGGGATCCGCTCCGATGCGTTGACAGAAATCCACAAATTCATGCGTCCCCACTTGATTGTTGTAGATTCCTCCCCAGAGTTGATTCAGCATCGGTTTGCGCTGGGCGATGGGACCCACGCCTTCTTTCCAGCGATAATACGAACAAAAGCAACCTCCCCAGCGAAGCAGGGTGGGGGCCAGTTCCTGTGTAATCTCAACCACATCCTCCCGCCAGCGGTCGGCCCCGAAGTCCCAGGCCGCATCCACCGAGCTGTCCGTACTGCCCAGCGGTTCCATAAACTGCATGTATAGATAGGGAGAAAGCTCGAATTTCGGCGTTGGATCAATCGACAGTATTCCGTCGGTCTCGAGATTTGCCCGGGGTCTTTGAATCGGCCCTCCGGAAAGGGCAGCGGCGGCAGAACCCAATCCGATTGTCTTGAGAAAATCCCGGCGGTTCAGATCCTCGATATGCATATGGCTCTCCCCGAAATTTTTATTCGATTCGGATGTAATTCTCATTGATGCTCATCTATGGAAACAAACAACTCCGGCGATTACGCTTCCATGTTTAAAAAATGATCCGGGAATGTTGTAAGAAGGATCACCCAAAGAGAAAGCTAAAGGTCTCACGGATCGGAGGAATACCCTGAATTTCATGATCCAGCCGGGGTACGATCGCACGGACATCCGGAAGAGTCTGATAGATCTCCTCCAGATATCGTTCCTGCGAGGCGATCCGATTCATCACAAACTCATGCGTGGAATCGGTGACCTGACCCCGATCAATCAGACCATTGACGATCACGCCTCCAACGGGGATGCCAAATTCCCGAAACCACCCGATGAATCGCTTGATCACTGCGATCGGCAGCGCTTCGGGTAGGGTCACGAAAAAGAACGCCGTCAGTTCCGCATCGGTAAGCAGCTTGTGTACCTTGTCGATCCGATCTCGAAAATGAAGCAGGTAATCCAACAACGGATCCTTTTCCTCTTTTTTGCTAAAGGACAGCGCTTTGCGCAACGATCGGGCCTCATCCCGGCTGGCCAGCATCTTCTCGACCCACAGGGTGTACACCTTGGACATTCCCAGCAGACGGCGGGCATTGGCCGTCGGAGCCGTATCGAAGACATAGGTATCGTAATGATCCTCGAACATCAGATCGACCATCCGCTCGAACATGGCCGATTCCTCAAACGCCGGGTTCATTGTCGCCGACTCGACGAAATCCTCCGTCTTCTGTCCAGCCAGGTCGGCATATTTGAGAAACCATTCAATCTTCTCGCGGATCTCGACTTTTTTCTTTTCGATGGTCTCCCGGGTATCGATCTCGATGGCCTTCAGGGACGTCCCCTCGACGAGGGTCTCTTTGCCGAAGACATTTTGTTTGAGCAGACTGCTCAGACTGTGGACCGGATTTGTTGAAGCCAGAAGAACCTTGCGTCCTTTCTCGGCCAGATACAACGCCATGGCGCCGGCGAATACCGTCTTGCCGACCCCGCCCTTGCCGCCGAAAAAAACATATTTCATCTTGGGATGATTCTGCAGAAATAACGATAACTTTTCGGAAATCTTGTTCATGGTCTTTCCTCAGGTCTCCATCACGACAAATCCCCTCTTCGAATGGGATTATTCCGCAAACAATTGCTCGCCGACCTTACGAATCATTTCCAGTCCGGTGATATCGCGCTCGAATTCGCCCACGCTTCCCACGACCTTGCCGTGGAACACATCGTGAATTTTCCTCAGGGGCTCCCGCTGTGCCTCGATTCGATGACGAAGATAAGAGGGAATATTCTCCTTCAACAGAGACTCTGGCAACACCCGATTCACGACATACCCCGAAAGTGGAACGCCGAATTTGCTGAACAGATCACCCGCCTTGACCGTATCGAGGATCGTCATCTCTTCCGGTGTCACCACGAAGAAAAAACCCGTCTTCTCCTTGTCGGTGAAAACCGAAGACGACAGGTTGATCCGCTTGCGGATCTCCTGGAGTTCGTTGAGAATCTCGTCCTCTTCGGAGGTGCTCTCGCTTTTCATCCGGGCCACGACCCGATCGTACCGCTGCATCTCCGCGCGCAGCTCAGTGATCTTATTGATCCACTGGTCGTAGATCGTGCTCATGCTCAGGTAATACAGCGCATGTCCCAGCGGGACCAGATCATAAATGTAATAGTCGTAGGCCCCGGTGAACACAATGTCCACCACCGCGTCGAAGATTGCGCTTTCTTCCATCGCCGGTTCGCTGGATGCCGCTGCGATGTAGCTTTCGATCTCGTCGGGGACCTTCTCGAATCCGTATCGGTCGAGAATCTGCTGTTTGATCTGCTTCTGGTAATCCTGAATTCGCCGGTCGGCGTCGATTTCCTGTGCAAACAGGTTGGGCATGATCTCCACCGCCCCCTTGCCGAAGATGTCCCGCTGAAAGATATCGCTCAGCGACGCCTGAGGATCAACCGAAAACACCAGCACCTTGTGACCCTGCCGGGCCAGGTGGTAGGCCGCCGCGGCCGAACAGGTGGTTTTGCCCAATCCGCCCTTTCCGCCGAACATGATATATTTCATCGTCGGATTGGCCGCCAAGACTTGTCGTAAGTTCATTTCATCTCCTTTGAGCCGCGTTCAAGGGATGGAACCGTGTCCCCGATAATTCGCCTATGCCAGCGTGTCGGTGAAGTCCTTTTCCCGAAGCATTCGGCGCTTCCATGTGGAGATCTGCGGAACAACATAAGGCAGCAGACGCAGAGAATAATAGGGCGGTAGAATGGGAATCCCCAGCATATCCCCCATCGTAATCAATATAAACAAATGCTCCATGCTGCCCCGGGTTTTCAGCGCAAATCGCGCCGTGTCGTGCGCCGCCATGCCATAGACGAATTGCTTGATGCTTTTAAAAAGCTGAAACTTCTTTTTTTCTTCTTCGGTCATGATCTTTCCT
>JAAYVQ010000381.1 GCA_012517095.1 Phycisphaerae bacterium | reverse complement strand
TATTAGAAAACAGACTCTTCTATACACCCAAGGGTATCCGATAGATGTGGACGGCCCACGGCGCGAAGTCGTCGCGCCAGGAAGAGTCGGTGGCCTGGAGGGTACGGGATTCATCGATGACCTCGATTTTGGTATCCTTGGAGATTCCGGCGGCGGTAAACGAGGCCTTGACGGGATCGCCTCGCATGTTGACTGTGAACAGATACAAGGCGTCTTTGTGTTTTCGGGCCAGGACCGCGACGGGAATCGAAGATGGTTCGGTCGTCACTTTAACCTTTCCCTGCGGCGGATTGGCATTGATGACTTCAGCGAGGCGGTGAATCTGCTGATTGGTCTGTGTGACGCCGGCGAGCATTTCCGGATCGGCGAGCAAGGCGGCTTCGTTGAATCGCGGTTTCCATTCGTGGACGAAATAGATCAGGCCGCGCGAACCGTGGATGATGGACATCCAGACCTCGGCCCTGACCTGCAGCGGAGTGGCCTTGGTTGTATCGTTGCTGATACGGGTGCATTCGATACAATTCCAGACGATCTTTTTGCCGTCAGACCACTTGACAAGTCGCTCGACACCGTTGGCGACAAACCAGAGCTTTCCGGCAACCTGAGGACGGTCGTGACAGGCCGGATAGATATCAAAGGAGACAATGTCGCAACCCTGGATATAGAGAGGGTAATCCTCCGGGTGGTTGGTACGAACGCCGCGGCCGTGCCAGCCATCCCAGGCGACTCCCTGACCGAGATTCAACATGACCGGACGGGTGGGATCGGCGGAGCGGATCTGGCTGTAATCCTCGACAATCTTGTCCGGGCTGATGGGTGGGCCATAGCCCTTGCCTTCGCCGAGGGATTGAGCATTGTCCGGCTCGTCGCCGTGCATCCAGCCGATGATTACGGGATTGTCAATGTTTTTCATCGCCAATTCGTTTTGTTCGCAAATGACTTTCATTCCGGCGGATTTGAGCTGGTTGAGTTGCATTTCAGTGGGGCCCTTCCACAGGCCGACATAAGTGTTGATGCCGGCCTGTTTATAGCGGACGGCGTTTCGGGGGTCCTGCAGCCAGACGGCGATGGGGAAAAAACCGGCGTCTTTTGAAGGGCCGTTGGCCCAACTTTGATAGGCCGAGACGAATGGTTCATTTGCGGCCGGGCAGAGGCCGACAATCGAGAGGATCAAGAGTCCGATTAGTCGCTTGGGATTCATAGGTTGTCCTTCCGAACAATTCAGCGGGATTTTCCGCCACCGGTTTTTGAATTATACCCTTGCCAGGGCGGGGATTCCATGGTATCATGGTTTTTTTAGACCGGGAGCCGGATGGCTAACCGAGTCACAACCTTGATGGAGAGGTGGCCGAGAGGCTGAAGGCAACGGTTTGCTAAACCGTCGTACGGGCTAAAGCCCGTACCGCGAGTTCGAATCTCGCCCTCTCCGTTTTTTCTTTTTTGGCCTTTGTTCCCCGTGTCCGATCCCCCACGAAGGTGCCCTTCTGCCGTACATTCCATCTATTTGATGGGGGGGTAACCGATCTGTGCGGCGTCAAGCCGCTTGAGGTATTGGGTCCGTCGGTGTCAAAACGGCTCCATCTTTTTTTGAAACGCATTTAAGTCATTCCTGATCATGATCAAATACTCGATCGGATCGATCCCGTCAAGATCGGATTCCTCGATACAGCGGGATTTTGCTCGAAGTGCCCGGGAAGTTGGTGTATAGTCTGCCAACAATACGATCAAAGCACTCCGTCGAAATTAAACGATCAGGAGAATAACATGATGCATAGCTGGCACTCAAAAAGAGGACAGGAGATGCGGATGGGAATGGCGGGTGTCCTGTTTGTGATTCTGGCGATGAACGGTTCGCCTGTCCCGGCGGCTGAACCGTCGGCAACGGGGTTGGATGGACTGAATGTTCGGTCGTTCGGGGCGGTGGGGGATGGAAAGACCGACGACACGGCTGCGTTTCAAAAGGCGATGGATGAGTCTGCGGGAACTGGGGGTGGTGTGGTGTTTGCGCCGCGAGGGAATTACTATTTCGCGGGGCACCTGAATGTGCCGGCGGCGGTGACCTTGCAGGGGATCTGGCAGTCGGTGCCGGCGCACAATGGGATTCGCGACCGCGGGTTGCCAAAGCCGACCGAAGACGGGACGACCTTTCTGGTGACGGAAGGCGCGGGCAAGGAAGACGGGCCGGCCTTTATCACGCTGAATACCAACAGCACCCTCAAAGGCGTCGTGCTATATTACCCGGACCAGAAGACCGACGAAGCGCCGGCGGCGTATCCGTATGCGATCGCCATGCGGGGCAAGAATCCTGGGGTTCTGGCGGTGGAGTTGCTGAACCCGTATAACGGGATCGACGCGACACGGAACGAGCGACACTTAATCCGCGATGTGCACGGCCAACCGCTGCGGCGCGGAATTTATGTGGACGCGATCTACGACATCGGGCGGATCGAGAATGTGCATTTCAATCCGTGGTGGAGCAATCGGCCCAAACTGTTCCAGTGGCAGATGCAG
>JAAYVQ010000380.1 GCA_012517095.1 Phycisphaerae bacterium | reverse complement strand
GCGGTGGACTTGACGCACTCAATGGGCGCGCCCAACTTGACAACCACCGTCAACGGCAGGTTGCTGCTGAGAACGCTTCCGACAACGCCACTGGCCGGACCACGCAGCGTATCGCCGGTGATCGTCACGGTGGTGTCGGCCGTTCCCTTAAGCTGGATCGTGACCAGATTGGCCGAGCTGGCCGGGCCGGCGGCCTGATTGCCGCCTTGATCCAATACGCCCATGCAAATCGAGAAATCGGACGCATCGGCATCCAATGCTCCGGCTTCCGTGGCCTTGGCCAGAGGATGACCATTGCCAACCGCATAGTTCAGCGGATTCGAATAGGCCCAGTCGATAAAGGTGTTGAACGCGGCATCCGCAACCGGGGCTACCGTCGTGTCAACCACGGCGCCATCGCTCAAGCTCACACGCAGAGCAACACCGCGGGGCAGATCGCCATCGGTGGTTGTGTAAGCAATCTGCAGTTTGCCGCTACCGGCATCCGTCGCGGTGAAATTCACGACGGCCATCGCCGGGACCGCCATCACCAAAACCATAATTGCCATCAAACTTTTCATGCAACACTCTCCTTTCTCTTTCTCTTCTATTATTTTCCTTTTCCTGCGAGGTTACCAGCCCCGCTTATCATTGCCTCTACCGCTACGAAGAACACATACTTGATTGAAATGCTCTTTTGGCAGGATACGCTACCCGCCCTCCGCTGTTTGTCTTTCATCGCCTCCGAATCAAACTCCCACTCTCGATTTCATTAAACCCGTTTCTGGGACTCGTCCCATTAGCGGCATTGTACCTAATCCAGTAGCATTATGCAAGAAAAATATTTTTTTTATTTCATCCCGAAACTTTTTCCCAGTTTCATGCAGGGGTATGATTTGCCGTCCCCATTTTGAATTTCGCCACCCCTGATACAAAAGTTATTATAGCACAAATGACCTTTTCGTTCCAGAATATTTTGAAAAAAATTGTGTCCGTTTTTTGAGGCCACAATCCGCGGTGTTCGGTTAAACTGTCCCTTTGGTTGCGATTTGACCGAAATCGTGTATGATCCAGGTGGCGGGAGTTTTTCCGCCGGAGAGAGTTATGGATGTAAGTCATTATAAATAAAAAAGTTAGAGCGTATTCGACGGGTCGGAGTAGTCTAAAAGATGTTCCGAATCATGCTGGGACGACTATTGATGGTTCGAGGGCTGTTGCTTGCGGCGAGCTTTTCGCTTGTAAGTATCGGCTTTATAACGATTTATGCGGCAGGAAATCCGGCGGAACCCATCGAAGGCCTCAAATTGACGGTTCCGGCGGCTTTATGGAAGAAGCAATTGTTCTTCGCGGTCGCGGGGCTTTTGGCCATCATCGTTGTTAATCTCTTTAGCTATCGAATCTTAGGGCCTGCAAGCTACTGGCTGTACCCGGGAATTTTGCTGGTGTTAGTCACGCTGCTTCTGGATCGCTATGAGGTTATAGATATCCCCTTTGTTCCGATGATTAACAACACTCATCGCTGGATCCGCCTGGGGACCAAAAGTCATTATATACAGATTCAGCCCTCCGAACTTTGCAAGATCGTTTACATCCTGGCTTTGGCGTGGTACCTGCGTTTTCGAAAAAATTATCGTCACGCATCCGGACTGGTTGTTCCTTTTGCGCTGACTCTATTGGCAATGGTCCTGATTCTACTGGAGCCGAACCTGGGGACCGTCATGCTGATGATGCCGATCTTGTTTGCGATGCTGTATGTGGCCGGGGCCAAGACAAAACATCTGATCTTGATCCTGCTTTCGGCGGCGGCAGTGGCACCGTTTCTGTGGCACAAGATGCTGCCCTATCAGCGGATGCGGATTTCGGCGGTTCTGCTTCAGAACCAGTGGATCTATCAGAAGGCGCAAGAGCATCCGGGACTGGCGACGGTTTTGGCCGGATCGCCGCAGGACCTGGCGAAATGGACAGAGAAGGAGGGCTATCAGCTTATGCACTCCAAGATCGCAATCGCCTCCGGCGGGATCTGGGGATATGGGTTCCGGAAAGGTCCGTATCTTCAGGAGAACACGCTGCCGGAGCGGCAGAACGATTTTATCTTTCCGATCATCGCACATCAGTTCGGGTTGGTGGGTTGCCTTGTCGTGCTGATGCTGTACGCGGTGATTATCGTTTGCGGAGTGGAGATCGCCTGGCAGAACACGGATCCCTTTGCGCGATTGGTGACGGTCGGAATATTGACCATGTTTTCTGTCGAGGTTGTCGTGAATATCAGCATGACGCTGGGTTTGATGCCGATCACGGGACTGACTTTGCCGCTGGTCAGCTACGGCGGCTCGTCGCTGGTGGTCAGCATGATGGCCATCGGACTGCTGAATAATATCGGACGGTCTCGGGCGTACAGTGTGGCGAATCGGCCGTTCGAGTATTCCACGGAGGAGTAATTCTTCGGCTCAATCGATCCTTTCGTTTTTCATCGATTGTCCCGTAATTCACGGGTCTGTCGGATTGCGAATCGTCTGCGAATCGGTATAATTCAATCCATGTATCGGCTGGCCAGACAGGTTCGATTTTCGATTACACCTTTTTTTGACCCGGCATCGGAAGGCGTCAATTCGTACGCTTCCCGGCCGAGCGGAGAGGGATTGTGCCTGTTTTTCGGGTTGTGGGTTGAATTGGCCGGACCCCTGAATCCGGACACCGGGTTTGTGATCAATGTCGTCGAGATCGATCGGGCGGTACGGGAATCTGTGGTGCCCTTGTTTTGCGAGGAAATCAGGCGGCGTTTCGGCCAAAAGGTTTTTATGGGACTTGCCGAAGTCTGCGAACTGCTGGCTCGAAGCTGGAGGGCTTTGCGAGGCAGGTTTGGGGAGGCCGAAGTATCCAAGATATCCTTAGACCTGAATCCATATCGAAAACTTACCATCCTCTCGGAGGATTGTCCGATGTTTTTATTCAGCGAGAAATTCGAGTTTGCGGCCACCCACAAACTCTGGAACGACCGGTTCAATGCGGAAGCGAACTTCGATATGTTCGGCAAGTGCGCCAATCCGGCCGGACACGGACATAACTATGTCCTTGAGGTTACGGTCGAGAAGGACCGGACTTCGGATCCGCTGTGGATCGCGGACTTTCAACGGGCCGTGGAAGAGAAGTTTATTACGCTGGTCGATCACAAGAATCTCAATACCGATGTAGCGGATTTTACCGGAATCTCGTCGGTGGAGAATCTGGCATCGTTTGCGTGGGAGCGACTGAAGGGGCAATTTTCCAACTGTCGGCTGCACACGATCACGGTCTGGGAGACGGACAAGACCTATTGCAGTTATCAGGGACCGGCCGTTGTTTGAATCCGGGTCGTATGGAATTGATGACCGAGTTGGGGCACAAATTCTCGGATTTTTGATCGGTCGCAGGGCGGGCCTTTTTTATGCTATGTTCTTATTTCGTCGATATTTAGATAGATTATTACGACGGTTGTTCGTAGTCCGGTCGAAATTATATTCCGTATAGATTTTTGAGTATGAAAGAAAGGGTTGCGTGTTTCCTGTGCAACCCACGGGCACGGAGTATAAACATTTTCACTTATTGAGACACGCTTGATGGATACCCAACGATTGGATCGAAATGCCTTGTCGTTTGGATTGCTTTCAGAGCCATCCGACGAAAAGGCCTATTGGCTATCCAAAACTCCGATGGAACGGTTGGAGGCCCTGGAACTGATGAGCCAGATTCATTATGGCTATGATCCGGCTACCGAACGACTTCAAAGAGTGATCGAGATTGTTGATCGCAAGAAAGATTGAGACAAATCGGGCGGATGCCGTCCGCTCCTGATACGGAAGCAAGGGTGTTGCAGATAACATGAGAGTGGTCCCATGAAGGTATTCGTAACCGGGGCGGCGGGGTTTATCGGGTCGCATCTTTGCCAGCGGCTGGTGGGGATGGGGTGCCATGTCATCGGGCTGGACAACTTCGATTCCTTTTATGACCCCGAGGTCAAGCGGAGGAACTTGTCGTCCCTGATGGGATCGACACAGTTTGATTTTGCGGAGGCCGACATCCGCGATGAACATGTGCTGCATCGGATCATGGCCGATCCGATCGATGTCGTGGTGCATCTGGCGGCTAAAGCAGGCGTGCGGCCGTCGATCGAGGACCCGATGGGGTATCAGGATGTGAATATCCGCGGAACGATGGAAGTGCTGGAATCCGCGCGGGGGTTCGGCGTCCGCAAGGTGATCTTCGCATCCAGCTCGAGTGTGTACGGGAACAACCGCAAAGTGCCGTTTAGCGAGACGGACAATGTGGACAACCCCATCTCGCCGTATGCGGCGACCAAGAAGGCCGGGGAGCTTTTGTGCTATACATATACCCACCTGTATGATATGAGTATCACCTGT
>JAAYVQ010000379.1 GCA_012517095.1 Phycisphaerae bacterium | reverse complement strand
GATTCGCCCTTGTCGAGAGTCGAGTCTGCACGAATCAGGTTTTTCAGCAATTCGATCATCGTAAAGGTCATCATACCAAACCGGAGGATTTCGACCAAGAGCACACAGGCGTATTTCCCGGGTCGATTGGAACAAGATGGCCCCGTAAATATTGACCGAGCCGAAGGTTACGACGATTTGGGCCGAAAATCCGGAGGGGGATGGCCCGGAACAAATTTGTCCATCGAAAGGAAAATTTTGTTGCAGCACAACGGAAGACGGAGATAATGGAGAGTTTGAATTGATGAAGTATTCACAACAGAATAGGGAGTTTAGATGGGACCGGTACTGCGTGGCTTGACTCGGTTGCAAGAGGTAGAAAACCGGCTTCGCTCGGCCAAGGCCAAGTTAGCCCGAAGCCGGCGACGGGTCCAGACGCAGGACAACCAGCTTCGGGCATTGGTCAACGAATTGGAAGCCAAAAAGGAGGAGATGCGTCTGATTCGGATTCAGTCCGACAAGTTCGAACTGGACCTCAAGAGCCGCGAAGAGCATGTCACCAAGCTTCGATCCGCATTGAACATGGCCAAAAGCAACAAGGAATACTCCGCGATTCTGACGGAGTTGAACACCTCCAAGGCCGACAACTCCAAATTGGAAACGCAGGTTCTGGAACTGATGAAGGTTCTGGAAGCCGACGAGGCCACCTGCCGCCAGATTCAAAAACAGATTGACGAGCAAAAGGGACGGTTGGACGAAGTCCGCACTGAATCCAATGGACAATCGTCGCAGTTCGAGGCGGAGATCGTCGAGGTGGAGAAGGAATGGAAGGAGGCCGCAAAGGCCGTTCCCGTAGAGACTCTGGCGATTTTCAAGCGTGTGGCGGACAGTTATGACGGAGACGCCATCTCGTTTGTGGAGCAGGCCGACGGGCGGATGGAATCCTACAGTTGTGGCGGCTGTTGCATGGGACTGACCAACGAGACCGTTAACCAACTCATGAGCCGCGACGAGATCATTCGCTGCGGTAACTGTTCGCGAATCCTGGTGCTCAAGGAAGAGTCCGAGTAATTGGTTGGCGCCGGGGGCGGGGATCGGCAGGGATGTCAGGACGACAGGGGCAAACCGTGAACGAATCCATCCGAATCTTTACCGACGGCGGAAGCCGCGGCAATCCCGGCCCGGCGGCGGGCGGTTATTTTCTGACGCATCTCCAGGGCAGAATCATCGAGGGCAAGGGGGTCTTTCTCGGCGAGGCGACCAACAATGTCGCCGAATACAACGGCCTGATCGCAGCGCTGGAGGCGGCGACGCGGCTGGGCGCGCGGCAACTGGAGATTCTGACCGATAGCGACCTGATGGTTCGCCAGGTTCTGGGAAAGTATCGCGTCAGGAACGAAGGCCTCAAGCCCCTGCACGCTCGGTGCATGGAGCTGCTGGCCGGTTTTCCTTCCTGGAAGATTCAGCATATCCCGCGCGAAAAGAACACCCGCGCCGACCAGATCGTCAACGAGGCGCTGGATCGCAAGGCGGATGTGAGCTGGAGACCGAGCAAACCCACCCTGGCCGAATGGGGTGGCAAGCGGATTCGGCTGGGAGTACTGATCAGCGGCGGCGGACGGACGCTGGTGAATCTGCAGCATCAGATCCAGGCGGGGACGCTGCCGGCGGAGGTGGCGGTGGTGATCTGCTCGCGCTCGACGGTCAAGGGCGTGGATCGGGCGAGGGAACTGGGATTTTCGCCGGTGATTGTGCGGCGAAAGGATTTCGAACAACTCGAAGACTTCAGCGCCAAGCTGGCCGAGGTTTTGGACGCGGCGAAGGTGGACCTGGTCGTGCAGGCGGGGTGGCTGTGTCTGTGGAAGATCCCGCCGCAGTACGAGGGCAAGGTGATGAACATCCACCCGGCGCTGCTGCCGAGTTTCGGCGGGCAGGGGATGTGGGGGCATCATGTCCACGAGGCGGTATTGAAAGCCGGATGCAAGGTCAGCGGGTGCACGGTGCATTTCTGCAACAACGAGTACGACTCCGGGCCGATCATCGTGCAACGGTGCTGCGAGGTGATGGACGACGACGACGCCGACACGCTGGCCGAGCGGGTGTTTCAGCAGGAGTGTATCGCGTATCCGGAAGCGATCCGGATGTTCGCCCAGGGACGATTGAAGATGGTCGAGGGACGCGTCCGGCGGATGGAAACGGCAGCATCCGAAGGCGATACGGTGTAATCATTTTCGACTTTCAATTTGGTGTATTGTCAGAGTATATTCATCCGTTGTGAGTCCATTGTTCAATGAGGCAAAGCGTATGAAATCTTGTTTGATTGCGTTGACGGTTCTGTGGATCGGTTCGATCGGTTTGACGCAGGATTCATCGCCCCAGACGGCCACGCTGAAGATTGACGCATCGGCGAAGTCGGAGTATCCGATCGCCAAGAATCTGACCGGAAAATTCACGGAGCATTTATTCTTCAATGTCACCAACGGGATCGACGCGCAGATTCTGCTGAACGCGACGATGGCGGCCTATCCGTTCAAGTCGGTCGATTCGCCGGACGGCGTTTCATGGTTCCACAGCGACCGTAAACAGGTCGAGCAGGAGATCCGGCGGATGGGGCCGCGATGGGGCTGGCCGGGCGACCAACTGGACGGGCTTGTCGCCGCGTACAACGATGCGCTGGCGTGCTGGTGGACCAAGGTCGGAACGCCCGTGACCAGTCCGGACACCAATCCCTTCGGCGGGCGGGCGCAGCGGATCGACTGTTCGGCGGCGGGACAGGGGATCGCACAGTGGTGTTATTTGCCGATGCACCGGACACAGAAATACGAGTTTTCGATCTATGCCCGGAGTCGTTCGGTCAAGGCGCTGATGGTGGAGCTGACGCAACGGGGTCAGGACAAGCCCTGCGCGGCGGCGAAGGTGGCGGGCTTAACGCCGGAGTGGAAAAAACTCGTCGGATCGTTTGAGATTCCCGCCGAATGCGACAAGGATGCGGCGTATCGGCTGGCGGTGACGACGGAAGGAGCCGGGTCGGTGGTGATCGGACGGATCGAGCTTTTGCCGGGGGATCATATCAACGGGGCCGACCCGGATGTGATCGCGCTGCTAAAGGCGTCTCGGCTGCCGATCCATCGATGGCCGGGCGGGAATTTCGTCAGCGGGTATCACTGGAAGGACGGCGTGGGGCCGATCGAACAGCGGCCGACGCTTCCGAACTACGCCTGGGGACAGGTGGAGAACAACCGTTTCGGGACGGATGAGTTTGTGGCATTGTGCCGGACGATCGGATGCGAGCCGATGATCTGCATCAACGCCGGCAACGGCACTCCGCAGGAGGCGGCCGAGTGGGTGCAATACTGCAATGGATCGCCGGACACGCCGATGGGCAAACTCCGCGTGGCCAACGGTCATCTGGAACCGTATCGAATCCGGCACTGGGAGATCGGCAACGAACTATGGGGCCGGTGGCAGGTTCACTGGACGACGGCCGAGGGATATGTGGATCGTTACAAGGCCTTCGCCGAAGCGATGCTCAAGGCCGACCCATCGATCACGCTGTACGCGTGCGGGGCACCGGTGTTCTGGGGCAAGGACTGGAACACGACGCTGATCCGCGGGCTGGGCGCGGCGATGAAGCGAACGACCGATCATCCGCTGATCGGCGGCGATGTGCCGCCCTCGACCGAGCCGCTGGATGTGTATCGGGATTTCATGGGCGTGCCGACGACGCTGGAGGTCAAGTGGGCGGCGCTGCGGGACGAGATGAAAGCAGACGGAGTTCAGGATCCACATTTGGCGGTGACGGAGCTGCAACTGTTCGCGCATATCGGGCCGGGCGAGAAGGATGCCCCGCGGAAGCTGACCGGGCAGACGCTGGTATCGCCGGGGACGCTGGCGGAGGGTTTGTATGATACGCTGATCTATCACGCGGCGGTTCGGCTGGCGCCTTTTGTGGAGATGGTCACGCAGTCGGCGACGGTCAATCACGGCGGCGGACTGCGAAAGAGTCGCGAGCGGGTCTTTGCCAATCCATGCCATTACGCGCAATCGATGTTCGCCGAACTGGCCGAGGCGACGCCGGTAGCGGTGGAGATTGCCGCGGCGGAACTGAAGGCGCCGCGGGTCTTGCCGGAATTGCGGAATGCCACCCCGGAATGCATCTACAAGGCGCTCGATGCGGTGGCGGCGATCGACAAGAAGGGGCAACTGCTGGTGTCGCTGGTTCATCGCGGGACTGATCCGATCCGGCTGGCGATTTCCATCGGCGGCGTCAAGGTCGATGGGCAGGCGCGGATCACGCGACTGGGGGGCGACAAGCCCTGGGCAAGCAATACGCTGGAAAATCCGACGGCGATCGTACCGGCGGATTCGACGGCCACAGTCGCAGACGGTAGAATGGAGCTGGAGGTTCAGCCGTTTACGCAGATGCTGGTGAGGATTCCGACGGTGAAGTGAAAATAAACCACGGATTTCACGGATTACAGGGACGAATTTGAAATTGGATATTTGAGATTTGAAAGTAAGAATAAAAGGTTGCTGACGCCTTTTTTCTCAAACAACTTTTTTCGGAGGTGAATATGAGAACGGGAATGTGGATTCTGTCGATCATGGCGGCTGGGTTGATTTCGTGCGCGGCGATGGCGCAGAACGCGGACAAGGCGACGCTGACGATCGCGGCGGATCAGGGCAAATTCACGATCAACCGCAACATCTACGGCCACTTTGCCGAACATCTGGGCCACTGCATTTACGGCGGTCTGTGGGTCGGCGAGGACAGCCCGATCCCCAACACGCGCGGCATCCGCAACGATGTCGTCGCGGCGTTGAAGGCGATCCGCGTACCGGTGGTGCGCTGGCCGGGCGGGTGCTTTGCCGACGAGTACCATTGGATGGACGGCATCGGCCCGCGCGAAAAACGGCCGACAATGATCAACACGCACTGGGGCGGCGTGACGGAGAATAACCACTTCGGCACGCACGAATTTTTCGAACTGTGCGAACAACTCGGCTGCGAGCCGTACATCACGGGCAATGTCGGCAGCGGCAGCGTGGAGGAAATGGCCGATTGGATCGAATACATGACCTTCGACGGGGTCAGCCCGATGGCCGAACTGCGCAAGAAGAACGGCCGGGAAAAGCCGTGGAAGCTGACGTACTTCGCGGTGGGCAACGAGAACTGGGGCTGCGGGGGCAACATGCGGCCGGAATTTTACGCCGATCAGTACCGGCGATTCGCGACCTATGTCCGCAACTACAGCGGCAACCGGATCTTCAAGATCGCCT
>JAAYVQ010000378.1 GCA_012517095.1 Phycisphaerae bacterium | reverse complement strand
GGCGGATGGTTTCCGGGTTGGGGCCTGGACCGGAACCGATGACGATGACCAATTTTTCGGACAGACCAACGCCACCGTTCTTGTGGACCAGAATAAGACCGTTACGGTGGCCTTTGTTTCAGCGACGATTTCCCGATTGAATGTCACGGTCGTCGGTGGTCACGGTTCCGTCGTTCCGCGCCGAGGCGATTATCCGGTCGGGACGATTGTCAATCTGGAGGCCCGTCCGGATCAGTATTACCGGGTCAGACAATGGACCGGCACCGACGATGACAGTTCGACGGCGAACACCAATACGGTCACTCTGACCTACGACGCGAATGTAACGGTGGAGTTTGAAAAGATTCCGCGTTTCTGGCTCGAGACGGAAGTGTATTCGCCGGATGGCCAGCCCCATGGAACCCTCACCCCGATCAGTGGATGGTTTGAAGAGGACGAGGAAATCAACCTGGAAGCTATCCCTGACGCCGGTTATGAGGTGGAAAAATGGTCCTTCGATAACATGTTGGACTATACCGTTCCGGGTGAACTCAATACGGATCTGACCAACACGGTGACGATGGACAACGATCACCATGTTGTAGTGATGTTCCGTGAAATCGTGGAAGATCCGATTGAGGAGGGTGAAATCACCCTGAACGAAGATCGAGGTACATTGTTCGCAACCATTCAGGAAGCGATTGACGCCGCCGTGGATGGCGACGAAGTTGTTGTCGGACCTGGAACGTATGCGGGCGATGGAAACCGAGATCTCAATCCCGGCGGAAAAGCCATCGTCATTCGCAGTTATCTTGGCGCTGAAGTGACAATCATTGACTGCGGAGGTCAGGCCCGCGGTTTCTTCCTGCGGACCAACGAAGGACCCGGTACGGTGATTCGCGGATTCACCATCCGTAACGGAACCGCTCCGGTGGGAGACGATGTTCTGGCGGCGGGGCGCGGCGGCGGAATTCTAATGATGGCCGATTGCCAGGCCGTCGTGGAAGATTGCATTATCGAAAGATGCCAGGCCGAGGCCGAGGGCGCGGGCATCTGTTTTTCCGGCGGCGATTCCATTGATGCCGTTGACCCATCGGGTGATCCGAATGATCCGGATTACGATCCCGGCGATCCGGGTCTGCCAAACGATGAAGACCTGATTCCCCAAGCTCGATTGGCGAATTGCGTCATTCAGAATTGTGTTTCGGGGACGAATGGCGCCGCTGTTTATATTCAGGAAGCGGCCCCGGTTATCGTAAATTGCCAGATTCTGTCTTGCAGAGCGGAAGGGGGAGCGGCGATCTATTCTATGGGGATCGCCGATCAAGAGGTTCATCCCGCCGTGATCAATTGCTTGATTATCATGAACCAGTCTTTTGCCGGAAATGGCGTCATTACGGCACAGGACAGTTCTCCGACAATTCAATTGTGTACCTTGACGCGGAATATGATGTCGGGAGGAATTTTCGCCCTGACGGAAACCTCCGTTCCGCAGATCGATCATTGTATTCTGGATGGTAACGGAGATGAAGTCAGCGGTTGTACGGCCAATGTAAGTTGTGTCACCGATCTGGACTTCGATTCGATCGGGCAGGGCAATATTTATGATGATCCAATCTTTATCGCCGGACCGCAGGGAGATTATTACCTCAGTCAGGAGTTGGGAAATCAACCGGATGCCCAATGGAGTCCCTGTGTTGATGTCGGCCAGATCGGCCTGTTTATGTTGCAGATGCAGTACGGTTTGTCCGCCGATATCACCACGGCCGTCACCGACGCCGATGATGTTGCTCGTGTGGATCTGGGTTATCACTATCCGAAAGTCCCGCTAACCGAGATTCCCACAAAGTACAAGTTCAAGGTGTATCCGGCCCAATTCGGCAGTATCTGGTACCATACCGTCAACAACGCCAAGCCGGCCTCGTCGGTCGAGGGAACCGTTCTGTCGGAAGATGATCCGACCGTCCTGTTTGTCGATGCATGGTCGGTGGTTCGGTTACGGGCGATCGGAGATGAAGGATACCGTATCGCGACCTGGCAGGGAACGGATAATGACCAGAGTCGCGGCTCGGCCAACAAGGTCACCATGACGATGGATCGGGAAATTTCTGTGACTTTTGCGCTTCAATTCACGCGTGTGTTGACCGTGCCGGATGTCTATCCAACGATTGAGGATGCCGTTACGGCGGCTTTCGACGGTGATGTTGTCATGGTCAGGCCGGGGGTCCATTATTTAACCAACCCCGACGGTGTTGACTTTGAAGGCAGAGAAATCAAACTGGTCTCCGTTCGCCCCGATGATCCGGAGACCATCGCCACAACGATTATTGACTGCCAGGGATCCAAGCTGAATCCCAAACGGGCCTTTTATTTCCACGGGGGTGAAGGCAATGGCGCTCTAATCGCGGGCTTTACGATTCGTGGCGGGTGGATGAACGGTGGCGTTGGCACCTTTGCCCCCGTCTATATCTGGCCGCCTGCTCCTCCGGTTGGCCCGAACTTTGAGCAGCCCGATACTATCTTTAGCGCTTATTGCGGGGGAGATAAAATCGGTGACGGATATGGCGGAGCCATTCTCTGTCGAGACGGCAGTTCTCCCACAATCCAGTATTGCGTATTTTCTCATTGTACGGTTACCGGCGCTCAGGGCAACCGTGGGCAGGATGGATTATATTTGTCCCGACAAGGGGCAAACCATTCTCAGCCCGGTGGTCATGGCGGCGTGGGTACGGGGAATGGATATGGCGGTGCGATTGCCTGCGTCACGGACAGTAGTCCCGTTGTGAAATACTGTCGTTTTGAATACAACAAGGCCCATGGTGGAGTCGGAGGCGATGGCGGCGATGCCGGTGACATTTCCAATGTCCCAACCCCCGGCAACGCCAGCCGCGGCGGAAACGGCGGAGACGGTTATGGTGTCGGTCAGGGCGGCGCGATTTATGCCGATCTCAACAGTAATCCCATTTTCTTTGCCTGTGAGTTTTATGAGAATAAGGCCACAGACGCCATCGCCGGTCAAGGCGGGGCACGATCACCTTCCGGAGGGGAATGGTCTGGGGATTACCCGGCTACCGATGGGGCGATTGGAATGACGGGGACAAACGGTGAAACCGTTTGGGGCGGTGCGGCCTTCTATGACACCGGTTCGGTGGCGAACTTTGAATATTGTTCGTTCATCGGCAACAAGGCCTATGTGTTGGATATCCTCAGCTCGTATTGGACATTGTGGGATAATCCGCCGTCCAATGAGGTGTATTCCCTCGGCGGGGCGATGTATATCGGTCTGAATAATGCCGTGAATCTGACCAACTGCGTCTTTAAGGGTAACCTCGGTGGGGCGCTATATTGTGAAGGAAGCGATATTCTTTCCCTTCAGAAGTGTCAATTTTGGGAGAATGGCACTCAGTTGAATATATGGACCCCGTATGTCGAATACTTCTCCATGTATTCCGACTACAACTACTATTCCCAGACCTATGCCGGGATGTACGATTCGCCGCCCGGAGCCCTGAATATCGGTCCCGGCTGTTCGGATGTTCAGATCACGGACTGCGATTTTGGTGACAACTACACATTTGGCAACGGCGGTGCCGTTCTGGCGCTGAGCGATTCGAAATTTTCTCTCTGCCGGTTCGGGGGCAACCGTTCGGAGATTTCGGGCGGAGCCGTATATTCCGACGCGCGCGAACTGAGGGCCGGCACGACCATTCCCCTGTTGACCTTCGAACAGTGCAGCTTCCTGCAAAACGAAGCCAACACCGGCGGCGCGGTGTACCTGTACACGACGCAGGCGACATTTGATCGGTGTAATGTATTTTCCAACCAGGCCCAGAACGGTGGTGGGTTGTATTTTGCCGATTCCTGGGTGGACATTCTGGGCGGAATGCTTGTCGCCAATTCGGCGTCCTTCTTCGACGCTCAGGGCGGTGGTATTGCCTGCTTCGAGACCACAATGACGATCCGGGATTGCCTGTTCGAAGGGAACCGGATTGAAGGACAGGAATCGTTCGGCGGAGCCGTGAGCATCTACGGAGGGGAGTCGAATTTCCGAAGACAGCGGATCTCCAACTGCCTGTTTACCGGAAACTATGCCGAGCAATCCGGCGGCGCTTTGGCCGCCAGGATGATGACGGCGGTCCAGTTGGATAACTGTACCTTTGTGTCCAATACGGCCGGCGGCCTCGGTGGCGGTATTTTTGGCGACTGGTGTTCGACTCCGACGGTGGCCAATTCCGTCTTTACCGGAAACGCTCCTCAGGCAATCTATGAAGAATGGATCAACTATGCGCCTCTGCCTCGAGGTGATTCGATTGTAACCTTCAGTCTCTTGTTCAATAACGCCGCCGATATCTATGACGCCCAGACTCACCGGGCGTATTCCGGCGCGGCGGAAATCAATGCTCTCGGATCCAATCATGACAATCTGGACGGCGATCCGCAATTTGTCGCCGGTCCTCTCGGACCGTTCTATCTGATGCCCTCCAGTCCGGCCGTGGACCGCGGAAACATGACGGCGCAGCTTACCGGTCTCGATACTCGAACCACCCAGGCCAACAATGCGCTCGACTCGGGCGTTGTCGATCTGGGGTACCATTACCTGAGTATGGCGGAAGTCCCAATGGTGACCCTGACGGCATCGGTGGTCGGCGGACATGGACAGGTTACGCCCGTTGCCGGATCGTATTATCAGGGACAGACGGTGGTCTTGACCGCTACGCCCAATTTCGGGTATCGCGTCGATCACTGGGGCGGCGGAACCGTCAACGATGCCTCCGAGAGTCTGACCAATGTCGTGTTGATGGACCAAAGCAAACAGATTACCGTGCAATTCAAACAGCCGCGGGTTCTCGTTGTGGGAAGTAAACCGGAATACACCGATATCCAGGGAACCATCGACGACGCCGAGGACGGCGATGTGGTTATGCTCATGCCCGGTTTGCATCAGCCGCCGGAGGATCTCGAATGGCTGACCTTCCGGAACAAGGATATCACCCTAACCGGAAGCAATCCGGATAATCCGGGTGTGGTGGATGCGACGATCCTGCAGAATTATGATATGTGGATCGCCGGGGCCGGGAAAAAATCCGTGATCCAGGGAATCACCTTCGATTACAGCACGATCTCGCTTGAGTTCAGCGATCTGATCATTCGAAATTGTCGATTTTTGAATGGCCAGTGGTACGGAGGTGACGGACTGGACGGAAATAACTCGGACGGCGAAAATGGCGGCAGCGTCATTGGCGGCGCGATCGTGATGTTTTTCAGTTCGCCGCAGTTGCTGAATTGTGATTTCCAGAATTGCAACCTTACGGGCGGTAATGGCGGAAACGGGGCGAATTACTCCGGAAGCCATGTCGACGGTTGGGATGGCGGATGGGCGGGAAAGGCCTATGGCGGCGCCGTGTATCTCGGATTCATGAGCAATCCACTTTTCGACAATTGTGCCTTTGCCGATTGTTTCGTGCAGGGCGGTCGCGGCGGAAACGGCGGCGACGG
Source organism: Phycisphaerae bacterium (assembly GCA_012517095.1). Lineage (GTDB taxonomy): Bacteria > Planctomycetota > Phycisphaerae > Sedimentisphaerales > Anaerohalosphaeraceae > FEN-1350. The sequence continues at coordinate 1,560 of JAAYVQ010000378.1, read as the reverse complement.
TAATGCCGGCAACGGTGGTTATGGCGGCCGCGGCGGAAATTGGACATGGGCCGAGACCCTGGAATATTACTGGTTCGATTGGTGGGATGGCTGGGAGCTGGGGGAACGATTCTACGATATCAACAATCCCTATGTATATGTGTACCCCGGCATACAGACCCAGGTCGCGATCAATATGCAGAATCGGTACCCCTGGGAGCGATTTGCCAAGTGGTTTGGTTTTGAAGAGTACACCAGTTGGGATGACTGGATCACCAACTATACCTATGATGCGTTCATGCCCGCGTACGATGATTACTGGCGATATTCGGGTCTGGGCGGCGCGGTCTATTGTGAAATGGACAGCAACCCGACCTTCCGGAAGTGTTTCTTCCGGAATTGCCGGTCCTACGGAAGTATTTCCGGTATCGGCGGCGGCGGAGTCAATGATCCGACGCGCTGGCCGGTGCGGAACCTGCTGGTGGATAACGGTGGCGGGGCCATCTTTGCGACCCGCGGATGCAAAGTTACTATGATCGATACGACCTTCAAGGAGAATATCGCCGATCCATCCACTGCGATTGATCTGGATGGAGATCCGGCGACCCCGGCCGATGAATTGAATGACGACTATTTCGTCAGTTTTGGCGGGGCCATTGCCTACACCGATGAATGCGTAATGAAGGCCGTAAACTCGAACTTTATAGCCAACCAGGCCGCAATCGGCGGTGGATTTTTCTTCGATGACTCTAACATCGAGGTGGCCGATTGCAATTTCATTGACAACATGGCCTATCACGGCGGCGGAATGTATTCGGCGTACTCCGCAGGCCAAGTCACCAACACCTTCTTCGAGAAGAACCTGGCGACGGCCCAGACGGCAATTTCTGATGACGATGATGATACCACGGAGTCCCCGTCGGTTTTGCCGGCCCTGCCGAACGATGCCCGATACGGTCATGGCGCCGGGTTGTTCTGCCTGTCGTCGGCTTTGGATGTCCGCGACAGCGTTTTCACGCGTAACACCGCACGGGGCAACGGGGGCGGCATTTATTATCTTGGCGCTCCCGATGATATCGCCGTTTCTCCGCAATTGTTCAACACCCTGTTATATGGAAATTCGGCGGCTCTCGGCGGTGGTGGTGTGGCCGCGGCCTTTTATGCGCGACCGAATATCGCCAGTTGTACCATCGCCGACAACCGCAGTGCGGCTGGAAACGGTGGAGGCGTATTCGTCTCGTATAACAGTCAGACCGATGTGATCAACAGCATCATCTGGGACAATATTGCGGTGGATGGAGCTCAACTGGCGGTCGGTAGCGGCGATGAGTTTGGTCCGTTGCCGTCCACGGTCAGCGTCCTCTATACGGATATCGGTCCGGAATACGATCCCAATGCGGTTCTCATTACCGATTCGGAACCCGTACTGCCTCCGTCGCCTCCGAGCTCGGCGTATCTCACCGATGCGGCCGCTATTCAACAGATGTTTGCGACGAACAATGGAAAGGCAAATGTCATCGTGACATTGTTCCAGCCGACGGAACTTCGTCGGAGTATCAACTGGGACATCCCGGCCCAGGT
>JAAYVQ010000377.1 GCA_012517095.1 Phycisphaerae bacterium | reverse complement strand
TAACCGACAATGATCGTGGACAAGAGCAATACGGCCAATCCGAGCGTCAGTTTTGTCCTTGTACCGCGACTGCTGCCCTTCCATTCCATCAGTGCGATTCCCCACAGGGAACTGAAAATAATAATGCTGGCCATATGCAGCGTCCAACTGGAAAACTCATATTTGCCCATCCGCATCTGACCCATACTGTAGAAAAAGAACTGCAAATACCAAGTCACGCCCGCGGCGGCGGAAAACAGGTAATTGGACAACAAGGGAACCCGTTCACCGGTTCGGGCGACTTTTGCCGTGAAATACTCATGCCCGGTTTTGTTCTTGATATTGAGCAGTACGCACCAGATAAAGTTCGTGGTAAATCCGCCCAGCAACACCACGATCAGCACCGGCAGATTCGACCACAGGTCCGATCGCTGGCTTTCCTGCAATACTTTTTCCGCCATCTTCATGATCGGTTTACCATAGTGCAAGCCGATGGCAAAACACGCGCTCAAAACGCCCGAAAAAGTCGCCACGAAGAAACCTTTGGTGAAATTGAATTCCTTGACGGCGATCTTCTTCTGTTCATCGGAGAGCTCTTTCTCCTTGCTCATGCCCGCAAGGCCGGTAATGGCGATACCTCCAAGACAAACGGCAACACCCAGGAGCGTGACAATTCCGGACGAGGTGGATAACAGTTTCCCGAACTCTCGGTCGATCATCGGCGGAGTCAGCGTGCCCACGGCCGCGCAATATCCCAGCGCCACGGCCATCCCCAGGCCGATCCCGAGATACCGCATGGTCAGCCCGAAAGTTAATCCTCCCAGTCCCCAAAGGGCGCCGAACAGGTAGGCCAGAAAGATGGTTTTGGTGTCCGCCTGTCGAATAATCGCGATCGGATCGGGTACCAGTGTAAGGGCGAACACCCAGGGTGCGATGATCCAACTGAAAAATCCCCCGGCGAGCCAATAAACCTCCCACGCCCATTTCTTGACGCCTCGATACGGGACATAAAAACTGCCGGATGCCAAACCCCCGAGCCAGTGGAAGAATACGCCGAGGAATGGGTTGGGTACCATGAATTCCTGATCCTTTCGATCTGTTATTGCGGAAAGAGGATTCGGTTAGCCGCGTTTGCTCAGCACTTTCTTTTCGTATTGAACCGCTTCATCCAGCCAGGCCATTCCAACCGGAACATCGTTGATGGTGCAATAATAATCCCATACGGCCCCCGCAGGCATCGTCTTGAGTTCTTCCAGCAGGGCCAGCCGTCGCGTCAGGTTGCCTTCGGCCTCGGCCTTTCGCAGATCCTCGATCGGTTCCAGCAAGGCCAGCAGCAGGGCCTTGATCATGCACCGCGTGCCGATGACCCACGCCGCGATGCGGTTGATGCTGCCGTCAAAGAAGTCCAGCCCGATGTGCACGCGTTTTGGATATCCGCCGCGGATGATCTCCTGAGCGATCGCCCTGAGTTCATCCGACAATATCACCACATGGTCGCTGTCCCACCGTACCGGCCGCGAAACATGCAGCAGGATCTCGGGAACAAAATTCAGCACCGAGCAGATCTTGTCGCTCATCTCCTCCGTCGGGTGATAATGCCCGGCGTCTAAGCAGACCAGAATGTTTCTCGTAGCGGCATAACCCAGGTAAAACTCGTGCGAACCCACCGTGTAACTTTCCTGCCCGATCCCGAACAGCTTGCCCTCGACGGCGTCGAGATTGTACTTTTTGTCGATCTTCGGCGCGAACATTTCGTCCAGCGACCGCTTGAGATTCTCTCGCGGCGTCTTGCGATCGACGGGGATATCCTTGTACCCGTCCGGAATCCAGACATTCGTCACCGTCGGGCTGCCGAGGGCCTTGCCCATCGCCGCGCCGATCTTGCGGCAGGCGATTCCGTGCTCGACCCAGAACTTGCGAATACCCTCGTCGCGATGGGACAGCGTAAAACCCGAGGCGGCCTTGGGGTGAGAGAAGAATGTCGGGTTGAAATCCAGCCCCAGCTTGCGTTCCTTGGCCCAATCGATCCAGCGGGCAAAATGTTCCGGCCCGACTTCGTTGCGATCGATTTTCTTGCCATCGAACTCGGCATAGATCGCATGCAGAGCGAAGCGGTGATTTCCCGGGATCAGTCGATAGGCCTGATCCGCGTCGGCCCGTAGTTCTTCGGCCGTCCGGGCCTTACCGGGATAGTTGCCGGTTACCGCCAGTCCTCCATCCAGTTGCCCGGCATGTTCGAATCCGCCGACATCGTCCCCTTGCCAGCAGTGCAGCGAGACGGGGATGCCCTTGAGGTTTTCAATGGCCTTGTCGGTATCCACACCGAGTTTGGCGTAGGATGCCTTGGCCAGTTGATACGCTTGCTCAATCGCATTGCTTTTCGCCATTCCTTGCTCCTTCCCGATTCCCGGATCTTTCGGTAATGAATGAAATCATTTCTGTTTGAAGTGGGCCAGCAACGCCTGCTCGGCATTGCGATTCCACAGCCCGTTATCCAGCTTGGCCGCAACCGTCGGTAAAACCTTGGACAGTTGATCCAGCGGTGTCAGCGGCAATGTCTCACAGGCCGGATAGACCAGAATCTTGCCCGGGATCTGGGCCTTCTCCACCGCACGAATACCGTCCACCGCCCCGGCCATCCCGCTGATCGCCGCCACCGACAAATCCGTGTCCAGCCGTCCCATCTCAACCTTGGCCAGTACGACTTTCATGTCTTCCAGAACCGAACCACTGGTCCCGATGAAGTACAACTGCTTGGCAATATAGGTGTCAAGATCGATTGTCGCCGAGACCGATGCCGGTATCCCTGCGAAGATATTGATGATGGCGTGATTCGCCGAATCGCCGATGGCCTGATCGACCAGTTTCGGAACCGGGGCCATCAGGGCGGTATAATTGAATGCCACGCCCGGCTTTCCTCGCGCGGGATTGTACGGATGATATCCGATCCTGCGATCACGGGCCATCGGTTCGGCGATCCGATTGAGCAGTCCCAGACGATGGTCATCCATGTCGGCCGCATGCACTTCAACGCCTTCGACACCCTGGCACAGGTCTCGGATCACATGCATCACACCCATCGGCCCGGCCGCCCCGATGACATGGATCTTGTCTCCGGCTCGAATCTCGCCGGTAGGGGGGATCGCCATGGCTTCCGAGGGATCATGTCCAATGGTGCCGACCATGCGGATGTTCCCATAATGAAATCGTCCAACCGTCGCCGTGACCGGCCGACCGAATCGGTTGCCCCCCTGGACAAAGAGAATCAATCCATTGGCCGCAATCTTGCCGAATAAGGTCTCGGCGGTTGCAGGATTGCTTCCAAAATAAATCACATCATCGAATCCCGCAGCCGGCAATTCGTCGATGGAATTGGCCCGAACAACCGGGATGGAATCCAGAGAAAACGATTCGCGGGCGACCATCGTAATCCGGCCGGGGGTTCCGAATCGCCCAAGAAAGGCCGTAAAAAGTTTGTTGCTGATCGACCCATCCGCCACCACCAGCATCTTTCCGCCATCCTTGAGCGTGGTTCTCTCGTGGACCGCATACGCCTCTTCGACGCAGGCCCACGGTTCGACCAGCGCCACCGCCGAAGCGCTGAGTTTCTCCGATGCCGGCAGCAAAAACACCTCACCTTCCGGCGAAGTGATCACTCGCTGATCCATCAGCACATACTGTTGCAATCCCCCCTCGAAGTTGTATCCGAACGAGGCGTTGGAGTTCGTCGTCGGGAGCCATCGATAGTCGGTT
>JAAYVQ010000376.1 GCA_012517095.1 Phycisphaerae bacterium | reverse complement strand
CCCGATCCGGCGGTGCAGGGATTGTTGGATTCGTGTATCCGGAATATCTACCAGGCCCGTGAACATCGACCCGGCGGCGTGGTCTTTCAGGTCGGCCCAACCTGCTACCGCGGCACCTGGGCGGCCGACGGACCTTTCCTGTTGGAGGCCGCAACCTATCTGGGCCGGTGGGAGCAGGCCCGAACCGGGCTGGAGCTGCAGATCGATAAAGACGATGGCCCCGGCGGCGTGGAGTTCTCGAAAAAATCCGGCCTGCGATTGTGGATGGTCCTTCGACACTGGCAACTCACCGGCGACGACGCGTGGCTGGCGTCGATCTGGCCGAAGGTCGAGTTCAATGTCAGCGAGATCATCCGTTACCGGCAGATGACCCGCAGCGATCCCAAACAAGCCAACTTCGGCCTGATGCCCATCGGCTTCGGCGACGGAGGACTGGGCGGGGCGCATCGCGAATACACGAATGTCTATTGGACGCTGACGGGCCTGAAGTGTGCGATCGAGATGGCCCGCTACCGCAACAGCCCGCAGGCCGAGGCCTGGGCCGCCGAGTACGACGACTACTGGAAGGTCTTCGACAAGGCCCGCGACCGCGATAAGTTGACCGACAAGAGCGGAAATATCTATGTTCCTGTTACGATGAAGGGCGAGCAGCCGCAACTGCCGCAGCGCGGCGCCTGGGCTTTTCTGCATTCGGTCTTTCCCGGCCGCATCTATCGCGACGACGATGCGCGAATGCTCGGAACGATGGCTATGCTCGACGCCAATCAGTGCGAAGGCCTGATCTTCGGCACCGGCTGGCTCGAAGACGGCATCTGGAATTATGCCGCATCGTTCTACGCTCACGCTCATCTCTGGCTCGGCCACGCCGACAAGGCCGCCGCGACGCTGTACGCTTTTGCCAATCACGCAAGCCCGCTGCTGTGCTGGCGCGAGGAACAGAATCCCAAAGGTGAAAAGGAGCGCTTCGTCGGTGACATGCCGCACAATTGGGCCAGTGCCGAATTCATCCGCCTGGTTCGCCACCTGCTGATCCTGGAGCGCGGGAATGAGTTGCACCTATTGGAAGCCCTGCCGCAAGCCTGGACCAAGCCCGGAGGCCGGATTCATATCGAGAAGATGCCGACATCGTTCGGAGAAATGGATTTGGATGTCGTTTTCGAAGAGGCCCAGGCCCGTGTCAAATTGCTCTTCGCCAGGCGATCGACCGAAGGCAAGGTCGTTTTGCATCTGGAACGGCTCGGAGGCGAGGTCGTTTCCTTCTCCGGTGAAGCAAACAAGCCGTTCCATCTGCGACCGAATACTCCGTTTGAAGTGACCGTTCAGCTCCGTCGCTGATTGTCGAATTTAGTTGCTCTCTGGCCTAATGGACCCTACAATTCATCCAAGTTCGATATACCGATGCGAATATCGTCGGTGGAGGAATTTCGACACTGTTTCTCCGCCGGAAAAACAGAAGCGAGGGATTTTTTGGGAGAAAACGATGAGTCGAATTACACTTCACACAAACGGGGGTAGAGGTTTTCGGATGGGTTTCCTTGCGGTGTTGGTATTCGGTGCGCCGCTGCTCTTTGCCGCGGCCGACGACATCACCGGAGCGTGGGAAATGACGATGGACTTCGGCGGCCGGCCCAGCTTCGCCCAACTGTCGATCGCCCGCGGCGCCGACGGAACCCTCACCGGCAAGTGGGGCAACAGTGACCTGCTCGAGGTCAAGTTCGCCGATTCCAAGCTCACCTTCGTCCGCGTCATCCGCATGCCCGGACAGGACCAACCGATGGAGTTCAAGCTCAATTACGAAGGGACCCTCAAGGATGGCAAGATCCAGGGCAAGCTAATCAGCGAGCAGGGCGAATTCGCCGCCAACGGCGCCCGCGTCAAAGCCAAACCGGCGATCCTCGGCCAGTGGAATCTGGCGTACAAGATCCAGGACCGCGACATGAAGGCCGTATTGACGGTTTCCCAAAAACCGGATAGTTCGATGGAGGCTACATGGACCAGCTCCTTCGGCGAGAATGTGATTTCGAATGTGAAATTCGTCGATGGTAAGCTCACCTTTACCCGGAAAACCAAGATCAACGACATGGAGTTCGAATCCGATTTCGAAGGAACGGCCACAGGCGACAAGCTGTCCGGGAAAATGAAAAGCCAGATGGGTGAGATCGATGTCGCCGGAGAACGAATCGGCGGAGCGCTGATCGGCAAATGGGCCCTGACGGCCACCTCCGAGATGGGAACCTTCACGCAGGACCTGACGATCTTCCCCGACATGACGGCCCGCTATCAGTTCTTCGACGGCGAGATTCCCGTCAAGGATCTCAAGCTCGACAACAATGTCGTGACCTTCGGGATCGAGATGGGCTTCGGCGATCAGGTCTTCGAGCTCAAGTTCAAGGGTACGCTTTCCGGCAAGGAACTCAACGGGGAATTCACTTCTTCTCAGGGTACTTCCAAGGTCACAGGAAAGAAACTCGAAGCTGCCGGGGCGGCGGTCGGGACTTGGGAACTGTCTTCGACCACGCAGCAGGGGACACGGACCAGCACCCTGACGATCAAGGAAGACATGACCGGAACCTACAAAAGTCGCGACACCGAGACGCCCATCCAGGACCTGAAGGTCGATGCCGACCAGGTATCGTTCAAGATTACCCGAGAATTCCAGGGCAACTCGGTCACGATGGAGTTCAAAGGCAAAATCGAAGGCACGACGCTCAAAGGCCAGTTCATTTCCGAACGGGGCGCTCGCGAGGTCACCGGCAAGAAAATCTGATCGCAATCGCTTACGCTGTCATTTAATCCTGACATCATCGCGGCCATCAGATCTCGATTGAATCGAGCAAACCCTGTACGGACTTTTCCATCGCCTCGGTCAGGGCGGGAATGCCCCGTTTTTTGTCCGCGGGCGTCGTAATGGGGATCGGCGGACCGAAGGCCACGATGGCCTTGCGAGTGCCGCGAACCGTGGCGCTGGGCTTTTT
>JAAYVQ010000375.1 GCA_012517095.1 Phycisphaerae bacterium | reverse complement strand
GGACGCAATTCCATCCCGAATCCGATTGTTTCGGAATTCCCTCTGCGAGAGAACAAAGTTAAACCATTCTTAAATCCACCAAGAGGATGATAAAATATCCTCCGGTAATTCTGAAAACTCGAATCCGACAAGAAATACGATTCTGGCGTATTCTGCCTGATCGGCTCGCCTCCCAAAACATACCTTAATTCTATACTTTTATTGGATACAAATAGTTCAAAGTCCTCTAAAATTTCCTGGTCCGAACCCAATTATCGGGCCAATAGGGGGGTGTATCGAATCGTCCGATAGTGAAATTGGACAACGATCCGATCTGAAGTTCCGGTTCTCCGAAAGATGTCGATTTTGGTCGGAACGGGTTTTCCGAAGGTTTCAATCCAGACAGGATTGTAAGCCAGAGATACAAACTGTTCCCCTGAGACCTGATCGATAAGTTCCAGACGATCGATTCGGGAGTCGGACTGTTTTTTCATCAGGCGAACCTGGATTCCGTCCGCATCGGTGAGGATCAGCGGCAAATACCACTGGCCGTCGATCTTGGTAGGATCCTGAGAAGCAAGCGATGAATCGTCAATCAGACCGGATGCGGCTCGAAAGGCCGTTAAGACCAGTGTGGCGATACGACGATCGCACCAGGCCGGTGTATTTCCCTGCGATGGGCCGGAAAACTGGCCTCCGAACAAACTCCATTCGATGGTCTGGTCGGGTTCCTGGGCCCGAATCACAAGCGATTTTCCGGCCTCATCCAGGCGATGTTCCTGCCGAGTCAGATATCGAACCTGTTGCGGATCGTAGTAGGTCGCTATGGTTTCAGCCAAAAATGCCGGTGATCCTACATTGGATTGGGTTCCGACCGGATCGGAACCGTTTTGACATCCGATCAGGACCAGAGATATGCACGATATCCCCAATCCCGCGATCCATCGTGATGGGCAGTTCATACGATCCATACCTTTCCATTTCGCGAGGGGTTAGCGGATTCAAGTCCAATTACTTACAGGGCTCCAAACCGGCCAATTTTTCCATCAGCGAGGCCTTCCACTGAACATCCTTCCGGGCTTGCTCCATCAGGGCCGCAGCGACCTCCGGCTTGGACTGTTTGAGGGTCCGATACCGATTTTCGCCATAGGCATACTCGGCGAAATCCAGTGTCGGTGCCTTGGAATCCATCTGTAATGGATTCTTGCCGGCCTCGATCAACCGAGGGTCGAACCGATACAACGGCCAATGCCCGCAGGCCACGGCCTTTTTCTGCTCGTTCAAACCGTTTTCCATCGCAATTCCGTGAGCTATACAATGAGAATAGGCGATAATCAGGGATGGACCCTTGTAGGCCTCCGCCTCGGCAAAGGCCCTGACAGTCTGGTTTGGATTGGCGCCAATAGCAACCTTGGCGACATAGATACCGCCGTAGCTCATGGCGATCAAACCCAAATCCTTCTTGGGCATTCGTTTTCCGGCCGCAGCGAACTGAGCTACAGCTCCACGCGGGGTGGATTTGGACATCTGTCCACCGGTGTTGGAATAAACCTCTGTGTCGAGAACCAGCACATTGACATTCTCACCGCTGGCCAGCACATGATCAAGGCCGCCGTACCCGATATCGTATGCCCAACCGTCGCCGCCGACAATCCAGACACTCTTTTCAACCAGATAATCAGCCACACTGAGCAACTGGTCGCAGTCGGCGCATTTACTCTTCTTGCAGGCGTCCTTGAGACGCTGAACGCGAGCCCGTTGCGCTTCGATGCCGGCCTGATCCTCCTGGGTCTTGAGGCCGTCCTTGATTTCCTGCGCCAAGCCGCCATCCACACAACCGGCGGCGGTGACTTTGTCCAGCAATTGAACGGCAAATACTTTGAACTGGTTGATGGCCAGACGGAAACCCATTCCGAATTCGGCGTTATCCTCGAACAAGCTGTTACACCAGGCCGGACCGCGACCATCGGACCGCTTGGTATAAGGCGTGGTCGGCAGATTTCCGCCGTAGATCGATGAGCACCCTGTCGCATTCGAGATCAGCGCCCGGTCTCCAAACAACTGGCTGACCAGTTTGACATACTGCGTTTCACCACAACCGGCACAAGCTCCTGAAAATTCAAACAACGGTGTGATGAACTGACTGCCTTTGATGCTGGCGGCCTTGTATTTGCTTGGATCGGTATCGGGAATCGATAGGAAGTAATTGAAGTTGTCTCGTTCGGGCAAACGCAAAGGTTCCTGCAATGACATGTTGATCGCATGTCGTCCGGTGGGCTGGCCATCGGCGCCTTTTTCCAGAGCTGGGCAGTTGATCACGCAAAGCTGGCATCCCGTGCAGTCTTCCGGGGCGACCTGAACGGTAAACTTCATTCCGGCAAATTCCTTGCCTTTGGCGTCGGCGCTCTTAAAGGTTTTGGGGGCCTTATCCAGGTGCTTGGTGTCGTAGGCCTTGACGCGAATGGCGGCATGCGGACAGACCAGCGAACACTGGGCGCATTGGATACACAGATTCGGTTCCCATACGGGAATATGCACGGCGATGTTTCGTTTTTCGTATTTGGTTGTCCCCGTTGGATAACGACCGTCGTCCGGCATTTTGCTGACAGGGATTTCATCACCTCGCCCGGCCATAATCTCGGCGGTGACTTCTTTGACAAACTGCGGAGCATCGTCGGGGACATGCTTAGCCATGTGTGTCTTGCTGGTGGCTGTGGCCGGGACTTTGATCTCGATGATCTTATCGAGGGCATTGTCTACGGCCGCATTGTTCATCTGAAGGACCTTTTCGCCCTTCTTGCCATAGGTTTTCTTGATGGCGTTTTTGATCGCTGTCACCGCTGTGCCGATGTCGATAACGCCGCTGATCTTGAAGAACGCCGTCTGCATAATCACATTGATACGAGCACCGAGTCCCAGGTCTTCGGCGATACGAATGGCGTCGATCACGAAGAAGCGCAGTTTCTTTTTGATGATCTGATCTTGTACTTCATACGGCAGCGTATCCCACACTTCATCGGCCTTATGGATGCTGGTCAGAAGGAAGGTTCCACCGGTTTTCGCATTCGAAAGCATGTCATAGCGTTCGAGGAAACTGGGGTTGTGACAGGCGACAAAGTCGGCCTTTTTAATCAGATAAGGACTGCGGATCGCGTCCTTTCCGAACCGAAGGTGCGAAACGGTCATCGCGCCGGCCTTCTTGGAGTCATAGACGAAGTAACCCTGGGCGTTGTTGTCGGTTTCTTCGCCGATGATCTTGATGGAGTTTTTGTTGGCCCCGACGGTGCCGTCGGAACCGAGGCCATAAAACATGGCGGTATAGATCTTCTGGCCCAGATCGAACGATTCATCCACCGCCAGACTGGAATGGGTGACATCTTCATGGATGCCTACGGTGAAATGATTCTTCGGCTGGCCGGCGTCCAGGTTGTCGAAAACGGCCTTGACCATCGCCGGGGTAAATTCCTTGGAACCCAGGCCATATCGACCGCCCACGCAAATCGGATATTTCGCAAAGGCCGTTGCTTTGTTGCCCATGGCCTCGCCGATGGCGGTACGGACATCCATGTACAGCGGCTCGCCTGGTGAACCCGGCTCTTTGGTCCGGTCGAGAACCGCTATCTTCGAGACTGTTTTTGGAATGGCGGCGATGAACGCCTCGATGCTAAAGGGCCTGAACAGGCGGACCTTGAGTACCCCGACTTTCTCGCCCTTGGCAGTCAAGTAGTCCACTGTTTCATGAATGGTATCGACGCCCGAACACATGGCGATGATGATCTTTTCTGCATCGGGGGCTCCGATATAGTCAAACAGGTGATACTGCCGTCCGACCACCTTGGCAAACTTATCCATGGTGTCCTGGACGATCTTCGGTGTAGCCAAATAGTACTTATTGACAGTCTCGCGGCCCTGGAAATAGACATCCGGATTTTGGGCCGTGCCACCCAGAACGGGATGATCGGGGCTTAGAGCTCGGGCTTTGTGAGCCAAGACAAGCTTGTCATCGATGACGGCCTTCATGTCGTCTAAGGTGAATTCTTCAACTTTCTGGACTTCGTGGCTGGTGCGGAAACCGTCGAAGAAATGCAGGAAGGGGACTCGCGAGGCCAGAGTGGCCTGCTGGGCGATCAGGGCCATATCCATGACTTCCTGGACATTGGCCGATGTGATCATGGCATACCCCGTTTGGCGACAAGCCATCACATCGGAATGATCCCCGAAAATGCTCAAGGCCTGGCAGGCCAGTGATCGGGCCGAGACATGGAAGACCGTGGGGATCAATTCGCCGGCGATCTTGTACATGCTGGGAATCATCAACAGTAAACCCTGCGAGGCCGTGAAGGTCGTTGTCAGAGCGCCAGCAGTTAGGGCTCCATGTACGGCGCCGGCGGCCCCGCCTTCGGACTGCATTTCGGTGACCGAGGGGATCACTCCCCAGATATTTTTCAGACCCTTGGCAGTTCGGTCATCTGAAATTTCGCCCATAGGAGAACTGGGGGTAATGGGGTAAATCGCAATCACTTCATTGGTCGCGTGCGCGACATACGCTGCGGCGGTGTTACCATCGATGGTTACCATATTTCGTTTCATTCCAAGTCTCCATACTCAATCGAATTGTGTTCAGTCACAAGGCCGGGGGAAATTCCCCGGGGATTTCAGGAACAGTCCAATCTTTGAAACATTGTCTTATACCAGAATCGGTCTCTGGGGGCAATCTTTTTCCTTGAAAAGTCTGGTCTTAATCGGGTACAATATTCCACATTCGGATTGTTGAGACAAACATTGAGCGAGGGTACTGTGATGAAGATTATCAGAAGACCGTTTCCTTTGATTTTCATGGGGTTCATCATAGGTTCTGCTGTCTGGGCCGACCCGATTATCGCCGACCATACGGCCTTTCAGAACTTCGATAAGATTCCCCCGTATTGGCTTGAAAAAGCCAAGGAATTGACCCTCCATTACGCTCATACCTCTCACGGTTCTCAGATCGTGGATGGGATCAAATTACTCGAAACCCTCGACCGGCGATATTCCGTTGCTGTCCGGGAGAGTGGTTCCGAAGGTCTTCCGGCCCTTGAGACGCCCCCGGCACTCCGGATTTACGATGGCAATCCGCCTGAAACTTATATTGAGCCGGGTGATTATTGGGATGGCACATCCGCTCTCAACCGGACCCGTGCCGTCGCTGCTACCGGCAAATATAATTTTTCGATGTGGTCCTGGTGCGGCCAGCAATCGTCGAATTCGATCGCAACAACACAACGGTACCTCGATAACCTCAACCAACTCGAAACCGAATTTCCCGCCATGCGGTTTATTTATATGACCGGCCACACCGACGGAACCGGCGAAGATGGAAAACTCAATCAACGCAACAATCAAGTCCGTCAGTATTGTCGCGACAACGGAAAAGTTCTCTTTGATTTTGCGGACATTGAAAGTTACGACCCCGATGGCAATTATTATCTTGACAAAGGCACCGACGATAATTGCGATTATTCCGGCGGTAATTGGGCCACTCAATGGTGCACGGTCTATCCCGGAAGCCCTCTGTGCAAGTCCTGTTCGTGCGCCCACTCCCAGCCGCTCAACTGTAATATGAAGGCCCGGGCCTTTTGGTGGATGATGGCGCGCCTCGCCGGCTGGGATGGCACCGTTTGTCCGGATCTTGACGGTGATTCCTTCGTCAATTTGAACGATTTTGCGGTCTTCGGCGAACGCTGGCTTTCGTTTGGCTACGATAATCCTGCGGATCTGACCGGTGATTCCTCGATCGATGAAGACGATTTGACCATTCTTGTTCAGCATTGGCTGCAACCCTGTCCAACTCAGGGGGAATGATTGACCCCATTGAATGAGGGACGATCTAATGAGGAGAATTTTAAGCCGGGCGATAACCAAAATTACATCGGCTTCTTGGGATACATGGTAATGCGAGTTCTCTCGCCGATGGTTTTGAGATGGTGCAGGGCGCTTTTGGCGTCGTCAAAATCGCGGAGGGTAAACAGCAGGGTCGTCAAGCCGATCGTAATCAGGTCATCGTCGCATAAGGTAGTTTCGACCTGGATCTTGTTACCGTTGATCAAAACACCATTGGTACTATTGAGATCGGTGGCCTTATAATCCTTGCTCTCCGTGTCATAACGGATTTTAAGGTGCTTGCGGGAAATGTGTGGGTCTTTGATCTGGACGGTCAGTGCTTCGTCTCGGCCGATAATGGTGGTTCGTTGGCCGAGAGGGTAATAGTCTCCCTGTCGTTGTCCTGTTTGAATAATAATGGATGCCATATCTTGTCTCGCGTATGAATCCCGCCAGATCGATCCTGATTCTCGATGCTTCGGAGTACCGATTCTTATTGTATCCGTATTTTGCTGTTTGTCCAGTTGAGGGTTCAGATAGAATGGGCTTGGATGAAAGGTATTGGAAAGAAAGGCGAGGTTGGGGCAAGGGAAACCGGGTCGATGGAGTCGTGAAAAGCATGAGAGGAGGATGTTTACATAAGTTGTTGTTTATCAAGGGATTACATTCCATTCTTTTTGCGTGATTTTTGGTGAGGATTATGGTATAATTTTAGCGAGTGGGGGTGGGGGGTGTCCTGACTACGAGAATCCTAAGCCGTTGCTATTATTAGAGTTGCGGTAAGAATCAAGGTGTTTCAAATTCGGTTTGCGGCGGCAAAAAATGTTCGCGTAACCGTCAGAAAAATCGTTACCATTGTCCGGGAAACCGACTCCAGATTGGTGAACAAGGGTATGCAGGAAAGCACGGATTTAACCGCTCTGGTCCGTAAGGCCCGCACCGGCGATAAGAGCAGCATGAACGAACTGGCTGACCTTGCCGGACAGAGGTTGTCCGTGTATATACAACGAATCGCGTTACGACAAGAAGTTACGCAGGACATCGTACAGGAGAGTTTGCTCGAAATGTTCAAGTTCCTGGACAAACTGGAGAGGGAGGACCGGTTTTGGCCATGGCTTCGCAAGATCGCCATCAACAAGCTGCACCATCATTACGCGCGGGAGAAAGCCCACCGCATGGGGTCCATCAGCGATGTTGAACATACGATTGCGGATTCCGAACGGCAAGAAGGCCTTGCCGATATGGTGGGCGATGAGCTTCGCCATGTGGTTATTGACTCCATGGCGGGTTTGAAACCCCGGTACCGAGAGGTCCTGGTCATGCGATGTTATGAGGAGATGGACTACGACCAGATTGCACAGGAAATCGGGAGCACGGAATTCAGCGCCCGGGTCCTGTTTTTCCGCGCCAAGAACGCGCTAGCCAAACAACTGTCTCGCCGAGGACTGGGGAAGGGAGCTCTATTGGGGGCCTTGATTTTATTCGGAAAACTGACGGCACCATCGAAGGCGGCCGCAGCTCAGATCATGGTTACGGCCGCGACGACAAAGGTCGGATGGGCGGCGGCAACCACCGCTGTAGTGGTCAGCGGAAAAGCGGCGGTCGTTACGATGACTGCCGTTGCGGTTCTCGCGACGGCTCCAGCGGTGATCTTTCCGGATAATCCGTCATCCAATCCAATCGTTACCGATATGAGGGGGAGTGGTTCATCGTCCAGCGTGGCCGGACAACCCATTAACGCCTTTTGGTTCTTTTATCCGGAGGGTGTCAATGGTCCGGTTATGATGCGGCATACTCGTCCGGTCGATTCCGGGCCGCAGTCGGTGTGTCAATGGCTTCAAAATGACGATGCGAATTATCGTTATGATCTGGGTCGTAAAATAGTAACGATCAACAACTATCACATGTGGAATTCCGACCTGTCAGTCGCTCGACTGCCGACGGATTCTCCGCAATTAAGCGGTTTTCTGACGCGAATGGACGGAAGCGCTTTCCGGTTCGACCCAATCTCGCAGATCGAGAAGGGGACTTTGGTTATTGCCCGTGAGGAGGCCGAGGGTCCGATACGGTCCTGGTCAACCCGGCATATCAATGTTCTCAACGAGGATTATTTCCAATGTGACTGGCCGGAAGGGGTTGTGGTTATCGATCAGCGGGACGAGATGCACAAGATTGGATGGACCTATTTCCAAGTTTCCGGACAAATCGGTGACCAGCCGGTTACCGGGGTTGGGACACTACCGCTGAGTTATTCGGCTTCCCGACAGGTAACGCCGACCCTGCGGCTTCAAATCGGCAATCGGATTCAGATCGCCGACGGACTGGATGGCACATGGTGGCTTGATCGGCAGCAGAAGACTCAAACCCATTACCTGCGGGGTAGCTTTTTTGAAGGGCTTGCACGACCGTGGATGGGTTTGCATACGATCGATCTGGTCCGACGCGATGCGGCGATCCGACAGATCGAATTTCAGACACGGCTTTCGCACGACCGGAACCGTTCGCAGGTTATGGTAATTCACGACAACCATCGAATTGTTTATACGATTGATATGACCCGAGATTGGATCGAGTCGATCTCGCTGGCGACTCAACAACCCTCCGGCGAATGGAAAGATTCCGGACTGCTTTCATTTTCGTACGAACAACACCTGGCCGGAGTGGATCTCGGGGTTGGCGCCCGATCTACACAGGGGCGCGATATCGCGCCGTCTCCTGGAATCCAGTGGTTGATCCATCTGGCGGAGACAGGCGGATCCAAGTAAATCCATTCGGGGGAAAGAAGGTTTCATGGCAGGGCCGAAAGGCATTATTTTATCCCATATCGTATTGTTCATGGGATTTTTGCCTTGTGCGGGGGGAGCCGCCATTGCTGCGGAGACTCTGCCCGCCGGTCCAATTGGTGCGCCGTCGGATCCGAATATATCCTCCATCATCAATCCTCCGACCTCCCTGATTGCCCACTGGAAACTGGATGAAATATCCGGTATTTCAGCCAAAGACTCGGCCAGAGACAATCATGGGCTTGTAATCGGGGATGGTCTGTGGCGGCCCAATGAGGGGAGGATTGAGGGGGCGATGGAATTTGATGGCATTGGCGACCAAATCGATTGCGGTAATGGATCGGCATATGCGATTCGTGACCGGATAACGGTGGCCGCTTGGATACGCGTCAATCGCTTTGATCGGAATTTCCAGGCCATCGTAACCAAAGGAGATAACGCGTTTCGCCTTCAGCGAGCGCATAACACCTCTGCCCTGGAATTCGCCTGCAGCGGCATTCAGGTTCCCGGTACTACCTATGGAAATATCTATGGCACGGTTTCCGTTGATGACGGGCAGTGGCATCATGCGGCGGGTGTCTATGACGGCCAGACGATTTCGTTATATATCGACGGCCAGTTGGATATTAGCTGCACAGGAACTGGACAAATCAACTTGAATTCCTGGCCGGTCCTGATCGGCGAAAATGCACAGGCCCCATTACGCTATTGGAATGGATGGATCGATGATGTGCGAATCTATTCGGATGCGCTAAGCCCAACACAGATTCAATCCTTGTTTGGGGTTGGTAAGACCTGGCATGTCAATAAGGCCGTCGGGAATAACGCGTTCTCCGGTCTTTCCTGCGATCAACCTGTCGCGACAATCCAGGCCGGGATTAACCTGGCCCAAAATGGGGATAAGGTTCTCGTCTGGCCGGGGGTGTATTCGGAGAGTATCGATTTCAAAGGCAAAGCGATCACCGTTGCCAGCGCGGCGGATGCGGCGATTCTGGAATCGCCCGGATGGTATGCGTCGGCTTTCCATACCGGTGAAGGTCCATCCAGTGTTCTCCGAAATCTGATTATCCGGAACAGCCAATATGCCGTGTTGGTAACAAGCGGTAGTTCGCCAATTCTAAAGAATCTGACAATTGTCGGCAATCAGCATGGGATCCAGGCCTTCGACAGCGCCTCGCCGACCATTGTCAATTGCATTTTCTGGAACAATCGATATGGGGATTTTTTCAGCGGCGATTTAATCAAGCTTCAGGCCAGGTCCAGTTGGCTCCGGAATGACCTGGATCCAATGCCGGTGGCCTGGTGGAAATTCGATGAGGGGTATGGTCCTACGGCATATGATGCCATTGGTTCGAGTCATGGTTCGATATCCGGCGCGACCTGGACAACGGGAATCGTTGGCGGGGCTTTGGTATTTGACGGCGAAGATGATTTGGTCTGGATCGCGGATAATGATGCGATTCGTCTGGGCACTGGAGATTTTACGATCAGTGCCTGGGTTCGTCCGCGTTCCCTGGACCGCGAAGAGTACACCATTTTAGCCAAAGTTGAAGGTCTCAGTAACAAAGAGTACATGTTGCAGATCGACGAGCGTCAGCCCCGGTTGGATATCGAGAAGGATGCGAACAACGGTCGTGCCGTCGGGGCTGCAAACTGTAAATCGGGACAATGGCAACATCTTGTTGTGACCTTCCACAGTACAACACTGCAGTCGATCTTTTATTATAACGGAATCCGGCAATTATCTCCTCCTTTCGGATCGGCCATTACGGCAATGCCGTCTCGGCTGAATAACGATCTCTTAATCGGTCTGCGGGGGGGAAGTTACGATCGGTTTGGATTTGACGGAGCCATTGACGAAGTGATGTTGTTCAATCGAGTTTTGACCGAGTCCCAGGTTCAGTCATTATATCAAAAATGTCTCGGTCCCCGTTTTGCCAATCCATCGGCCGGAGATTATCATCTCTTATCGCAATATGGGCGGTTTCTGCCGGCCTCCGATCCCAATCTGGTGTCGGGAAGCGAGGGATTATGGGTCTTGGATACCCAGACCAGCCCCTGTATCGATGGAGGCGACTGGACCGAGCCGGCTTTTCTGGAACCCATGCCCAATGGGGCCAGAATCGATATGGGAGCTCATGGAGGAACCCCTTATGCCAGTCGGAGTCGATGGCCAATCGAGGGGGATTTCAATCACGATGGAATGGTCAATTTTCGTGATTTTGTCGTATTTTCCTCAGAATGGCTGTTGGCTGTTCCCTGGTCTCAATAGGGATTCTTTCACCGTCTGCCCCAGATACGATTTCCCCTTCTGGTTTCTCCATGATTGGGTTAGAAAATGATCTGATCCCAACAAAAAAAAGGTGAGAATTGGCGATTTTGTGTTGACTTTCCTGCCTGTAATGATATAATAAAAAATGATTGTGAGGGTATAAACTCTATCCATAGTCAGTCATGGAGAGGAGTGGGATCATCGGGAGCAGGACAACGAGTTTGCTGAGGTGGAGGGCTGGGGGACGGGGATTCACTTTGCTCGAAATGCTGGTCGTCATCTCCGTCATCTCGATTTTACTATCGATTCTGGTTCCGACGCTGGGGAGAGTCCGCAGGCAAGCTTACCGTATCCATAGCCAAAACAATATGGCCCAGATCGTCGATGTTTTACATTTGTATTCGATGGATAACTCTGACCGGTTTCCCTCATCGGTGGCATCCAACGGGCTGGATTCGGATTTAACCTGGTCGGAACCGACCAAGCTGATAGCTTTGGATGACCTGGGGCCGCGAATTCATCGTTCGGTGAGCGGTTATCTCAGCGACTACCTGGAAAAGGCCGACACGATGTTCTGTCCAAGCTCCCCTCGACCCTTTAAATTCCTTCAGAAGGCATGGGAGGCCGGGGATAAATGGGACAACCGAGAAAATGGGAAATCGCTGGATCCATTATTGGGAACCTATTGTCTGTTCTGGAACTATCGAGGATATCTACCAGACAAAAAGTCCCCGTTTGTGGGTCCCGAAAATGGTTCCGGCGGCGGCCGTCAAAGTTCCCTTGTTGTCAGCGATATGCTGGTGACCAACTACCACCGACTGGATGATTGGACTTTTCTTGGGAGCTGTGAGGCATTGCCGGACAGTTCGGTGACAAATCCCACCCCGTTATGCAGTTCGTATTGGAATCGATCGGCCGATGTGGAACAGATCGGAACCCGATTCAGTGGGGCCTTTCTCGATGGGCATGTGTCATCGTTCAGTATTACCGAAACGATCCCAATGCAAGTCTCCAATCGGTGGGACGGCGGCACGCCGTTTCCGCCTGAACTTCCACCCTTGGGGACTTTTCTGATTCCGAAAGAAGGACTCCGGTAATCCGCAAACCTTTTGTCCCGGATCGATGGGTATCCCGCTTATTTGTTGTCACGCGCTTTGGGGTCTTCTGCCCGAGCCAGTTGAATGAGCTGGCCGGACTGAACGAGTTTGGTCTGCAAAATCAGAAGCCCGACGGCCAATTGGGGATCTTCTTCCTTTGACGGGACTGCGGCGGCTTGAAATTCTTCGTTATCTTCCGAATTATCCAGGTCTGAAGATTCCCCTTGTTGGTTGGTTTCAGACATGCGACGGTTCGGGCGACTGGCCTTGACTTCAATATCGGGAACGATACCCCAATCCTGGGTATGCCGCCGCTCGGCCATATATCGGCTGACGACCGGCTGACCGCTCGGCAGATGATACTGGGCCGTCGTGTATTTAAATTGTGAGCCGGCACCGGTGGCATTCGTGATTTCCTGGACGGTTCCCTTGCCAAAACTCCGCGTGCCGACAAGGGTAGCCCTCTGATGTTTGGGATCCTGCAGGGCTCCGGCGACGATTTCGGAGGCGCTGGCGCTGGCGCCGTCGATGATCACCACGAGGGGATACGGCGGATGCGTTCCTTCACGGCGCGCGGTCCAGAAACTCGGAAACAGAAATCGCGGTTTGCTCTGAAGAATCGGGCCTTCCTCAATGAACAAGTCTACGACTTCGATAGCCGCCTGCAGCAGACCGCCCGGATTGCCCCGAAGGTCGAGAATTAACCCGCGAAGTTCCTGGGCTTCCAGTTGCGTCAGAGTTCGTTCGAGGTCGGCGGTTGTATTCTCGACAAAATTAGACAGTCGGATATATCCAAGCCGATTCTCCGGATCGATCAGATGCTTCGGGGCGCCGGGTGATTCACCATCCCTGCGGCGATCCGTCGAGATACTCGGCACGACAATTCGAGCTCGGGTTAAGATGACATTCCGGCTTTCAGTGGCGCCGGGTTTTTGAATGGTCAGGGTAACGGTCGTTCCCCGGGGACCGGCGATTTTCTCGACGGCACAATTGCTGCTCATGGCTTCCGTCGATTGGCCGTCAACAGCGACGATCAACTCTCCCGCTTCCACGCCGGCACGGGCGGCGGGTGTATCCGGGATAATCCCGCCAATCTTGAGAAACTTTCCCTGTTTGGATAATCGTACACCGATGCCGTCGAATTCCTGGGTGATGGCCTTCTGAAACTGATTGACATCAGCCGGCCACACCAGCGTTGTGTAAGGATCGAGGGCCGACATGGCCGTTTCCGATAACAATGCGACCAGAATCGGTTCCGACAATCGAATCGTTTCGGTGTTCAGAGCGAGGGTATCCTCAACAATATGCAGAAATATCTCTTTGGGATAGGGACGCGGTCGTTCATCGAGCATTGCGCGGAACTGACCGATTCCTTCGCGAAATCCCGGAAGCCCTTCCTTGCGGAAGGAGATGGAGACCGGGTCGGCCGACTTTTCCAGAACATCGGGAATCCGTTCGGCTTCGTCAAGAACGGCTCGAACCATGCCGTCATAATCCACCAACTCGACATAACGAAAATCCAGCGTGGTGATTGCTTTAAGAAGCATATCTTTTTGAACCCCTTGAAACCGGTCGGCTGCGGTATCGCAGGGGCCGTCCTTAAGGGCCAGAGCCAGTGAAGCTCGAGCGATCAGGTCGTCGGCCTGTTTTTCATACTGCAGGTTGTCTTTGTCCAAAATCCGCAGCCAGAACAAGCCATGCGAATAGGCATCCGCCCAGCGTCCTTGTGATCGCAATGCGTCAGCGGAATTTTGTGCATCCTGCATGAGCTTTTTCACAAACGGGTCCCGCAGAAATTCGGCCTGCTGATGATCCCCAAGCAAGTTGCGGAGGCGAAGCAGGATGGAGAAGGCCTTGTCACGGTCCTTGTCGTTGGCGGGCGGATTGTCGCGGAAGGGTTTGAGATCGGCTTCGGCCTTCGAACGAGCGTCGGTGACCTCTTTCTGTAGTTGCTCGTCAATGGTTCTCAAGTGGGTCACGATGGCTTTTAGAGATTCGCAGCTCGAAGAAGGGGGAATGATTGCTGTATCAAGCATAGTTTCAGCGGCAGAATACTCGCCGGCCAGAATCTTTTCGCAGACGGTGTCGATCAGGGCTTTGTTTAGTTGACGGGAGGTTTCAGATGGATCGTTTTGTACGGTCGCAGGATTCGGTGCGGGTGTTTCAGCGGCCCAGATCATAATACCGAACACCGTCGGAAGCAATAGCCATAACCCCACGATGATTCCCTGTTTCCACATGATTTCAGCCGTTCGGTTCTTGGTTTCGGATTCCATAGGTTCTATTATACCGAATTGGCCTTTCCAGTCAAAGAGGGATTGAAAGGATGGGCCTCTTGATCTCGAGGGAATCTTCTCCGGAGGCGCGATCAGACGGTAAAGATTCTACGGTCGCGAAAGTCCTTCCAGGCCGTCTCAAACGACTTGTGGTCTTTGGGTATCGGCCGTACGGGGATCATTCGGGTCTCGAACAGGTCCGGTCGGGTTGGGACATATTCGATCTGTTG
Source organism: Phycisphaerae bacterium (assembly GCA_012517095.1). Lineage (GTDB taxonomy): Bacteria > Planctomycetota > Phycisphaerae > Sedimentisphaerales > Anaerohalosphaeraceae > FEN-1350. The sequence continues at coordinate 8,199 of JAAYVQ010000375.1, read as the reverse complement.
AATCTGTGTCCGAAGAGCCGAATTCTCCGGTTTGAACCGGAGGGCTTTTCCATCTTTCTGGATGTTTGGGTGGATCATCTCACCGTCTTGCGACAACACCAGATGTGAACCGCGGGAACCGCTACCCGCAGTCAACAGCTCGACAATGGCTTTTAGATAGGCGACCGAGGTTAAGGCCAGATGCTCAGCCCGAATGACTGTAATCAGATCTTTCGGTCGGTCGAGTCGCAATCCTTCTGACTCGATTCGGCCGAACAGATCAATGGCTTCGCTGAGCGAGGTTCGGGCTGTTGATAACTCTCGAATATGGGCCGCAGAAACGGTCATTCGTTTTTGAATCTCGTTAATAACCTGCTGACCACTGAGGGCATGATGATTCCGAGTCCATCGCGAAAATTTATCGATTAGGGACTCTATCTGGGTTGTCAGGATCGAATCATCGAGAATCCTTGCGGAATTCAGCGGCCGGGTAAATGCGATGCACTCGGCCGCTCGCAATCCACCGACCTGGCCGGAATTAAGGGCCGAGCCACCGGGTCGCTTGACGCCGTGTGTACCAGCCATTTCACCGATGACGAATACGCCGGGAATATTGGATTGCCACCAGTGATCGACAGAAAAACCACCGTTGTTGTGTTGAGCGCAGACAGCGATCTCCAACGGTTCCGTGGACAGGTCGATGCCGTTTTCCTGATAAATGTCGATGGCCGGCGGATTCATATGGGCCAGCCGTTCGATTGGAAGCTTCTGCATGGCGCCGGTTCGGGACAAATAACTCCTTGCCTCATCGTCGAGGTCGTTGAGGTCGAAGGGTCTCATCCGGTCGTTCCCGATGGGATTGCGCAGGAAATCCAGGAAGACCTTTCTGCCCTTTTGGGTTTCCGTGAAAACCAGAATATCGATTAGAGAGGACCTTTGAGCTTCGATCCGTTGGGGATCAAATGGCCATTGGTATCCTTTCAGGAAAATATTGGTGGCCAGGGAACGCATGGAATCAAAGAAGTCGGCCAGAAATTCCCGTTCGTTTCCGCCGGAAGAATCCGTGCTGAATATCCTCGGGATCACCTGCATGTAGGTACCGGAGACATTCCACCGAAATTTCGTGCTGGCCAGACCAAACTGTGATTCGGTCAGGTTTTCAGCTCGGAGCCCAACTTTCAAGGCAAGGCCGTGCAGGCCGAATTGGCCTCTGGGATAGACGGTTGTCTGGTACAGTTCACCCGGACCTCCCCCGGCCAGCACGATATTTTCGCAGGCGAAGACATGAAGTCCAAAGGCGTCTGAGACGATTTCCTTTTTTCGTACGGCCGCGACGCCGAGGATTCGTTTGTCGGTTCCGGAGTCTCGGGTGAGCAGTTGCGCTGTTTCCATGCCATCGAAGATCGTGATCCCATATCGACGGACCTGCCGTTCGAGGCATTCACTCATGTATCGACTGGTCTTGGGCCCGGCCGAGGTCGCCCGTTCATAGGGGTCATGATCGGTTTTATACCCGATATAACTGCCCAAGGGATCGTGTGGAAACGGCACACCCGCCTGTACAAGATGATAAAACTCTCGCAGTGAGCCGATTCCTTCGGCCAGGGCCAGGTCACCATGACAGCAGCCGGCCGCGGTCAAGCTGGCCGCAAAGGCCTCGGCGCTGTCGGGGATTTCGGGGCTGGTCCCCATTTTATAATAGGTCTGCTTGTCGGAGCCACTCATCCGGGAGGTTCCGAGCTTGATCCCGGCGGTGATCACGGCGATCTTCTTGTGGGCGTCGGTCACCGCCCGTTGTTGAAAGAACTCATACAGATGTACCGCAGCGTTCATTCCCGCCGCACCCGCTCCGACAATCACCGTGTTGTATGCGTGATATGTAACCGTCTGGCCGCGAATCTGCCTGGTTTCCATGCCAGTTTCTTTCAAGTAAATAGGACCTTCTCCCCTTGCCGAAACGGATATCATAGTCAACCCGGCGGTGAATGGAAGGGGATTTATGCAGGGGATTCCGGATTGTAAAAACCGTTGATGATTTTTCTTGCCCCTTATCTACGATTTTGATACAATTCATTCAGCGGATCGGAGATCCGTTCGATCCGCGGAGGCGAGAATCGAATGTCTGAATCGGGCCAACCTGTTCTGGATACACGGGTACTTGTCTTAAACAAGCACTATATGGCCCTGCGTGTTATCAGCGTTCGCAGGGCGATTTCGCTTCTTTTTCGCGATCTTGCCGAAGTGATCCACTGTGAGCAGGGAAACTACTGCAACTACGACTTTGAGACTTGGTGTGAGGTCAGCGAATACCGACAGAAATTTCAGCCATCTGAACATGACTGGGTTTCAACCGTCCACTTCGACATCGCCGTCCCCCGGATCATCCGGTTGTTGGTATATGACCGTCTTCCCCGATCGCCCGTGAAGTTTAACCGTCGAAACATTTTCGCCCGGGATCGTAACCGTTGTCAGTATTGCGGAAAACGATTTTCCACGACGGAACTGTCTTTGGACCATGTCATTCCGCGCAGCGCGGGCGGGGAATCCACCTGGGAGAATCTGGTCTGTTCATGTACACGATGTAACGCCCGCAAGGGGGGGCGAACGCCGGATCAGGCCGGAATGTCGCTGATCGCCAAACCCATTCGGCCGAAGCGAAATCCGATCATTCACATTCATCTGGCTCACGACCGCTACCAGAGCTGGAAGCAGTTCCTCGACCATGCCTACTGGTCGGTTGAATTGACTTGATTTTCATGAATTCCACATCCGTTTGGATGGATTGTATCATCTCGTCACTAAAAATTCCGGGCCCTAAAAAAATTTCAGATGGCCCGCGACAAGAGAACCTGTTTTGTGTATCTTCTTGTGTATGACGACAGGAACCAAAACACGATGGGATTTTCGGCTGGATTCCATTGCCGAATTGATCAAGCTGGGCGAGCAGATCGGTTCTCCGGTGGAACTGATTCCGGACACATCAATCCTGGCTCAGCCCGTCTCGGCGGGACCCTTGCGCATTCCGAACTCCTTGGCGATTCAGCCGATGGAGGGGTGTGACGGCGAACCGGACGGACAACCCGGCAAGTTGACGGCCCGGCGGTACGAACGGTTCGCCTCGGGTGGTGCAGGACTGGTGTGGATGGAGGCGATTGCGGTTGTTCCGGAAGGGCGGGCGAATCCGCGGCAGTTGTGGTTGAACGGCGACAACAAGCATGCTTTTGCTGAAATGGTTCGGATGATGCACGATCGCGCGTCTGAAAGCATGGGACCGGAATTTCGGCCGATTTTCGTTGCCCAACTGACGCACTCAGGCCGATACAGCAAACCCAATGGGGTTGCTCGTCCGATTATCCCCGTGCGTGATCCCTACCGGGATCCGATGACTCCCGAACCGTTACCGACCACCTCGCGTCCCAGTCGAATTGCCGACAATCATCCTTTGATTACGGATGATGAACTCGACCGCCTGCAGTCGGCCTATGTTCGAGCCGCGGGACTGGCTTTCGAAGCGGGATTCGATGCGGTGGATATCAAGAGTTGCCACGGTTACCTGATCAACGAACTTCTGGCGTCGCATACCCGCAAAGGGAAGTACGGCGGATCCTTCGAGAACCGTACCCGATTTTTGTTGGAGGTGATCGATCGGATCCGTAAGGAAATGGGCGAGGTGGCGATTACGACACGGATGGGGATTCACGATCGGATTCCCTATCCGTATGGTTGGGCGGTGGACGCGAACGATTATACACGACCGGATCTTACGGAGCCGAAACGACTGATCGGAGAATTGGTCCGACGCGGGGTGCGGTTGGTGAATGTCACGGTGGCCAATCCCTACTACAATCCGCATGTGAACCGGCCATTTAACGAGCCGGTCTGCGGCGGTTATCCCCAGCCGGAACATCCGTTGGCTGGCGTGAAACGGATGATCGATTTAGCGGGTGAAATCCAGCAGGCCTATCCTGAGGCGGCAATCGTCGGCAGCGGGTACAGTTGGCTTCGGCAGATGATGCCGTATGCGGCGGCGGCCAGTAAATTTCACGGCCTGACGACGCTGGTTGGCGTGGGTCGGATGGCGTTCGCCTACCCGAGTTTTGCGAAAGATATTCTCCAAAACGGCCAGTTGGATTCCGAACGGGTTTGTCTGGGATGTAGCGCCTGTACGCAGATCATGCGCGATGGCGGTCGGACTGGGTGCGTGGTTCGTGATGCCAGAGTTTATGGGCCGATCTACCGCCGTGGGCGAATGAGCGATCGCGAAGTCCTGATGCAACAGGCCGCCCGTTGCCGCAATTGCGCGGATGCCACTTGTACGCGCGGATGCCCGGCGGGCGTGGATATTCCGGGCTTTGTGCAGGCGTTTTTGGCTGGCGATGATCGGAAAGCGTATGAAATCATCCGGCAGAAAAATGTTCTGCCTGAAATCTGCGCATGGTTGTGTCCGGTCGAGGATCAGTGCGAAGGCCATTGTCTGCAGGCCTTCATCGGAGAAAGCGCCCTTCCGATCGCGGAAATCCAGCGTTATGTGGCCGAACAGGCCAACCGGAACGGATGGTCGCGGTTGCGGATTCCCAAACAAACCACGGGACGGCGTGCGGCAATCGTCGGCGCCGGACCGGCTGGATTGTCCGCGGCGGCGGTTTTGCTGGAAGCCGGGCATGAGGTTACGATTTTTGATAAAGGTCGCGACCTGGGCGGCCTGGTCGGAGCCGTAATTCCCGCCGAACGGCAGTATGATTCGTTACGGCACGAATTGACGGCGATTTTCGCGGATGTTCCGGGTGAACGATTGCTTTTGCGGCCGGGAGTGGAACTTGGCGAACACTATACGCTGGACGATCTGATGCGGGAAGGTTTCGATGTGTCCTTTCTTGGATTCGGATTGGCCAAATCCGTTCAGAGCACGACCGAACGGATTGCCGGTTTATTTGGCGCGACGGAATTCCTGGCTGCGGCCCGGAAAGACGCGATGCCGAAGTTGCGAGGAAAGAAAGTGGCCGTGATCGGCGGTGGGAATACCGCGATGGATGCGGCCATGGCCGCGCGGCAGGGCGGGGCCAAAGATGTGTATATCCTCTACCGACGTTCGTTCGAGGAAATGCCGGCCGTATCACGACACCGCAACGAGGCGATGGATGCGGGCGTGCATTTTCTGATTCTTACGCAACAACTTGGATACCTGTCGAAGGACGGCAATCTGACGGGCATCCGTGTGTGTCCTGTGCAACTTGGGCCGGACGATGCGTCCGGACGAAAAATGCCTGTTCCGATGACCGATTGTGCGTACACTCTGGGGATGGATGTCGTCATTGAGGCAATCGGGCAGGAATCGGTACAGGGTCTGGATCGGATAGTCCCCGGCGTCAAGATCCACGACGGTTTGGTGGAAATCGATCAAGAATCCTATCAGACCTCGCGAGCGGGCGTATTCGCCGGCGGCGACCTGGTCCACGGGGCTTCGACAGTCGTGGCCGCCGTACGAGACGGGATGAGGGCTGCGTACCACATGGATGCCTGGATGAAAGAGGATCCGAGTCGAATCCGGAAATCGGCCGGGTGATCAACGTGGATTGTGGATATTCAAGGGATGGATCGGATGAATGAACGACCCGTGGCATTGGTGACCGGCGGGAGCCGAGGGATCGGCCGGGCGATCGCCGTCGAACTGGCCCGGCTGGGATTTGATGTGGCAATCAATTTCAGCGGCGTCAATCCAAACGGAGGTGTAACCACAACGGCCGCGGAAGAAGCGGCTTGCGAGATCCGAAATCTCGGCGCCGCCTGCGAACCCATCCGGGCGGACATTAGTCAACGGGAAGATCGACGACGGCTCATTGAAAGTGTTCGGACTCGTTTCGGTCACTGCGACATGCTGGTCAACAATGCCGGTGTCGCGCCGAGCCAGCGGATGGATATCCTGGAGGCGACGGAGGAAAGTTACGATCGCGTGATGAATATCAATCTTCGAGGGCCGTATTTTCTGACGCAAGCCATCGCCAATTGGATGATCGAACAGAAGAAAGCCCATTCGGATCGCGTCTATCGAATCTGCAGCACCGGTTCGATCTCGTCCTTTACCAGCAGCCCCTCTCGAGGAGAATATTGCCTGAGTAAGGCCGGATTGAGTATGATGACCAAGCTCTATGCCGATCGATTGGCCGAGTTTGGTATTTTTGTGTTCGAGATACAGGCGGGTATCATCTCTACCGATATGACCGCCGTCGTCAAGGGAAAGTATGACAAACTGATCGCTGAGGGGCTGACTCCGATTCGTCGCTGGGGACAACCGCAGGATGTGGCCAAAGCCGTCGGGGCGATTGCGGAAGGGCGGCTGGATTTTTGTACGGGGCAGGTTTTGCATGTGGACGGCGGTTTTCATCTCCGCCGTTTGTAGAGGAAGCGAGTATGGATATTCGTCGAACGGTAACGACGCTGCTGCAGGATGGATTCATCCTGGTGTTCAATCTGGACAAGCTGGATGTGATCAAGACCGCCGAGGCCCTTCTGAAGGCGGGCGTCCGAAACATGGAAGTAACCTGCCGGATCAGCAGACCCTTAGAGAAGATTCGGCAACTTCGTAAAGCCCTTCCCGAGTTTGTGCTGGGTGCGGCAAGTTTGATCGATTCGCCGGGAATGCTGATGGCGTTCAATCGATCGCATCCAAACGATCCGCTTCCGAGCGTCGATCAGGTTGCGGGTGAGGGTGTCGATTTTCTGGTCTCGGCAGCGAATTTTCGACCGCAGACATTTGAGAAGTATGCGGGAAAAATCGCGTTGATTCCCGGATGCGGTACGACCAGTGAGATTATGAATCAATTTGGGATGGGCGCCAATTTCTGCAAACTGTTTCCGGCTAAGAATCTCGGGGGACCGGAGTATATCCAGGCGATTGATCCGGCGATTCACAAACTTGTTTCGATCGTTCCGACCGGCGGGACCGATATGAGCAATATCAAGAGTTATATTTCCGCAGGTGTGCTCGTTCTTGGCGCTTCGTTCAGTATGATCGACAAGGCGACACTGGCGGCCATTACGGAGATACAGGATTACAATTTGTTATCCAGCGAGATGTCCCGAATTCGTCAGGCAATCGCCGATGCCCGCCGGGACAAATGGCTCAAGATCGATTTTGCGTCAGCCGACGCCGACACAGTCGCTCGGGCGACAGGGCGATCGTTCAACCTCATATGAGAGCGTTTGGTCGACATTCGGACACGGAAAGGGATTGGTACAGAATCGAATCATTGATTCATGCGGATCCGAAGAATTCACATTTTGGTGTTAGTTGTTGGAGGGATTATTTTCACGAGAATCTTTCGTATTCCGATTCAAAGACTCTATGAAAAGGCAACTCAAGTTGCTCGAGGAAAAAAGACGGTTCAGGATCGAGTTCTCGAATTTGGTCGGGGCGTTCGTTCCCGTTTGGCCCCGGATTTTTGCCGACTTGGATACTCCTATCCTCCTCGACAAGTGATCCTGGCCGTTTTCAAACAGGAAAAACAGGTCGAAGTCTGGATCGGGGATCATCCGAATCAATGTGTTCTTTTGAAAACCTATCCCATTTTGGCGGCAAGCGGACAACTGGGTCCGAAACTCAAAGAGGGAGATCAGCAGGTTCCCGAAGGGATCTACCGGATTGAATCCTTGAATCCCAACAGCATGTTTCACTTGGCTCTTCGATTGAATTATCCCAACCCCTTTGATATGGATCAGGCCCGCCGCGAGGGCAGGAAAGATGTCGGAAGCGATATCATGATTCATGGCGGGCGCGTATCGATTGGGTGCCTGGCGATGGGGGATGAAGCCGCCGAAGACCTTTTTGTGCTTGCCGCGGAGACCGGAATCGAATATGTTTCGGTAATCCTCAGCCCGGTGGATTTCAGAGTTCGCGAATTGCCGGTTTCATCACGGGCTGTTCCGGGATGGACATCCGGTCTCTATGCACAAATCCGAGAGCGGTTGAGTTGCTTGCGGAAAAGGAAGGATTCGCAATAGGTTCAGAGATACGAATGGGTTGAAAAGAAGAAAGGTATCGAAAGACATTCATGGTTAGGATAGGTGTGAGTCATGGAAGGCAACAAAACGGTATTGTATGACCGGCATGTGGCCGCCGGAGCGAAGATTGTGGATTTTGCCGGCTGGCAGATGCCGATCCAGTATCGCGGCGGTATTGTTCAGGAGCATCTTCGAACCCGACGGGCATCGGGGCTCTTTGAT
>JAAYVQ010000051.1 GCA_012517095.1 Phycisphaerae bacterium | reverse complement strand
GTTGCGACAGGCCTTCGCCAATACTGAGTCCCGCTTTCTGGTCCTCAGCTTCACCAGCGACTGGCTCTTTACCTCCAGACAGTCCGAAGAAATCGTCAACACTCTCGTCGGCCTCAGCCGCGATGTCAGTTACTGCAACATCCGTTCACCCTACGGCCACGATGCATTTCTTTTGGAGCCGCGGACGCTGGGCGATCTGATCGGCGGATTTATCGAGAACAACCGCCAATGGCTGCAGGGAAAAGAGCTTAGCAATCGAGCCCTTCCATCGCCGAAAACCAAGCTGGTCGATCGAGCCAAGCGGATGCGGGTCGATTACGAATTGATCGAATCATTGATCGAGCCCAACAGTCGTGTGCTGGATGTCGGCTGCGGGGACGGTGAACTGCTCAGCCGCCTGATTCAAGACAAGGGAATCGACGGCGAGGGGATGGAACTCGACCAGGACATGATCGTGCATTGCGTTCGGCGCGGGCTGTCGGTGATCCAGTGGGATATTGACCGAGGCCTGGAACAATACGCCGCCGACACTTTCGATTATGTGATCCTGTCGCAGACCATGCAGACCGTCCGCGACCCGGAAAAGGTCCTGCGGGAGTTGATCCGCATCGGCAAGAAGGTCATCGTCAGCTTCCCGAACTTCGCGCACTGGAGCTGCCGACTGCAGATGTTGCTGGGGGGACGGGCTCCACAGACCCGGCAACTGCCCTTCCGTTGGTACAACTCCCCGAACATTCACTTTTTGTCGCTGAGGGATTTCGACCAGTTCTGCCGCGAGCTGGGTCTCCGGATCGAAAAACGGATCCCGTTGGGCAAATCCAGCATCCGTCCCATTCGGCTGTTTCCGAACCTGCTGGCCACCCAGGCGGTGTATGTAACGACCAAGTATGCCAATGGGTAAGCCGGAACTGAATAGTGATGATGGACGATTGAATATTGGGAACGGATTCCCCCCACTGTCACAAGCATTTCCGGCTACGGGAACTGGGAAGTGTTGCCAATTTCAAATTTCGCCTGCGTGTGAATAATCAATAGTCAATTTGTCCCCTTCTATGCGATCAACGCAAACGCCTCTTTCGCCAACATCCCTTCCCGAATCCCCAGGGCTCTGGCCTTGTCGGTTACGCGGGTGATCTTGCGGTCACACATTCGTTCCAGCGTACCGATGGGATTGGTTGGTCCGCTTTCGACGATCGCGACGGCTGCGCCGAAATCCTGGCAACATCCCAGGTCAAAGGCCGGACAGGCCAGAAATCCCTTGCTCCCGGTGATCATCAGGATCTTAAATCCCGGCCAGGCAACAACGATACCTTCCACCGCCCCATTGGGCGTCTCAAACCGTTGGGTCAATGCTTCCATAGAGTCCTCATTCATTCTTCCGTCGGATTCGTTGGAATCCGACATTTCTCAAACCAGCGTATGCCGACTTTCGCGTCTCGTCAATGGGTAAGATGGCACAAGATAACGCAGGGTTGAAAGAGGTCCAAAGAAGTGCAAAGAAGAATCCGGTGGGACACTTCTATTCGGGAGTGAACTACCTCAAGAATCCGTAAGGCCGAAATTGAAACATTCCTGGAGCAAGGGCCCCGGCGGCACAATGGGTGTCAAATGAAATAGCCCAGTCCTTCATGGACCGATCAGGTGTGAACGCCGCAATAACCGATCTGATCACAGACCTGCTTGAGCCGCTTCCAAGCCAACTCGTCGTCGATCACGGCCACGGCAATGGGGTAGAGAATCGTTTCCTCGTGCTGGAGATGTTCGCGCATGAGGGGGATCATCATTTCCGACAGCGTTCGAAGGTTGACCCGGAACTCGCCGAATGTGGAATCTCTGTATTCACCGATCATCCGGACCAGACAACCTATGCCGTGTCGCAGCGTGTCATGTTCAGCCAGCACTTTGCGGCACAAGCTCGACCAGCCCCGATGCTGCAGGAATGGAAACAGAACATCATCCTCGCGGTCGAAGTGTTCCAGCCAGGCGTTAAAATGTTCGACAATATGGCACAACCGATGAAAGGGCTCGGCGCTGTCGCTCAATTCATCCCGAGCAGCCAACTGCTCGACAATCTCTTCCAGATCGGCCAGCCAGCAACGAACTATATCGTGCTCGGCCAGCACCCGCAGAAGAATATGATTGCCCTGCAGACGGGCCCGAAGGTTTCGGCCTTGGGGTTCCATCACACCCATCAACAGAAAGGCCACCGACAATTTCCCGACCAATGGGGCCGAATATCCTTCGCGAATCAGGTTCTGTTCGGCCTCGGTGATGTCTCGGGGCGTAACCTGATCGATCAGGCGATGGGCTTCTTGTCGAAGGATCGCGGGATCAACGCCCTGATTAATCCGCCGGAGAAGGCCGGCCAGGGCCTCGGAATGATTCAGACCGTGGGGTTGTTGGATCGGTGGAGTCATGGGTCTCCCTCCCAATCATATCGTTTCGTTAGGACCGATATTATCGACCCTGACGACGCATCTTCCATACTGTTCTCTTTTCACTTTTCTGATAAACCGCATCCTCTCAATCCCCCATTAAATAATACATGAAAAACCGGCCCGCGGTTCTTGGTTTTCGATTTCGCGGATTTCCCAAAACATTCCGAGGCGGATGTCGTATCAATGGCGGAAGCGTATGAATCAAGGATATCGAATGATGTCCAGGCAAACAAATAAAACATGGACCGCCGGCACGGCTCGACCCGAGCTGGTGATGGTCGCACTCGCCGAGGAAAACTCGTTTGCCCGGCATTTTCAGAAGATCCTGCGACGGGACAATATTCCCGTCAGCATTCGCTCCCAAACGGATTCGTCCGGGCAGTTCCGAATCGGCCTGTGGGTCCCCCGGACTCTGATGGATCGGGCGATCCGGTTGCTACGGTCGGAAAATGCGCTCGATGGTTATTATGAGCCCATGTCGGAAGCAGTGTCGGACGAAGGAATGGAATAACAACTTCAACAGCGGCTGTCGCGTTTGGCGCAGAGGATCGCGCTGCACGCGGCGGCCGCTGTTTCGATGCGCAACACTGTGTCGCACAACCGGACTTCGATCGCGCCGGCGTCGCGAAGAGTTTTCGTTTCCGCTTCGTTTAATCCGCCTTCGGGACCAATAAAAAACGCCGTATCGGAGTCGGACATTGGCCAATCGCATAACGGAATCACCCGCGAAGAAAATCCCCCAAACAGCATCGCGGGATGTGGGAAGTCGTGTCGGATCCTCTCCAGACATTCCTCCAGCCCCAGAGGTAAATCCATCTGCGGCAGACGGTTTCGCCCGCACTGCTTGCAAGCCGAAATCATGATCTTGCGATACCGCTCCAGGGCCGAGGGGCCGGACGCTTGCTTGACCGTTCGTTCGAAGACCACCGGCACGATCCGATCCACGCCCAGCTCGGTCGCCTGCTCGATCACCTGCTCAAACCGCTGGCCCTTGGGCATGCTCACGGCCAGAACAATCCTGTGATCAATCCGTTGCGGCTGGTACCTGCGGCCGGCAATCCGCACGCGAATCCCGCGACGATCGGCGGTCTCAATGGTGCCTTCGGCGCAGGTTCCGTCGCCGTCAAAGAGCTCCACCCCATTACCGGGGCCGAGGCGAAGGACTTTGCAGAGATGATGACCTTCGGTTTCATCGAGAACAACTGTGTCCGTTTGAAGGTTGTCACAATACAAGCGAATCGTACGCATCGGATTATCGTTTCCCTGATCTTCGTTTGTTCCCATCCTAACGATTCCGGCTGATTTTCGCAATCCTCGGACTTGCCGTGTTGGACCAAAACAGTACAATGGTCCCGACGGTTTTGTTCAACAATCAAAGGAAAGGAGAGCGCCATGCAAAGAGCGATTGGAATGTTATCACTGTGCCTGGGAATGATGATCGTCCTGACCGGTTGTCAGGGCCACCGAAATGCCGTTTTGTCCACTTCTCTGGATAACCTGTCGCTGCTGTCGGACGCGCAGACGCGATCCATCAGTCCGGAGAGCTTCACCGGTGAAAAGGGTAAGGGGGGCATGGCCACCGAAGGCACCGGCAAAAATGCCGCCCGTGAGCTGGGACAGAAATGGAAGGTTTCGCCCTCGATCGTGGTCAAGGCGGGTACGACTTTCACGCTGGCCGACATCGAAGGCCCGGGAATGATTCAGCACATCTGGATGACGCCCACGGGCGATTTCCGCCAGTCGATCTTCCGTATCTTCTGGGATGACGAGAAAGATCCGTCGGTCGAGGTCCCGGTGGGTGATTTCTACGCCAACGGCTGGGGCAGGTTTGCCCCCGTCACCTCGCTGGCCATTTGTGCCAACCCCGGCAGCGGCTTCAACAGTTACTGGCAGATGCCATTCCGCAAGCGGGCCAAACTGACTTTTGAGAATATCGACTCCAAGGATATGGTCCTCTACTACCAGATCGATTACACTCTCGGTCAGGTTCCCCGCAAGGCCGCATACTTCCACGCCCAGTTCCGCCGTATCAATCCCTTGCCCTCGATGCAGGACTATACGATTCTGGATAATGTCACCGGAAAAGGCCAATATGTGGGTACCTATATGTGCTGGGGATCCAACTCGCCCGGCTGGTGGGGCGAAGGCGAGATCAAGTTTTTCATGGACGGCGATCGGGAATTCCCGACGATCTGTGGCACCGGAACCGAGGACTACTTCTGCGGCTCTTACGGTTTCATGCGGCCCGGTACGGACGAATATATGGAATTTTCTTCACCCTATACGGGAATGCCGCAGGCCCTCAAGGCCGAAACCAATGCTCTCAAACAGCCGCGGTTCGGCCTGTATCGCTGGCACATTACCGATCCGATCCGTTTCGACAAGGACCTCCGCATAACGATTCAATCGCTGGGCTGGCAATCCGAAGGCCGATACCTGCACCTCAAGGATGACTTGTCTTCGGTGGCATTCTGGTATCAGACCGAGCCGCACAACCCGTTCCCGGCCCTGCCCGCCAAAGACAAACTGGTCATTCAGTGGTAAGGCCGTATGAAACGACAGGATCGACAACCGGTCAGGATGGACAAGATTCCTCCGCATTCGGTCGTTGATTCGAAGGGCAAGAGATCCTCTCTATCCCGAAAGTTGTTACTGATGTTGGGCGGGCTGATTGTCGGATTCGCGATCGCCGAGTGGGCAACACGGGTATGGCTCTACGGCGTTGCGGACGATTACACCTTCGCGCAAATCGCTCTCTACGAGGATGTACCGCAACAACACCGGATGTTCTCGCCGCATCACTACCTCAACTACTGCAACACGCCCGGCTTTGTCAGCCGCGACGGCCTGAACCGCCACAACAAGCTGGGTTTTCGTGGCGAGGAGATCGCCGTCCCCAAGCCAGCGGGAACATTTCGCATTGCCGTCCTCGGCGGCTCGGGTACCTACACCATTAAAGTCCCCGATTATCGCCAATCTTTCCCGGCCCAGCTTGAAAAGCAACTCCGCGAACAATACGGCCGTGTAAATGTCGAGGTCGTCAACGCCGGCGTCGGCGGCTATAACTCCTGGGAGTCGTTGATCAACCTGCAGTTCCGCGTGCTGGACCTGCAGCCGGATCTGGTGATCTTCTACGACGCGATCAACGATGTCCACGCGCGGATCGTCCCGCCGGATGTGTATCGGGGTGATAATTCCGGCGAACGACGTCAGTGGCAAACCCCCAAGCGGGCCCTGTGGGAACGCAGCGTCCTGTTGCGGTTACTCAACCAGCGATTGCGATTGGTCCCGATGCGGTATGTTGGCCTGGAGGGGTATGTCAACACCGACAGCTCCTATATGAACCTGTGGAGCAAGGATCCGGAGATGGTCAAACTCATCGACGCCAACCCTCCGACCTTCTTTCGACGGAATCTTGAAAATATGATCGCCATCTCGCGGCAGCAGAAAGTCGGCTTTGTACTCTCGACCTGGGCCCACAGCCCCAACAAACCCGGCCCCGGCGAATATGTCACCTGGCCGCAATACGCCAAAGGCGCCGCCGAACACAACCAGATCATCCAGGCCGTCGCCGCCGAACAGAAGGTCCCGTTATTGGACCTATCGGCCGTAATGCCGCAGGATGCCCAATACTGGTTCGACGGGCGACATGTCAACGAAGCCGGAGCGCAAAAGAAGGCCGAGTTCTTCGCCAAGTTCCTGATCGAACAAAACCTGATTCCCCAATAACGAAAGGAAACCAACATGAAGTGCCGCTATCAAATCGTCGTCCTTGTCGCCCTGCTGTTTTCGGCCTGTGCTTTTGGCGCTGTTCGTAAGGAGATCCGCATTCCTGATATTACCGGCTACCGCACGCTCAAGTGCGACTTCCACATGCACACGGTCTTTTCCGACGGGAATGTCTGGCCGACCGTCCGCGTCGATGAGGCCTGGCGGGAGGGACTCGACGCGATCGCCATCAGCGACCACATCGAGTATCACCCGCACAAAGGCGATATCCCCACCAACCACGCACGACCCTATGAGATTGCCGCTCCTCGGGCAAAGGATTTGAACATCCTCTTGATCCGCGCCGCCGAAATCACCCGCGACACGCCTCCTGGCCACTACAACGCCCTTTTCGTCAAGGATATTGCCGCTCTGGATATCAAGGATTTCCTGACGCAGATCAAGGCCGCCAATGACCAGGGAGCGTTCGTCTTCTGGAATCACCCCGGCTGGAAGCAATCCAAGCCCGACGAATCCTACTGGTTCGACATCCACAAAACCCTGGTCGATGGCAAACTGATTCAGGGTATCGAACCGTTCAACGGCGACGAATATTACAAAGACGCCCACACCTGGGCCGGCCAGTACAACCTGACGCTGATGGGCAATTCCGACGAGCACTCCCCGTTCGATCCGCCGACGGAAAATCACGCCAACCACCGCACGATGACGCTGGTATTCGCCAAGGACCGTTCGTTGGATGCGATCCGTGAGGCGCTCAACGCCGGCCGGACGGCCGTTTGGGCCATGAATCAAATTGCCGGAAAAGAGGAGTTTTTAAAGCCGCTCTTTGAGTCATCGGTTGAATTTATGCCGGTACATCATCGAAGCGGAACAACGGCTATCCTTGAAATCCGCAACAAATCCGATGTGCCCTTCGAGCTGGGCCGCAAACGAACGGATAAGCCGTTGGTTCTGGAACCCAACAGCACTACGATCCTAAAGCCAACCGTCAATAAGGAAACCGGCAAGGCGGATCTGAAATTTGAGGTCAGAAATTTGCTGATCGAACCCGACAAAGGCCTGCCGATCACGGTGACGATCTCGGCGCCGTAAGTCCTCTCGTTCTCCAAAATGAAGACAGCGAGAATTTCTCGCTGTCTTTTGTTGATGAAATAACCGTTTCTATAAGCACAACCGCAGGATCTGCTCGATCTCTTTGCTGGTGATGTTCTGGTTTTCGCCGAGAACGGTTCCGCGTTCGGCGAAGCGATCGACGACCTTGTGGATGTCGGCACCGGTGATACGATAGGCGTCCAGGCGGGTAGGCATGCCGATCGAGTTAAAGAACGCGATGGTTTTGTCGATCGCGGCGTCGGCCTGTTCGTCGATCGAGCCGGAAGTCACATGCCAGACGCGGCGGGCGTACTGGGCGAGCTTGGCTTTCTTGTGCTGTTTCTGGTGCTTCCACACCGCGGGCATCACGACCGCCAGCGACTGGCCGTGATCGATGCCGAAGAAGGCGGTCAGTTCGTGGCCGATCATGTGGGTGCTCCAGTCCTCGACGCAGCCGCAGGCAATGGTGCCGTTGAGGGCTTGCGTGCAACACCACATCCAGGTCGCCCGGCTGTCGTAGTCCGGCCGCTCGGCCAGGATCTTGTCGGCGTCATCCACAAGCGTCTTGAGGATCGCTTCGGCCTGGCGGTCCTGAAGATGCGTACGGTTGTCCCGGGTCATATACTGCTCCATAACATGCGCGAAGGCATCGACAATGCCGTTACGGACCTGGGCTCTCGGCAACGAATAAGTCGCTTCGGGATCGAGGATCGAAAATTGCGGGAAGACCTTCGGGCTGCCAAAATGCAGTTTTTCCTGCGTCTTTTCGCGGCTGATTACCGAAAAACAGTTCATCTCCGAACCCGTGGCCGGTAAAGTCAGGATCGCGCCCAACGGTACGGCCGCCTTGACGCAGCCGCCCATCGTGCGAAGAATGTCCCACGGATCCTTGCCACGAAAGCGGATCGCGGCCGCAATGAACTTGGTCGCGTCCAGTACCGACCCGCCCCCGACGGAGAGCAGAAAATCGACCTTCTTCTTTTTGGCCAGGGCCACGGCCTTCAGGCAGGTCTCGAAGCGGGGATTGGGCTCGATGCCGCCGAACTCGACGAACTTGCGCTTCCCGAAGGCCTTGACAACCTGGTCATAGACGCCGTTTTTTTTTAATCGATCCGCCGCCATAGGTCATCATCACCTTCTTTTTGGCGTCGATCAGTTCGGCAACCTTGGCGATTGTTCCCTTGCCAAACACCACCTTCACCGGATTGAAATATTCGAAATTGTTCATCTCTCGATCCCCTTCTGTATCATTATGAAACATTGGATAACGCAGATATTATATCGGATTGCTGCAACAAATCCACCCTCAATACCCGTCCATAATCCAGAATGGATTCTTTGACCTTGAGGTATTCTCGCCATTCTGGTATGTTATTGGCTTGCCGTTCAGGGTGGTTTGAGAGTCGTCGAAAATGAATTTTCAGTCGCAGGTGCGG
>JAAYVQ010000374.1 GCA_012517095.1 Phycisphaerae bacterium | reverse complement strand
GCATCTTCAATATGCCGAACAAAGCCCGATCATGAAAGCTCTTCGAAAATCGAAAGCGGATGGGATTTTACCCGAAGGCGCGTTGTCCTTCATGGCCGACAACAAGCCGCCGGAGGAATTGTACGATACCTTGAGCGATCCTCATGAAATTGTCAATCTCATCGACGATCCGAAACTGGAGACCGTTCGAACCCGTCTTCAGGCGGCGCTGGCCGATTGGATGGAGACCGGCCTGGATCTGGGTTTTGTGCCGGAACCGGTATTGGCCGAAGCCGAACGGAACTATGGCAGTCGCTATGCCCTCTATCGTCGTCCCGGCGGAACGCGGGCCTGGAAGAAACTGGCCAATCTGGTTCCGCTGACCTGGCATGCGCACCCAATACATTTCTCGGCTTTCGTGGATGGGCTCCGCGATCCCGATCCGGCTTTCCGATACTGGTCAGCCGTTGGTCTGAGCAATCTCGAAGATGCCCGTCCGGCTATGGATGCTATCCATGCGGCGCTGCTGGACGAATCCCATGTCGTCCGGGTCGCCGCGGCGAAAGCGCTGATGCGGCTGGGACAGAAAGACCGCGCGATTGCCGAATGGATTGCGTTACTCAAGAGTCCGCAGGAATGGGTGGCATATTATGCGATGCTCGAACTGGATGAATTGGGTGTCGAAGCGCGACCGGTGATCGATGCCGTTAGAACCGCGCGCGACGACAAACGCAATCCTTATGTCACGCGCGTCGCGGATCATTTGCTCTCGATACTGGAAGGCAAGGAGATCTGAGACCATGAGCGATGGAGCCACGGGTCCCTTTACCGGAGACAAGAAACTTCCGATGACCACGCTGCTGGCCGGCGTCGAGCGAAAATTTATCGACGCCAATGTCACCCGATTTCCCCGTTGGATTGAGGGATACCATCTGACCCTGATGACGATCCCTTGGTCACTGGGACTGATCCTGTTCGGGTGGCTGGCCGCCAAAACCGGTTCCCTTCACTGGTTGTGGTTGTCCTCCCTGATGCTGTTTCTGCAGTGGTTTACCGACTGCTTCGACGGCGCGCTGGGGCGTCACCGCGATACGGGAATCCCCAAATGGGGTTTCTATATGGATCACTTGCTTGATTTCGTGTTCACGGCCGCCATCCTGGTCGGTTATTCGTTTTTACTCAATGGCTTTTCTCGGCAAATCATCTATGGCCTAATCCCCGTGTTCGGTACCTTCATGGCCAGCTCATTCCTGTCGTTTGGGGCGACGGGTCATTTCAAGATCACCTATCTGGGAACGGGTCCGACAGAGATTCGAATCTGGTTCATCGTTCTCAACACGGCCCTGATTCTGTTTGGGACAAGATGGATTGAGCCATTGTTGCCCTATATTTTCGGCATCTCGATCGCGAGTTTGTGCGCGATCGTTTTCCGAACGCAGAAGTATATCTGGGCGATTGATATGACGGATAAGCAGGCCCGCACGCAATCGGGCCGTCCAGACTCGAAGGGATGAACTATTCCTCCGTTTGGTCCGGAGAAGAAGGATCCGGGGTGGAAGGATCTTCATCTTCCTCGGGTGCATCCGGTTGGGTCGGGTGAATCGCTTCCTCGCACAACCGGTTGCATTCCTCGACCTGATTCTGAACCTGGGTCATCGACTCCCAGACAAATTGTTCGTCCGCCGGACCCAGAAAACGCGTCAGTTCCTCCAGCAGCCGTTCTCGCTTGATTGGTTTGGTCAGATAGGCATCGCAACCGGCGTCGAAACACTTTTTATCGTCGCCCTTCATGGCGTAGGCCGTTAAGGCCACGATCGGGATTTTGACGCCCTCGGAACGCAGAATCCGGGCGGCTTCCAATCCGTTTCGATTGGGCATCTGGATATCCATCAGGATCAGGTCAAACGACTCGTTCAGGGCTTTTTGAACCACCTGGACCCCGTCCTCGACAATGGTTACCGTCATCCCCAATCGGCTTAAGATCGTCTCCATCAGAATCTGATTGGCCGGATTATCTTCGGCCACAAGAATTCGATAAGCTGAAAATTTTGGCGAAGCCCCGACTTCGGAAACGGGAGAATCCTTGGCCGACATATTTCCCCGACTGTCGCACATGAGTTGCAAAGGGATTGTGAACCGGAAAGTGGAACCCTTGCCTGGTGTGCTGACGAGGGTGATTCGTCCGCCCATCAGCCGAATCAATTGCCGGGTAATCGCCAAACCCAATCCTGTGCCGCCGAAACGACGGGTCGTGCTTCCGTCGGCCTGCGAAAACGGCTCGAAGATAACCTGTTGTTTGTCCAACGGAATCCCGATTCCCGTATCTTCGATCTCAAACTGGAGCATTCGCTTCGACTCGACCGTAACCGGTTCGACACGAAGAATCACTTTTCCGGATTCGGTGAACTTGATCGCGTTTCCAATCAGATTGATCAGGCACTGGCGCAATCGAGCGGGATCGGTGCCGATGTGATCCGGTATCGATGGGGGACATTCGATCGTCCACTGCAACCCTTTCGTTTTCGCGACCGGCTGCATCAAGGACTCGACCCCCGACAGGATTTCATGGAGAGAACAATCCACAATATCCGTGGTCAGTTTCCCCGCCTCGATCTTCGAAAAGTCGAGGATGTCGTTGATGATCTCCAGAAGATGTCGTCCCGAAGAGCCGATCGTTCGCGCGTAATCCAGTTGCGTGTCGGTCAACGGCTCTTCAACCAGAAGGTCGGCAAATCCGATCACGGCATTCATCGGCGTACGGATTTCATGGCTCATATTGGCCAGAAATTCGCTTTTGGCCCGATTGGCATTGACCGCTTCGCGGGCCATCAGGTTGGCTTTCTCCACGGTCAATTCGAGTTTTCGATTGACCTGCTCAATTTCAACCCTGGCACGGCAGGCCTCATCGCGGGCCAGACGAAGCGATTGTTCGGTACGTTTTCGTTCCGTGAAATCCTGGAGGGTTTCGATGGCGCCGATAATCCGTCCCTGCGGATCGCGGAGGGGAGCGGCCGTGAAAAACAACCATTTCCCATCCGGCTTCAGCAAGGAAATGAAATCTTCGCCCTCGACGGCCCCTTCGGTAACCGCCGACGGTTTCCACTTGGCTCCGTACCATTGCTGGAATACCGTCGTCTCCTGCCGGTCCACGAGTAAATCAGCCAAAACCGGGCGAGACTCCCGATAAAAAGCTTTCCAGGCCTGATTCGTGCCGACGATGCTTTCAGCGGGGATGCCGGTTAACGCACTGCACGCCTGGTTCCAATGCGTGATAATATGCCGCTCATCGATAACGAATGCCGCCACAGGTGAACCCATGATGATTTGGGATAATTTGTCTTTGCTGATTTGGCGGGCCTGTTCAGCCAATTTTCGGGCGGTAATATCGAGCATCAACCCTTCCAGAGCTTCCAAGAAGCCATTTCGGACGATCCCGATACCTTGTTCCCATATCCAGATCTCCTGCCCGTTTGCATTCCGAATTCGGTACTCCATCTGGAAGGAATGACCTCCTTCAATCCCCCGCTGGACCGTTTCCCAGACCATTTCCCGATCATCCGGATGGATCAAGTCTCCAAACGATACTACGGCGTTTTCCATCAAATCCTCAGGGGAATATCCGGTCAATTCTCGACATCCATCGCTGAGAAATTCCATTGTCCATTCCCGGTCGTTCCGGCAACGGTATGCCATTCCCGGCAGATTGTTCATCATGGTCCGCAGTTTTCGATCGGTCTCGATCGCAGCTATTGACATCATCCTTTGACGACGCTTTGAACGGATGGCAATAATCCCCAAAACCTCGAGGATCATAAGGATACCCCCGTTCGCGGCCGCCTTTTCCCATGGAAACCAATAGCTCGGATCGGCCAGGCTAATCAGTGTCCATTTTCCGCCCGCATCCTGAAGGGATAATTCGGAAGACTCAACGGCATATTGATGATCGTTCAGATAAACCGATTTCTCCGACAGATTCACCGCCAGCCGAATTGCGGAAGAATCCGAACCCAGGAGATTCATTTGTGAATCGTCCGTCATCCTCATTCCACGCGAGGTATCCACGGGAAATACCGAAGCATACATCCATTCCGGACGATTCGTCGCAAACACAATCCCAGAAGAAGTGACCAGCGCTATTGGATCGGGATATTGTTCCAGATAATCGTCAACTCCGTCCAATCCGACCTTGATGACGACCACGCCCTTGATTTGGAGTTGGTCGCCCTCGTCCTTACAATAGGCCGGCGCTGAATAATAGATTCCCCTCTGGTGAGTGGTTATACCCATGGCCGGATAGACTACATCTTGCCCTTTCATGGATGCGGTGAAGTAAGGCCGGAAGGAATAATTCTTTCCGGTCAGCGTTTCCTTCTTTTCGCCAAACGGCGTACAGGCGACAACAGTCCCTGTGTCATCCATCACATATACAATCGCTGCGGAAGCAAATTGGCGAATCCGTTCCAATCGTTCGATCAGTTCCGGATCATCGACCAATCCGCCCTGGATCACCTCCGACAAAACGCCGCCGGAAACTCCAAGACTCCGAACCATTCCAATCATCTGCGATTGAAGGATCCAATGATCCAGTTCGACCGCTCGTCTATGGCTTTCTTCCACAAAAACCTTGCGGTTATGAACCAACGCGATTTGTCGGAACCCCGCGAGAATTCCCACGATCGACAGGATCATCAATCCCGCGATAATTCCCAATCCCACCCACCGATCGGTCGATGAGTTAGAGTTCGTTGTCGTGGACAAATTCGTTTCGTTCACACCGTTCTCTCTGTGAATCCTATATAGTCGCTGTTCCTTCTCCATCCCCGGTCTGAGAGGGACAGGTATTGATGTATCGTCATCCAGCCAGAATGACTTTCCGAGAGATCCATCAATTCAACGGGGGCAATTACTTGCTCGCAACTCTTTTTGCCTCAAGAAGTTACGATTGGTTTGGGCTTGATTGAACCAACCTCGACTCCAAACCTGATTTATCGGACTTTTTTCGACTCTTCCCAGTTCGATCCAGCCATCGTCCAACCCATTCATGGCCAGACCCAATCCGTAGAAGGCAACACTGAAATCCGTAAAGCCCGGGTGTTTCAGAATTGACAGAAACCGGGGCGGGGGCTATACTTTGGAATCTTTTTGTTTCCGGAAATCCTGGGTCGATGACCCAAAGTCTATGGTTGTCTATATTATGTAGGAGAAATTGAGAATGGCACAGAAAATGGTCTATTTCTTCGGCGGCGGAAAGGCCGATGGTCGCGCCGATATGAAGAACCTGCTGGGCGGCAAGGGCGCCAACCTGGCGGAGATGGCGAACCTCGGCGTCCCGGTCCCTCCGGGCTTTACGATCACCACCGAAGTTTGCACGCATTACTATGCGAACAAGAAAAGCTATCCCAAGGGTCTAAAGGAAGAAGTGGCCAAGGCCTTGACCAAGGTCGAAAAGATTATGGGCAAAGGATTCGGCGATCCGAAAAATCCTCTGCTGGTTTCGGTTCGTTCCGGCGCCCGAAGTTCGATGCCCGGCATGATGGAAACCGTTCTCAATGTCGGCCTGACCAGCAAGACGATTCCCGGCCTGGTCGAGCAGACCGGTAACGAGCGGTTCGTCTTCGATGCTTATCGCCGCTTGATCATGATGTATTCCGATGTCGTGATGGAAAAGGCCGCGGGCATCGAGCCCAAGGATGATCAGGGCATTCGCCGTCAGCTCGAACGGATCATGGACCAGCTCAAGCACAACAAGGGTTACAAGTCCGATACCGACATGACCGCCGCCGACCTCAAGTGGTTGTGCGAGCAATTCAAGAACAAGGTTCAGGAAGTCCTCGGTTCTCCCTTCCCTGATGAGCATGAAAAACAGCTTTGGGGCGGCATTCACGCAGTCTTCTCCTCGTGGAACGGAAAAAGAGCCATCAGCTACCGTCGCATCGAAGGTATCCCCGACGAGTGGGGTACGGCCGTCAATGTTCAGTCGATGGTGTTCGGCAACCTCGGCGACGATTCGGCCACCGGCGTGGCGTTTACCCGCAACCCGGGCAACGGTGAGCACTTCTTCTACGGCGAGTATCTGGTCAACGCGCAGGGCGAGGATGTCGTCGCGGGTATCCGCACTCCGGCCCCGGTCAACGAAGACTCCAAGAGCGAGCACAACAAGGAACTGGTCAGTCTCGAAAAATGTATGCCCAAGGCCTACAAGGAACTGTTCGCCATCCAGAAGAAACTCGAACAGCACTACCGCGACATGCAGGACATCGAGTTCACCATCGAGAAGAGCCGCCTGTTCATGCTTCAGTGCCGCGTCGGCAAACGCAATGGGCCGGCCGCCGTTCGCATGGCCATGGATATGCTCAAGGAAAAACTGATCACCAAGGAAGAGGCGGTCAAGCGCGTCAGCCCCGCTCAACTCGATGAGCTGCTGCACCCGATCATCGACCCAAAGGCCGAGAAGGAATGCAAACCGCTGGCCAAGGGTCTTCCCGCCGGTCCCGGTGGCGCCACCGGCCAGATCGTCTTTACCGCACCCGACGCCGTGGCATGGGCCAAGGATGGCAAGAAGGTCATTCTGGTCCGTGAAGAAACCAACCCGGAAGATGTCGAAGGTATGCGGGCCGCTCAGGCCATTCTCACCGCCCGCGGCGGCATGACCAGTCACGCGGCCCTCGTGGCCCGCGGCTGGGGCAAGTGCTGTATCGTCGGTTGCGGCGCCCTGCATGTCGAGCTGGGCAAGAAGGAATTGCATGTTTCCGGCAAGGTCTTCCGCGAAGGCGACTGGATCACCCTCAACGGCTCCAAGGGCTATGCGTATGAAGGCAAATTGCCGATGATGGACGCCGGCGAAGAGAATACCCTGCTGATGGGCTTCCTGAAGGTCTGTGACTCCGTCCGCAAGCTGGGTATCCGTACCAACGCCGACACACCGGAAGACGCCGCTCGCGCCCGTTCGTTTGGCGCCGAAGGCATCGGCCTGTTCCGTACCGAGCACATGTTTTACGGCAAGAATTCCGATCAGCCGCTGTTCCTCCTCCGCAAGATGATTGTTTCCAAGACTCTCGAAGAGCGCAAGAAGGCCCTCGATGAGTTGTTCCCCTTCGTCAAGAAGGATATCAAAGGAACCCTGGAAGCCATGGACGGCCTGCCCGTCGTCATCCGTCTGCTGGATCCGCCGCTGCATGAGTTTGTCCCTCGCGAACAGGCCAAACTCGAACAGTTAGCCAAGGATCTGAACATCAGCATGGAAGAGTTGGCCAAACGAGCCGAGAATCTGCACGAAAGCAACCCGATGATGGGACACCGCGGCGTTCGTCTCGGCGTGACCTATCCGGAAGTGACCACGATGCAGGTTCGCGCGATCTTCGAGGCCGCGGCCGAATTGCTCAAGGAAGGCAAGAAACCCCACCCCGAGATCATGATCCCGGTCGTCTGCGATGTCGCTGAACTCAAGGACCAGTTCGCCATCGTCAAGCAGGTCTATGCCGAAGTCCTGGCCAAGTTCGGCCTCAAGAAGATTCGCCACGAAACCGGTACGATGATCGAGATTCCGCGGGCCGCTTTGGTCGCCGACAAGATCGCCGAGTTGGCCGAGTTTTTCAGTTTCGGAACCAACGACCTGACGCAGATGACTTTCGGCTTTAGCCGCGATGACATCGGCGGATTCCTGCCGGATTATCTCAATAAGAAGATCCTTCCCGGCGATCCATTCCAGAGCATCGATCAATCGGGCGTGGGCGAACTCATCCAGGTCGGCATCGAGCGCGGCCGTAAGACCAACAAGCAGCTCGAAGTCGGCATCTGCGGCGAGCATGGCGGCGAACCGGCCAGCGTGGAGTTCTGCCACCGCGTCGGAATGAACTATGTGAGCTGTTCTCCATTCCGCGTGCCGATCGCACGCCTCGCGGCTGCGCAGGCGGTAGCCAAGAGCCAGCCCGCCAAGAAGGGCAAAAAGAAATAAACTATTGACAAGAGCAGATTCGAATTCAACAAACAAGGGTACAGTGAAATGCTGTACCCTTGTTCTTTGCGTTTGATCGTATCACTGTAGAAAAATTTACAGCGGGAGGTCGCGGCGGTTCCAGACGATTGCCCCAAGGAACGTCGCCGTAAGCAAAAGCGATCCCAAAACGATCATCTCGCTGGCCGGCCAGACATGCAGGCCGAAGACCTTGTGGGGGTTGATATAATAGAAGATCGTCACCGTCTTGATGGATTTCATCTGCGGCCACCACTCGGCGATGATATTGACGAAATAATTCGCCACCAGATACGCCACCGCGACGCCGACGGCCGTACCCCGGCGCGAAAAGGTCGCCGCCGACAATAGCGAGATCGCCCCGACGGTGGCCGACAGCATCCCGCCATTGACCGCCAGCCGGAAAAACTCCAGGAGCGGAATCGGCTCGCCGAAATTGTAAATCCGCGTCGAGACAAAGGTCCCGAAGAACATCACCGCCACCAGCGCCACCATTCCCGTCACCGTCAGCAATGCCGCGCACAGATACACCTGCAGCTTGGTAACCGGCCGGCTCAGGATCAGCTCCATCGTCCCCCGCTGGACTTCCCCGGCCAACAGTCCCGTTGGAATCCCGACGGCATAGAGCATAAACAGAAGCAGCGTCAGAGGATGCTGATAACCGATGGCGATCAGTGCCGGCAGGTTGCCGACCTGCAGCGTCTCTCCGCCCAGCGCCGACTTGATGATCGATGGCATCATGTCCAGAAACTTCAGCATGGTCTTGACCTGCTGGTTGTCGTGAATGATCCCGCAAATGGCCAGTTGGATCAAAAAGATCATCAGGGCGATCAGGGCCCAAGCCAGAAGAATCCGCCCGAACCAGAATCGCAGCAAAGCAAAGGGAAACAAAGGGGTTCCGCGTACCTTCATGGTTGCCCCTTCCCGCTGGGATACCCGTTGGACTTTCGATAATATTGCAGGAAGGCCTCCTCCAGCGAGGTATCGGGTGTGGCGATCCGATCGATGGGCCACTGCGACACCCATTTCAGGATCGGATCACATTGACCTTGATAGGCCAGATGGATCATACCGGGTTTTTGCTCGACAAGCTCAAAGTCGGCGGAATGTTCGCGGATTTCCGGCAGAAGCATGGGCTCGCGAAACCAGACCATCAATCGTCGTCGGCCTTGCTGAACAATCTGAGAGATTGGCGCGATTTCTACGAGTTTTCCTTCCCGCAGGATCCCCACCCGTCCGCAAACGACTGAGACCTCCGCCAGATCGTGCGACGACAGCAATACCGCCGCTCCGTCGGCCGCCGCCTCGCGAATCAGATCCAGTACTACCTGACGCATTAAAGGATCCAAACCCGATGTCGGCTCGTCCAAAATCAGCAACCGCGGCCGGTGTTCAAACGCATACAGCAGCCCGACTTTCTGGCGATTTCCTTTCGACAGGGTTTCGACCCTCCGGTCCAGGTTCAACTCCAGTCGTTCGGCCAGTGCTCTCCGATGCGCATCAACCGAGTTCCCGCTCCCCAGCGACGCCAAGGCGGCCAGTGAATACCTCGCACGCAAACCCGGCCATATCCGAAATTCGCCCGGCAGATAACCGATCTCGGAATGCCCCGTACCTCGTCCGGTCCGGACCATTTGACCGAATACGCGAACCTGCCCGGCCGACGGCCGAAGCAAACCCATAATGCAGCGGATCGTGGTCGTTTTCCCGGACCCGTTCGGCCCCAGATAACCGAATACTTCCCCCGGCTCAATCGAGAAACTGACTCCATCGACCGCATTCAACGATCCATACGACTTGCACAGCGAGCTGACTTCAAGCATTGTCTTCCAATCAAATCCCGACTCACCGTTCATCCTACCCGTCCCATCCAGACCGGTCAAGCCACCGGACCCAAAATCCGGTAACTATGCCTCCGGTTTTATTTTGCCTTTCCCCTTGTCAAACCAGGCCGGATGTGAGATACTATGGTGTTTTGCGTAATGTTTTTCATGAGTTTGGAGTTCTGAATCTGATGTCCAATGGCTTTAATTCGCTGTGCGATGAGTTTTTCATCGAAATGCTGATCAATACGGAGCTTGACCTGCCGACCGAACGGGATACGGTCCTGGCCTTCTGCGAACGGATCGAAAAACAGTTCCCGTCGCTGAACAGTTTTCACCGGCGGGACAATGGTGATTTTGTCCTCGAAGAAGATCGCCAGTCCCAGAAATATCGTTGGGTCAGCATCGAGGCGGATCGTCTGTGCGCCGGATGCGCCAATCCCGATGATCCGGAAGACGCCTTCGGACTGCAGCGGTTGGTCCTGGACCTGGCACCATTCATGCTCGGATTGAGTCATTTGGATGTTGAATCTCTCGATGTGACTTTCACGATGGATTTTGATTTTCAGGGCAATCACAACGAGGTCATTTCCGATGCTCTGCTCCGGAATACGGCTTTTCACCGGCTGCTGGATCTGCCCGGCTCCCAGGCGATGGGATTATCGCCGGCCACGATTATCTCCCTCAGCGAAGATTGCCGCACCCAGGCCCGCATCGCCATCGAGTCCCGTTCGAACGCCGCCGAGATTCGCCAGGGTCATTTCAAATCCGAAGAGCCAATCAGTTTGTATCTGACGATCCGCCAATACCCCCCCGCCGAAGACAAGTTCGACCTGAAGACCTGTTTTCTCCGACAATGTGGCTGGGCCGAGACCCTGATGATCGAGCGGATCATTCCCGACTTTGTCAAACCGCTGGCCAGCGCCATTGCCCAGCGGAGATAATCGCAGGAACCTTCCTCGCATCGGCGGAGATTCCATGAAGGCAGGAACCAAAGATCGGACAAGATTCAGAATGAAAGGAGGCAACGGAACATGGCGATTGTGGCCCCATTGAGTCGGTACCGAAGGAACAATCACTTGATCCTGTTGGTCGTATTTCTGGGCCTGGCGTCCTGGTTCTATTACGACGGACATTACAACAAGGAATTTACCACCAAACATACCAAACCCGACGGAACGCCCGACGATACCTTGGTCATCAACCGGAGTGCCCCGCCGTATCTTCTGGTCGGCGCGTTTCTGGTGGTGGCCAATTTTGTCCGCGTTCGGAATCAGAGGATCCGTGTGGATGACGAAAACCTGAATGTCAATTCGTTGACAATCCCTCTGAGTTCCATCACTCAGATTGACAAGACCTACTTTGATTCCAAGGGATTTTTCGTTCTCTCCTACAAATCCGGCGGCTCCGAGAAAAACTTGAAACTGTATGCCCGGAGTTATGATAATCTTTCGGCCGTACTCGATCGATTGATCGAAGAGCTATCCGGCCCGGCATCTCAGGAAGGAAAAACCCAGTCATGAACATCTGCGTTGTCGGCTTGCAGTGGGGAGATGAGGGCAAAGGCAAGATCGTCGATATTCTCGCCGAGTCCAGCGATATCGTCGTCCGGTACGGCGGCGGGGCCAACGCCGGTCATACCGTCGTCGTCGCCGGCCAGAAGTTCGCCCTGCACATCCTGCCCAGCGGCTCCGTTCGTCCGGGCGTGGATTGCGTAATCGCCAACGGAGTTGTCGTCGATCCGGAGGTTCTGCTGGCCGAGATCGACCAACTCGCCTCTCGCGGCATTTCGCTGGCCGATCGGTTGCGGATCAGCGACAATGCCCATGTCGTGCTCGACTACCACAAACTCGAAGACCGCCTCCGTGAGGAATCCCTCGGTACCCGCAAGATCGGCACCACCGCCCGCGGAATTGGTCCTTGTTATGCCGACAAGGTTGGACGCATTCACGCCATTCGAATGTGTGATTTTCGTGACCCGGGGGCGTTGGTCGAAAAATTGCGAATGATCGCGGCCTACAAGAGTAAGCTCTTCACGGCCCTCTACGCCGCCGAACCGATCGATGACAACGCCTTGGTTGAAAAATACCTCGCCCTCAGTGCCAAGCTGGCCGGTTTTGTCTGTGACACCACGCAATATCTGCACGAAGCCATCGACGCGAAAAAGAATATCCTCTTCGAAGGCGCCCAGGGATCGTTGTTGGATATCGACCACGGAACCTATCCTTTTGTCACCAGTTCCAATGCCAGCGCTCTGGGGATCAGCCCCGGTTGCGGCGTTCCGGCCCGATATGTCAATTGTTTTGTCGGCCTGGTAAAGGCCTATTCCACCCGCGTCGGGTCCGGTCCGTTTCCCACCGAACAGGACAACGCGATCGGCCAGCGAATCCGCGAGCGCGGCCACGAATACGGTACCACCACCGGAAGACCGAGACGGTGCGGCTGGTTTGACGCTGTCGCCGTCAAGTACTCGGCTCGTATCGGCGGCATCGACGAGATCGCCATGATGCACCTGGATACTCTGGCCGGCTTCCCGGAACTCAATATCTGCGGGGCGTATCGAATCGACGGCGTCGAGACCGATTTCTTCCCTTCCGATGCCCGACGGCTGCAATCGGTCCAATGTATCTACGAAACCGTACCCGGATGGAACGAGGATCTTTCGGCCGTCCGTCGCTTTGAGGATTTACCCGAGACGACGCGTAATTATGTGCGAAAGATCGAATCGATCGTCGGAGTCCCGATTACCATGCTCGGCGTGGGTCCTCAGCGAGACCAGGTGATCTTTCGTAAATCCTGATCTGATTCGGTCCCGAAGACTATTCGCAGGATAAGAAACAGGAAGCAGTCGTGAGCGAATTGTTTGAATCCAGACGCCAGAGAACGGCCCAGCGGCTGGGAATTTCTCCGCTATCTGTCCCCCGCCATGTGGCCATCATCATGGACGGCAATGGCCGATGGGCCCAGCAACGGGGCTTGCCGCGGTTTCAGGGTCACGAACAAGGCGGAAAGACCGTCGAGAAGATCGCCCTGTATGGGGTTCAACTCGGTCTGGAATGCCTGTCGCTGTATTCCTTTAGCATGCAGAATTGGAAACGGCCGAAGGAAGAGGTTGATTTCCTGATGCATCTGTATGCGTTGTATCTCGAAGCCATTCGTCCGGATTTGATGAAACACCAGGTTCGACTGGTCCATCTGGGACGGTTGGAACGATTGCCGCAAAAGGTCGTGGACACCCTTCACGAAACCGTCGAAATGACACGGAATAATTCGGGCATGGTCTTGGCCATCGCACTCAATTACGGCGGCCGTGCGGAAATCGTCGATGCCGCCAAACGAATGGCCACGGATGCCGTCGCGGGCAAGCTCGATCCCGCCTTAATTGATGAATCGACTCTCGATCGCAATCTGTACACCGCCGGGCTTCCCGATCCCGACCTGGTGATCCGAACTTCCGGCGAAATGCGAATCAGTAATTTCTTGCTCTGGCAGATTTCCTACGCCGAATTCTTCGTCACCGACACTCTCTGGCCCGATTTTTCCGAGGCCGATCTCGACCAGGCGATTCGGACTTTCGCGGGCCGGAGTCGTCGTTTCGGCGATGTGAAATCCCAGACCGTGTGACGATCTCGGCTCCAACTTGCGGTTTCCTTCAACCGTCCGGTTTTGGATAATAAGGATTTTCAACGATGCTCAAATACCGATTGATCTTTGGAACCCTCATGGTAATCGTCTTTTCAGCCCTGGTCGTTATCGATGACCGCTTCGGCTGGACACTTCATACGGAGGGCCGCGATTTACTCATCCGAGGCAATATCCTCCTGGCACTTCTGGTCCTGATGGCAATCCCGGCTCAAATCGAAATGGCACTTCTGGCTAAAAATGTCTCCTGTCGGCTTTTCCCTGAAATCACAATTCAGGCCTCCGTGCTCTTGGCGGCAAGCTGGTATTTCGCACAATTCTCCCCGAACCCCAATCGTTTCCTTTCACTTTATGTCCTTATAATAACAGCATTTACAGTTTTGATTTTATTTCTATTCCAAGCCCGAAAACTCGGTCCCTCGGGAACAATCGTCAATCTTGGCGGTAACTTATTGTCAATCCTATACTTAGGATTCCTCAGTAGCTTTTTCCTGGGAATCCAGATTGAATACGGATATCGACAAACCCTTATGTTCATTTTTACCGTAAAATCAGCAGACACCGGGGCTTATACATTCGGTCGATTATTCGGAAAACATAAATTCTCGCCGCGAATCAGTCCGAAAAAGACCTGGGAGGGTTTTTTCGGAGGAATTCTGTTTGGAATAATAGCGGCTCTTGGTTTCGCCCTGGGATTTGATATAATGAATGGACTAATAGCGGTCGTGTTTGGGGTGGTCTTTGCCGTGGTGGGTCAGTTGGCTGACCTGGCCGAGTCTATGCTCAAGCGCGATGCCCAGACCAAGGATTCCTCCGCCCACCTGCCGGGTTTTGGAGGCATTCTGGATGTGATCGATTCTCCGCTGGGCGCCGCTCCGGTGGCGTATCTGTTTTTCTTGATGGTCGGCAGGTAACGGAAATCGCAGTTGGAACATACGATTCAATTGGAATCGGATACCCAGCGGTTGGAATTGTTCGGTCCGACTGACCGGCATCTTCGCCTGCTCCGGACCACAATGGGGGTCCAGATCACCGCTCGCCATGAGAACATCGTGATCTCGGGTCAGCGGCAACCGGTTCGAATTACGGCCGAAATCATTCACAAGATGCAAAAACGGCTCCTCCAACGAGGCCGCCTGGAGGAGAGGGATGTCCGCGATATCCTGACCCAGACCGAAAAAGAAATGCCTCTGGAGTCGTCCGATACCGATAAAACCGTCACGGTTTTTTCCCACAAGGGTCTTATCGAGCCCTTTACTCCCGGCCAGAAACACTATATCGAAACCATGCAGGCCAACGACCTGACCATCTGCACGGGGCCGGCCGGAACGGGCAAGACCTATCTGGCGGTGGCCGTGGCGGTCTCGATGCTCAAGAAAAAACAGGTCCGAAAACTTGTCTTGGCCAGACCCGCCGTCGAGGCCGGAGAGAAGCTTGGGTTTCTGCCGGGGGATTTGCACGCCAAGGTCAATCCGTATCTGCGCCCGCTGTTTGACAGTCTTGAAGATATGATGGAATTTGGCCAGATGCGCAAGTTCATGGAGATGGATATCATTGAGGTCGTGCCGCTGGCCTTTATGCGGGGCCGAACCCTCAACGAGGCCGCCATCTTATGCGACGAGGCCCAGAATACCGTCCCTTCGCAAATGTTGATGTTTCTGACCCGAATGGGGCGCGGTTCCAAAATGATCATCACCGGCGACATCACCCAGGTGGATCTCGAGCCCGGCCAGACCAGCGGACTCATTGACGCCCGCCGCAAACTGCAGAATATCCCCGGAATCGGATTCGTCGAACTTGGCGAGAAAGACATCGTTCGCCATCGGCTCGTGCAGGATATCGTGTTCGCGTATGACAGGAACCGTTCGAGCAAGTCGCCTCACGCATGATCCTTACGAAGAAAAAATCCAGTCCGCGCGGTCAACGGGTCAAAGACACCATGTCGGCCGAACGATTCGAGCAGCTTCGCCAGCTGCTCAACAGCAATGCGCCGTATGCCGTGGCCTGTCTGGCGGTTTTCGTCGCCTCGGCAACCGTTGTTCTGAGTTTCGACACCTCCGATGGTTTATTCAATCGGATATGGAAATCATTTCCTGAAATCATCGCGACCGCGGCCGTGGTTTGCCTGCTATCGGTCGGAACGGCCCTCTATACCCATCAGTTCCACCCGAGATTAACCTCCCGAATCAGCCGTATCATCACCGTCG
This sequence comes from Phycisphaerae bacterium, assembly GCA_012517095.1. Lineage (GTDB taxonomy): Bacteria > Planctomycetota > Phycisphaerae > Sedimentisphaerales > Anaerohalosphaeraceae > FEN-1350. Next base: position 3,820 of record JAAYVQ010000374.1, on the reverse strand, counting down.
AGGGATTGTTTCTCCTGATGCTGGTCATAACCCGTTTGATCTCGCTGGACGAAAACCAGATTTATCTGGCCACCGGTACCGCGGTTGCCTGTGCTATTGTCCTGACCATCGCGTATGATCAGCGATTCGCCCTCGGCCTGAGTTCCTTTTTCTGTATCATGGCCTGTTTTGCGGTCGGCCGCACCGCCACCGTCGAATTATTCCTGACGATGATGTCCGGTACCGTGGCCTGTGTGTTCTGTCTGCACGAAGTGCGGACTCGAATGAAGATTATCGAAGTCACCAGTCTGGCGGCGCTGATGGTTTTCGCCGCCGCTGCGGCATTGGGCGTGATCCACGGCGCCGTCGACAAAATGCAGGTTCTGGACAACGCCGGCCTGGCCGCCGGTATCACCTTTATCGTCGGAATCGTGGTCCAGGGTTTTCTGCCCCTCATCGAAAAAATCTTCGGCATCGCCACCAGTATGACCCTGATGGATTACAGCGACGCCAATCAGCCCCTGCTACGCAAGCTGGCAATGGACGCTCCGGGGACCTTCAGCCACAGTCTGCTGATCGGTTCAATCGCGCAGACGGCTGCCGAAGCGATCAATGCCAACGGATTGCTGGCCCGCGTCGGCGCCTACTACCACGACATCGGAAAACTCAACAAGCCCGATTACTTCGTCGAAAACCAGGCCGGTCCCATCAGCCGTCACGATCAACTCTCGCCGGCGATGAGTTTGCTGGTGATCATCGGTCATGTTAAAGACGGCGTCGAGATTGCCCGTGAGTTCAATCTGCCGACGGTCCTTCGACAATTCATCGAAACCCACCACGGAACGACGCTCATCGAGTATTTCTACAACGAGGCCCGTAAGAAGGCGGACAAGCAGAATCCCATTTCCGATACCGAGTTCCGGTACCCCGGTCCCAAACCCCGCTCCAAGGAGGCCGCTATCGTCATGATTTGCGACGCCGTCGAGGGAGCCGTTCGGTCCAATCCGGAACCCTCTCCGACGCGGATCGAGAACATCGTCCATTCCATCGCAATGAAACGGCTGCAGGACGGCCAGTTCGACGAGTGTGATCTGACCATGCGGGATTTGAATCGGATTGAAGAAAGCATCGCCAAATCGCTGGCCGCCCATTATCACGGCCGCATCGCCTATCCGACGATCCCCGCTTCGCCCAATGACCGAATGACCGATAGCGGAACATCGAACTTGATGACCAACAGCGTCAAGAAGGCCTGATCACCATGCCGCGAACCGACGCCATCGTGGTTTCCGTTGACCGAAGGACCGACAGCGTCCCTTTCGCGCTGAGCCGAATTCGTGAACTGGTTCGGAGCATTTGTCGTCGGCACCGGATTCGCCGAGCCAATATCGATTTGGCGATCACGGATGATACCGGCATGCGTCGAGTGAACCGCCGTTATTTCGCCAGTTCGGCGATAACCGATTGTATCAGTTTCGACCTGAGCGATCATTTCGATCCCGTCCGTTGTTATGCAATCGTGGTCAATGCCGACCTGGCCCGACGACAGGCCCGCCTTCGAGGTCATTCGCCTCGGGCGGAACTGGCTCTGTACATTGTCCACGGCATTCTCCATCAGCTTGGGTTTGATGACCTGACGATTGCCGAAGCCCGGCGGATGCATCGCGAAGAAGACCGTCTTCTGCAGCGGGCCGGATTTGGCGTCGTGTACCACAACGCCTCGTCTCCATCTCGTTGTCCGGCTATGACCAGCTCCGATTCCCGGAGGTCGTCGCGATGACACAGACCCAATGGTTGATCCTTCAGATCGTCTTGTGTGCGGCCATCGGCGCATTTTTCTCGCTCATGCATCTGTCACTTCGATCCTATTCTCACATCAAACTCCAGGAGGCATTCGCTTCTCGGGGAAAAGGACGCCGATTCGATTCCCTCGTCGGTCACGAGGAAGATTATATCCTCACCTGTCTGCTGCTCCGGCTTTTCGCCGATGTCGGAATTATTCTGGCGCTGGCGCAGTTGGCCCAGTCCCGTCAGTGGGGAACCGTCGTCGCCTTTATCATCGGCTGGTTTCTCTTGGCCACCTTTCGACTGGCGATTCCCCATTCCTGGTCCAAGTATGCCGCCGAGACGCTGCTGTCCCGGTCGGAACGGTTTCTGGCCCTTTGTGTCTGGATCGCCTGGCCAGCTGTTCGTGTTCTCAACTGGCACGACGCGCTCGTCCGGCGACTGGCCGGCGTCGAGCGGACGACTCTCGAACAACAGCAGGATCAGAAACAGGAAGAGATTCTCAGCATAGTCGAGGAAGGCCATCGTGAAGGCGCCGTCGATGCCGAACAGGTTGAGATGATCGAAAATGTCCTGGAAATGAGCGAAACGACCGTCGAGGAGGTCATGACGCCCCGTACGGATATTCTCGCCGTCGAAATCCACGAACCGTTGGCCAAGCTTCTGCAAACCATCGCTGACAGCGGTTATTCCCGTCTGCCGGTGTACGAAGGCAGTATCGATAACATTATCGGATTGCTCTATGCCAAGGATCTGTTGGGCGAAATCGGAAAACCCGAAGACCAATTCAATCTTCGAGAAAAGATCCGTCCCGCGTATTTTGTTCCGGAAACCAAGCCCCTGCGAACCCTGCTGCACGAATTCCAGAATCAGAAACTGCACATCGCCATTGTGCTGGACGAGTATGGCGGAACCGCGGGCGTGGTAACGATCGAAGACATTCTCGAGGAACTGGTCGGCGAAATCGCCGATGAATACGAAGACGCCCTCCCCATCTCCGCCAAGCGAGTTGACGAAACCACCGTTGAGATCGACGCTCGTATGTACATCGACGATGTCAACGAAGAATGTCAAGTCCGGCTCCCCGAAGGCGAGGACTATGATACTGTCAGCGGTTTTGTCCTGTCGCATCTGGGCCGAATCCCGCGCACCGGCGAATCCTTTGACGCCCACGGGGTTCGTTTCACCATTGTCTCGGCCGAGCCGCGAAGGATCAAGCGGCTGCGGATTCAGCGACTGGCCGCTAATCCTACAAAGGAATCCTGACCATGCAGGCCAAGGACCGGGCTGTCTGCATTCGATGCGTGGACTTCTCGGAGACTTCGCAGGTGGTCACATTCTTTACCGAGCGATCCGGAAAACTCTCGGCCATCGCCAAGGGTTCCCGCAGGCCCAAGTCCACCTTCGAAGGTCCGATCGAAACCTTCTCTTTCGGATCCATTGTCTATCAGCCCGCACGCGGCGGTCAGTTGGCGACGCTTACCGAGTTTCAGCAGCAACCGATATTCCGCGGCGTCCGATCCTCCCTGTACGGCTTACAATGCGGCTTGTGTGCGGCCGAACTGGTCGATGCGCTGACCACTTCCACCGATCCTGCTCCATCTCTCTTTGCCGCCCTCATCCAATTCCTCACCGATCTGCAATCCTCCGGAAAACCCGACGATCAACTGGCCCTGCTGATCCTCTTCCAGCTCCGCCTGCTGCAGGAGATCGGATTGTTTCCCATCTTACAGCAGTGTGCCAACTGTTCGCATCCCTATCGGAGGAATTGGCGAACGATCCATTTCGTTTCCGAAACCAACGGATTGGTCTGTCCGGACTGTGAATCCGCTTTTTCCGGCAAGATTGCATTATCGCATCAAGCAGTGGATGCCCTGTCCGATCTGCATCACCTCGATCATTGCCACCAAAAGGTCCGGTTGGAAATCGAAAAACTCCTCCTGGACCATATCACCGATTTAATTCATCGCCCACTCAAGACGGCTTCGGCAATTTTATCCCTGTCACCATGACATTCCGTCGATCGACGCAGGATTTGACCAAAAGAGGTCAGGCG
>JAAYVQ010000006.1 GCA_012517095.1 Phycisphaerae bacterium | reverse complement strand
TGGCCATCGCCGAGGCCAACGGGGTCAATACGCTGGTTATTCACACCGTCCCCTGGGCTCTGGACATTCTGCAGAAGCATCGAAAGCGAGGCGGCAAGATGCAATGGATCATCTGCACCACCGCCGAGATCGACAATTCGATGGCCGCTTATTCTCGCAGCATTCAGGAACTGGCCGAGATCGGCACGGATGCCGTTTATCTGTGGGGGGTTCGCGCCGACGCCCTTTCCCAGCAGGGTCGAGTCGATCTGATCGCCAAGGCCGTCGAGATCGGAAAACAACACAAGCTGCCTTCCGGGGTCGGAGCGCATTATATCAATGTCATTATCCAGTGCCAGCAGAATGACATTCCCGCGGATTTCTATATCAAGACCTTTCACTCGCACAATTACCCCACGGCTCCGCGTCCCGAGGAAATCAAGGGCGCCACCGCCGAGATCCCCGGATACTGGTGTGCGGATCCGCAGATGGTGATCGACACAATGAAGGATGTCCAGAAACCCTGGATCGCGTTTAAGGTCATGGCGGCCGGAGCCATCCCCCCCGCTGACGCTTTTCAACACGCTTTCGCCAACGGCGCCGATCATATCATCGCCGGCATGTTCGATTTTGAAATCGCCACCGATGTCGGGATTGCCAATCGTATTCTGTCGGACCTCAAACGAAGCCGACCCTGGCGATCCTAATCGTTGAATTCATGAATCCACAAAGGGAGACAATATGAATCTCATTCGGACTGGAATCCTTTTTCTTGTCGCCGGTTGTTTGGGCGTCCTGTGGGCAGAGCCTGTGACGATCAACATAGATGCCGATAAACCCGGCGCCGCGATTCCTTCGACGATGTGGGGAATCTTTTTCGAGGACATCAACTTCGGCGCCGACGGCGGGCTCTGTGCCGAGAAGATCAAGAACCGATCGTTTGAATTTCCCGACGGGCTGATGGGCTGGACGGAACTGAAATCTGCCGCTTCCGGTTCGTTGCAGATCCTTGATTCCGATCCCGCTACGCCGGTGAACCCGCACTATCTCCGCCTGAAGGCCGACAAGGCCGGATACGGCGTGGCCAGCGACGGATTCCGCGGCATCGGCCTGCAGAAGCGCGATGAATATGTTTTCTCCGTCACGGCCCGCAAAGTCGGCGAAGGCAAACCGTCGCTGCGAATTGAACTGGTCACCCCGGATGGCAAGGTGTTAGCCAAGGAGAATCTTGCCAAGTTCGAATCCAAATGGACGCGTTCATCCCTCACGCTTCGGCCGTCGGCAACCGAACTTCACGGCCGTCTTCGGATTGTCGCCAACGCCGCCGGAACTGCGGATCTGGATTGGGTATCGCTTGTGCCGAAGAAGACCTGGAAGGATCGGCCCAACGGCCTTCGGGCAGATGCGGTCCAGTGGCTGGCCGATCTCAAACCGGGCTTTCTGCGATTTCCGGGCGGATGCATCGTTGAGGGCCGAACACTGGATGTCCGGTATCAATGGAAGAAGACCATCGGAAAACCGGAAGACCGGCCGTTGTTGATCAACCGATGGAATGACGAGTTCAAGCATCGCCCGGCGCCCGATTACTTCCAATCCTTTCAATTGGGCTTCTTTGAATATTTCCAGCTTTGCGAAGACATCGGAGCCGAGCCGCTGCCGATCCTGAATTGTGGTATGGCCTGCCAGTTCAACTCGGGGGAACTTGTGCCGCTGGATCAGCTCGATCCGTACATTCAGGATGCCCTAGATCTGATTGAGTTCGCCAACGGATCGGCGGATAGCACATGGGGAAAAATCCGCGCCGACATGGGACATGCCGAACCTTTCGGCATGAAATTCCTCGGCGTGGGAAACGAACAATGGGGTCCGCAATATATCGAGCGATACGAGCTATTCGCGAAGGCCCTTAAAGCCCGTTACCCGAATATCCAACTGGTCTCTGCCGCGGGTCCATCACCCGATGATGAACGGTTCCATTTTCTCTGGCCCAAGCTTCGCGAACTCAAGGCCGACATCGTCGATGAACACTGCTACGCCAATCCGGAATGGTTTTTCGATAACGCCGGACGGTATGACAGCTACGATCGTAACGGACCGAAGGTTTTCATGGGCGAGTACGCCGCCCAGAGCGTCAAGACGGTCAGCCCGGACAACCGCAATACCTGGAGGTGCGCACTTTCCGAGGCGGCATTCATGACCGGGCTGGAGCGCAACGCCGATGTCGTCGTGATGGCTTCCTATGCCCCCCTGTTTGCTCATGAGGATCTCTGGCAGTGGCGGCCGAATCTGATCTGGTTCGACAACCTCCAATCCTACGGCACTCCGAATTATTATGTCCAGCAATTGTTCAGTTGTAACCGCGGGGATTTCGTGTTGCCTGTTCGGATCGAAGGGCAACCGGCCGCGACCAGCAAACAGCCGGGCCTGTATGTCACGGCCGCCAACGACCTTATCTCCGGACAGATCATTCTTAAAGTCGTCAACAGCGCCGATCAAGCCGTTGTTTCGGAGATACGCCTTCACGGGGTAAAGTCCGTCGAGCCAAAGGGGACTCAAATCCTGTTGACCGGGAAGGCCGCAGATGAAAACTCGATCGCCTCGCCGAAAACAGTCTGTCCGGTTGTCACCACCTTTTCCGGAGCCGCAGTTTCCTTCCAGCGGTCTTTTCCGCCGTTGTCCCTGACTGTTTTACGGTTGTCGGTTCAGGACTGAATTGGATCTGAAAGGCGAACAATACTTTCGATCCTGTTTATGGGGATTTTGAACGACAGACCCCCGAACAGATTGTCCCTGCTGCGGAAGAAATCCTCAAATCCGACCCCGGGAGAACGGCTGGAGTGGGAGATTTGGATTCCTTCTGAACAGCCGAAGATGGGACCTTGTCCCGCCGTTGGTGAAGGGACACTTTCACACGATAGAAATCCTGCTGATCTGTGCACACAAACTCTTGATCCAACGCATTGCGAATCAACCCCTCCTTGTCAAAACTGTGTGCCAAAACCAAATACACCCGATCCCGGGATTCCAGTATCGGAAACAGTTCCTCTCGAATCGTCTTGGGATTGACCGCCGACGGACGGCTCCGCGACGGATACGCGGCATAGACAACACCCTCTTTCGGCTTGGCATAATACCAGTAAACGCAGGACCTGCAATAGGGTGCATGAAACAACAAAAGGTCCCCTTGCCGGACCCTGGATTCCACCCAAGCCGCCGCCTGGCGCCACTGTTCCTTGTTCACCTGAATATAATAAGGCACCAACAACCAAACTTCCAACAGGAGAATCCCGATGCCAACAGCCAACTGCGGCGGACGCCAGGAAATCTGCCGAATGCCGCGGGCAACCAGCAACAGAAATGCAAAGGATCCCGAGAGCATGTAGCGATTGGAAAAGACCGGGGCCACCAACACGGAAACGATAAAGGGAATCAGGATCATGCAGGCCAGCCAGACGGTCACCAGAACTACCCCCTGCTGTTGAACGGGTGATTCCTCCCGTCGATTGCCCCCTTCTACCGACCGTGAATTCATTCCCCGCCGGATCGGCAACAACCCCGCTATCATCAACAGGACAAACAATCCTCCCATCCAGAATCGTTCACCCGATCCGGTCGCGATGAAATCCGCATCACCGGCAAAGGCCTTCAGGACCCCAGGAATATCCCAGATACTGGGGATCCGCAGGTGCGTTTGTCCCTCCTGAACCATGCCGACCTTTCGAAGAGTCGTCATAATCCACGGTGAAAATGCCAGTCCCAGAAGCGACTGCATACCAACCCACCCCGGCCACCCCAGACGGAGGGGTCTGCCTCGGAACCACAGGACGACAAACATCGCATTCTGGCATGCCACATGAAACACGCCATAGGGATGACTATAGAGCGTTAAAACCGTGCTCGCTACATATCCGGCCCCCGTACCAAATCCCGGCCGAGATACAAGGCGAATCCAAAAGATCATGCTCAAGAGGGCCAGGAACGCGAACAGAGAATACCCGCGGACCTCCTGTGCGAAATAAATATGATAGACGCTGATCGCCGCCATTAGCGTCGCCAGACCGGCCGTCTTGCGATCCGTCAAATCACGACCCAACCCATACATCAAGGGAAGGGACAGGGTTCCGATGATCGCCGACAACATTCGCAAAGCCGTCTCGGAATCACCAAACCACCCGATCCAGAAATGAAGGATCATGTAATACAACGGCGGATGCACATCGGTTGCACGGACAAAGAACCATATGTCTCGCAGCGGCCGTTTAGCCGCCAGAACGCTGAACCCTTCATCCAGCCACAAACTCTCGGAACCGATGGTGTACAACCTCAGCCCCAATCCGATCAGGGTAATCGCCGCGACAATCTCTCCGCCGCTCAATAGCCACGACCGTCGCGGTTCGGTAAGCCGGAATTCCATTTGCGTCCTTTCAGACCGCCAATTCGAACGATTCAGATCGGAAAATCACAATTTATCCGATTCCCACTTATTATAGATTCCAACGACAGGGTATCCAATACCAAAACCAGCCCGCTGCCGAATCGTGATCAAAAACGCCGCATTTGATCTGGATCGAAATAGGAGATGAGCTATAATAATATCTCGATGCCGTCAACTTAGTGGAGATTGACTATGGAACAAACAAATCAATTTGTCACTCGGAGAGGATTTCTGCAAACTTCGGCTGCGATGGTTGCCGCCGCCAGCGCTGGCTCGGCCAGCGGCCTGACACAAGACCATCAATCCCGAGCGGGAAAATCACCAAAGCCGAGAAAAAATGGCCGTATCCGCGTGGGCGCGCTGAGCTGGTGCTTCCACAGCTTTTCAGCCGGAGCCGATCCGACCGAGGCGCTGGATATCCTCGGCCAAATCGGTTTCGAGGGTACCGAAATGATCATTAACGCCCCACAAGACATCCGGGATTTCTGGACAGACGCCAAGATCGATTCGATCAGGAAACGGCTGGAAGCCAACAAGCTGGCACTGGCTCAGTTTGTTCTGTTTCAGCCGGTGGTCGAAGGACTGACCAGCTTGAATGCCGACGAGCGAAATCGAAATCTCGACAACTTCGAAGCCGGCTGCAGGATTGGCAAGAAACTCGGGGCTCCGATGATCAACATCGTCTCGCCCTGGGCCCGCGAATTGCACAGCCCGGGAAACGGCTATCTCCCCCGGTATTACGAGGCCAGCGGAAACGAAAAGTACCACATCGATATCGATCCGGGTTTCGACTGGGATGCCGTCTGGGAAAACTACATTGAAGTCACCAGGCAATGCCTCCAGCGGACAAAAGCCCATGACCTCAAGTTCACCATCGAGCACCACACTCACACGATCATCCCCGACGCAGTCAGTTTTCTGCGACTGTGGGACGCCGTCCGTGATCCGGACCTGGGTTACAACATGGATGTCGGCTGGACACTGCTGCAGCGGGAATACCCGCCGGTGGCGATTCACAAAGTCGGAAACAAGCTGATGAACCTGCACATGCGGGACATCGACGCCAACATGCGACAGTTTGTCCATGTTGGAACGGGTGCAATGGATTTTACGGCGATCATAGAGGCCCTGAAGGCCATCGGATTTGACGGTTTTGTGAATATCGAACAGGATAAGTTTCCCGGCGACATGATGGCAACCTGCACACGATATCTGCAGATCATGAAGGAATGTATCGGCGGTTAGCGGTATTGAACCATCAGCCGGCTGTTTTGATACCTTCAGGACGGCCGTTTTTCATTCGGCCGAGGCTGCACAGAACGGACGCGGCTATGACCAGAACACCGCCGGGAATCGCCCAGCGACCGGGAACTTCCCGCAGAAAAATCCACACCCACAGCGGATTGAGGATCGGCTCGATCACGGGAACCATGATTGCCTCAATCGCCGAAACGCGGCAAATGGCGATCGAATACAGCGCATAGGACAATCCCAATTGGAAAATCCCGAGAACGATCAGATATCGCCAGGAAGTTGAATCAATCTGGACTCCAATCCAGAACGGACAACTGATCACCGCCGTCAACAGATTTCCCAGAATAATGGATACCAGGGGAAATGCCTGCTTCTGTCTCCGCAGGAAGACGACCATCAGTCCAAACGAGACCCCGCTGAGGATCGCCATGAGATTGCCCCACAAATGGGCCGTTGAAAGCCGATCGAGAAAAAACAATCCCATCCCGAACAGGGCCAGGCCAATGGATGCCCAGTCCGTTCGATGGATCGGCTCGTGAAGGAGGGTGATGCTCAGAATCGCGACATACACCGGGGCGGTGTACTGGAGCAGAATGGCGTTTGCGGCTGTGGTCATCTTGTTGGCCGCAACGAACAGCGAAACCGTTCCGCAATAGAAGACCGCGCCAAGCAACTGATCCCGGGAAAACGACAGAGGATGCGGTCGCAGCAGGACCAGCAAAACCGGAATCGCCAGTAGAGACCGCAATCCGGCAATGGCCATCGGTGTGGCCTGAACCGATTTAATCAACAGCCCTCCCATGCTCCACAGAATGGCCGGAAGTATCAACAGGATCAGCCCGATCATATGTCGGCGGTCCGTCGAAATCATCCTCCGTTCATCTCCCGAATCCATCTTCTCGAGCGATGAATCGAAATCAAGTCTCCCCCAATCAAGCTCACCGCAATTCGAACGATCATTTTAGCCGACTTGTCGCCTCTGGAAAAGGGCTACGGAAAAGCTCAGAATCCCGGCGGTATACAGCAGCGTATACATACCGCTTTGCAGAAGATAACGGAATGGAATCGCTCCGGACCCATAGATGGCGTCAGAAGCCCAAAAAACCTGCAGATTGGGTACGAGCATATATCCGATCTTCGCCCACATATAGGTGTCGGCAAATCGGCCGAAGATCCAGTCACTGATTAAACCCAGCAAAAAAATCCCCACACAGAAAGTCAGCGTCAGAACCACATTGCAGCGAGTGGAAAACAAGACCGCCAAAGCCACCAAGACCACCACCGCCAACAACAGCAGAATCGACGCGTGAATGTCAAAAGCGGTAAACTTGTTGTTGCCGGGATTGTATTTCCAGTCGCGGTCGATAAAGATCAAAAACACGATCGCAAGCGTGGACAATCCCGCCAGTAAACCGATGCCGGTCGCGGTAAAATTCCAATCATAACTATAGTTCAAAAAAGCGGTTATGAGAAATGAAGTTCCAACGACAACCGCCGCAGCGGTGATGACGGTCCAGTCATGCGTATCGGCCGCCTCGGACAATACGCCGTGCCGGATCGCCATTAACATCGCCAGCGTCAGAATGTAATGAGCCAAACCTACGGCCGTCACCACGCCAAGGAACTTCCCGACAACGAATACCGTTCGGGAAACAGGTTTGGAAAGAACCGTTGTGATCGTTTTCGTCTCGATCTCCTCGGTAATGGCTCCCGCCGCCGAAAAAATTGCGATGAACAAACCCGACAGGAACAGCGTAGAAAGCCCGAGCTCCCGCAGGAGCTTTATATCTTCGTCGAGCGTGTACATCGTCAGCGAGGGGCTGATTGTCAAGAGAATCAACCCCGATATGATGATCACGGCATAAATCGGCTGCCGTAAGGTTTCCGTAAAGGTATTAGCGGCGATGATCCATAATTTTTTCAATGCGAAAATCCCTAAAAAGGCGTTTTCATATTTGCGGGATCATTGTATAGTACTGGTTTACCTTTTGTAAAGACCCCGTGAGCCGGTATCTGCAATCCTTTTTACCGGCTCTATGCGATAAAAGTTCGGAAAAACTTAAGACGCAAAAAGCGAGAATGAAACGATGACACTGACTTCCAAACGGGCCAAACAGGTCTCAATCCTTGGATTGGTAATGAGTCTGCTCTTTTTCGTGGCTACTTTTATCATTGGATTGATGAGTCAGGCCTTTGCGGTGACCGTTTTGGCATGGCTAATCCTCGGATCCGTTCTGGTCTGGTTCGTATTGGCGGTCCAATTCCATCAGCGGGTTTTAGCTGAACAGGAAAAACTCGATATCGCACAAATGGCACAGTCCTCAGAGGTCGGAACGATCTTTCAAGCCGGTTCGGACCGCGCCGCCCTGTTTGCCGAAGCCCAAAAACGACTTGAAGTTCTTGAAAAATGGTTTGTACCCTCTTTTGGGCTCTTTATCGCCCTCTTCCTGCTCAGCATGGGTGCCCTGTCTTTAACCAAAGTCAAGACGGCTTTGGAATTGTCCCCGAAAAATCCCTCCCTTGCTTTGTTTTTCGTCGCATTTGTCTCTTTTCTGAGTTTCCTGATTTCTCGGTATGCAACCGGGATGAGTGCTCAGACAATCTGGAAGCCCCTCCGGGCCGGAGGGAGCATGTTGGTGGCCGTCTCCGGTATGGCGTTTCTGGTTTCCTTAGCCCTGACGGCGGCTTTTTTCCACTACCCGGTTGGCCTCCGAATCATGGCTTGGGTTATCCCGATCCTGATGGTAATTCTGGGTTGCGAGATTCTGCTCAATGCCTTGCTGGATTTCTATCGCCCTCGAATTGCCGGACAATACAGCAGAAGCTGCTTTGACAGCCGTCTCTTGGGTTTGTTTAATGAACCCGGGGGCCTGTTTCACAC
>JAAYVQ010000373.1 GCA_012517095.1 Phycisphaerae bacterium | reverse complement strand
GTCAAATTCATGACCGAGCAACTGGCCGACTTCAAGCGCCAGCGCGACGAAATCGCCCGGCAGATCGCGCAGATCGAAGAGCAGGAAAAGAAGGGCGGCCTAAAGAAGTGGCAACAGGAAAAAAACGCCGCCGACCTGATCCGCCTCCGTGGCGACCTCGAAGAAATCGAGGTCAAGATCGAAAACAATCCCAAGCACGCGCAACTGGCCGCCGAATTCAAGTGGGGCAAGGACCTCGGCGGTTCGGATGAAACGATCATTTCCCTGATGCACGAAAAGCCGGTCTTCGTCACGCATTATCCCCGCGAGGCCAAGGCCTTCTACATGCGAACGGACCGGACCAATCCCAAGGTCGTCGAGAACTACGACCTGCTGGCCCCGCAGGGCTTCGGCGAAATCATCGGCGGCTCGGTCCGCGAGGATGATTACGACATGCTCCTGAAGCGCATTCAAAAGGAGGGATACAAGCCGGAAAATTACGCGTTGTACCTGGACCTGCGTAAATACGGTTCAGCTCCGCACGGCGGTTTCGGCCTGGGCGTCGAACGGACGGTCGCCTGGGTCACCGGCGAACGCCACATCCGCCAGTGCATCGCCTACCCCCGCATGATGGATAAGATCTACCTGTAAGCCAAATATCGGGTGGCAGCCACCGAGTTTGCGAGGTGGATGGTATTGGTCATCTTGGCGCAAGCCGGAAACCTTTTACGACCATTTGGTCAGGACAAGTCCTTGCTTATCCGTAAAGGATCCGACCAGGATCATAATGAAATCGATCAGGGGCCAGATGCCGAAGAAGCCACCAAAGGTCACGATGATCAGAATGCCGGTGCCGGCCTTGCCGACATAAAACCGGTGTACGCCCAGCCACCCCAGAAAGAAACACAGGATCGCCGCCACCAACCGACTCTTACTCGATTCCGCCGCCATACGACTCCTTTCTTCAATAAACCGTTCAATGAAACTTGCTTGGCCCGTATTCAACCCCAAACGGCTGTTCGCGTCAAGATAAACCCTTCATTTCGGGGCCCCAGACGCGACCCTGTGCAGCGTGACATCGTCGAACTCGGCCTCGAACCGGTAATCTTCCGTCAGCGTCGTTTTGCCGCCGATCCATACGCTAATCGCCGCGCCCCTGGGCCGGATCGGATGGCTCTGAAACGGCACAAACTGGCCGTGGATCCCCGGAAGCAGCGTCCACTCGATCGTCGCCGCCTTTGGATCGCCGTCCTGCCCCGTCGGATCAAATCCGATTCTGCAGGCGTGCTGTTCGTCCACCGGCCAGGTGCTGCGAATCCGTGCCGAAAGCCGATAAATCTCGTTTTTGTTCAGGCCGGATACCCGCTGGGCAAATCCCCCGTTGGCCGCCCTTTTCGTCGAACTTCCTCCATAAATACGAATAACCGGGTTGGGTGTATCCGGACCTTCCACCGCCTGCGCAAATCCGGTCCCTGGCTCGATCGCAAACCGCTTCCATCCATCCAGATCAACGATGACGACTTCACCCTCAATTACTCGAACCTTGTCCATCCCCCCATTGACGACAAGATTTGGGCCATCCACCTGCCGATCCCAATCCGCCGCGGCTTTTTCGTATTCGACAATCTGCATGTCCAGATCGAACGGCTGCGGATCGGTCCCTTTCCGATAGGCCTGCCCGGGTTCATAGATATCCAGTGGATGTTTCTTGTAGGGATTGAATCCCGGCCGGTCGTCGCTGACATCGCCCTTGATGTTCACAAAACCGTGGAGGGTGTAATAATTCTCGATCGACTCGAACTCGGCAGTATATAGTTCTCCCGGCTCAAGCTCCACCTCTCCCGGCGCAAAGGCCGCACCGAACACGCCCCACGACGCGTCGCCGGTGTAGTTGCCGTTGCCGATGGCGATCTTCTCGACGCCGACCGCCGGCCCTTCCGGCCCGCCTTTGCGGATCCGAACCGCCACCCGCTGCCGCATTAGCGACGGTTGCGCCCCGCCCGTGGCCGCATACAGAATCACCGACGCCAGCGACCGCCCTTGTGCCCGCCAGGTCTGCGACCATCGCCGTTCGAATCCCGCCATTTCTCCGAACTTGGCTTGAATTCGCTTGTTGTACGGAATCCGCAACCCATCGCTGTCTGATGCGACCGTCATGCACAGATGATGGCTCAGCCAGCCGGTCTCGCCTTTTTCCCCTTTGCGGTAAACACCCATCGGCCCATTCTCGACCGGCCGCCAGAAGGCCTGAAACCGCCCCTGCTGCGTTTGCGCCCGCAAGCGAACCGCATACGACTGCCCTGGCTCCGTCGGCACCTGGCCCGAATTCCACCCGGCCGACCACCAGTAATTCTTCGGCCCGCCGCAATCGACATTCAGCACGACCGCATCCGGCCCGACCTGCGGCCAGGTATCCGGCATCCCGTCGGCCTTGCGGTGGATTGAGATCAGCAGGTTCTGCCCTAACGGACCCGCCCCATCGACCCCGTCGGTCGCCAGCTTAAATCCCACCTGCGTAATCGAAGTCCCCCGCGCCGTAAAGGTCTGGAAATAATCGGCGGCCGGTTTATCATCCCACCCGACCAGACTCATGTCCCAATCGTCAAACTCTGCCGACAACATCAAGTCCACGATGTCCCCGTCGGAAAGGAACTGATTCGTCAAAATCTTCGGTCGGACAAATCCCGACGGATCGGAAAAGACCACGGTGTACCGCCCTGCCGGACCGGGCAGATAGAACCATCCGGTCGGGTCCGTCTCCCAGGTTCGAAATCCGATCGATTGCGTCTCGGGTCCGGCCGTCGCAAACACATGCACCGCCGCCAGCGCATCGGTCGCCTCGCTGCCCGGATATCGTGGCTGAACATACCGCCCCTTGAACACCACCTGACCGGAAACTGGCATAATCAAAACCAACATCCATGTTAGAACTATCAACTGTTTCATTTCATGTTCCCTCGATCCGTTCAGATTTTCCCACCCGCTTCGATCAGGAGAGTTAGTGCTCCCCAGGTAATAAGTGCCCCGATGATTGTGGCTATCACACCAAGAACGATTGCGTATGGTCCATTGATTCTATGTTTTCGAGTCAATAAGATGGATTTCGTGAAGATTGCCATTACTCCTTTTCCAAGAAAGAGAATGGACAGGATAAATAAAAGGAAAGTCAGCATGATCGCCCTAAAGTCTGAACTTGTTCAAACCTCATTTTTAATTACCCTTACCTGATGAAACCTGTGGTTCATCGAGATACATCTGCCCCGGCCCGAGTTTGTCGTACCAGGTGAACTTCAGGATCGCCGAGGTCACGACGAACACCGCCAGCGATATCAGCATCTTGTCGGTGTCCCGGATGACCAGATAGATCGGCAGGGCAACCATGCTGACCTGCCAGACGATCCCGACGGCCAAGTTAAACACATCGCGGCCGAAATCCTTGTTCTTTTCGAAGTTCGGGTCTTCTCCTTTCAGTGCCGCATAAATCGGCCCCCAGAACCCCCACGGCCGGATCGTGCGATAGAATCGCTTGAGCACATCGCCTGGCTCCGGCGCCGACGCCAGGCACGCGATCACCGACGCCGCGGTACTCAGCGACAGGATCCCCATGAACATCCAGATCGGATGAATGCCGAGAATGAGCTTGGGCAGCGCCAGCGCCGCGGCCGTCCCGACGACCATCCCCGCGAAAAAGCCGTAACCGTTAAACCGCCACCAGTGCCACTTGAGCACATTCGGCGCCACAAACGCCGGCACCAGCCCCGACACGATCCACTCGGTGATCTTCTGAACATTGGTGGTTGCAAATCCGAAACCGATGCCCAACAGGATGACGGCCGTCGAGGTGATGTACCCCAGCACGACCAGTCGCCGGCCAGGGGCCTGCGGATTGATATACCGTTTGTAGATGTCATTGACGACATAGGCGGCGCCGGAGTTGACCGTCGAGACGAAGGTGCTCATAAAGGCGGCCAGCAGCCCGGCCACGACCAGTCCCCGCAGACCGGCTGGCAAGTATGTCTTGACGACCTCGGGCAGGATCTTGTCGAAATTGACCTTGGCCCCCATCCCCTGCAGTTGCGGTCCGAAATACACCAGCCCGATCACCGAGATTGCCGCTATCAGCAGAAACCGCGGGCCCAGCGAAACCACCGCCATCATCATATTCTCCAGCGCCGCTTCGCGCGGGCTTCGCGTGGACAGGACATGCTGGATGGCATAGTTCGGTGTGGGCCCCGCCATGCTGACCAGAACGCCCTTGAAAAACAACATCGCCGTAAAAAAGCCGAACAGCGAATACCCGTCGCCGCCCTCGGCGATCGGGTTGAACAGCTTCTGGTTCAGGGCCGGCAAGCCCTTGGTCGCCCAGTCCAGATCCAGCCGCCACCCGCAAAACAGATTGTCCCATCCCACCGGCACCACTGCGGCGATCTGCCCGGGTGTGGTCTTGGCCATCGCCACCCCCGCGATACACACCGCCGCGACAAAAATCAACGAATACTGGATCAGGTCGTTGAGCACTACGCTGTACATCCCCCCAACTACGCAGTAGATCCCCGTCACCAGCAGGATCACCGTCGCATAGACCTCGGCCGCATACGGATAATCCCACGGAAGAAAGGTCAGCGTAAAGGTCCCGATCCCCCGGAAGGCATACGCAAGAAAGCCGACGACGCTGACCAGCGCATAGACCACCACGCTCAGGTACGCCAATTCGGCGCCCGGGCCGGTGCCAAATCGCGTACGCATCCACTCGGCTCCCGTCAGCACATTCGACCGCCGAACCCAGATGCCCAAATAAACCATGCGGAAGACCATATTAAACAGCGGCCACACCCACAAAAGCCACACCGCTTTGGACCCGTAGGCGAACAACATCGTCACAAACCACATCGTGCCCGTAATGTCGATGCCGCTGGAACCATGAGCGACGCCGATGATCCACCACGGCAAGCTCTTTCCGGCCAGGAAATACGACTCGCTGTTGCGGGCGGCCAGCTTGGCAACGATCGAGCCGACGGCGACCATCAGCGCCAGATATGCCACGATCACGGCCATGTCCAATGGTTGCATGGGCACTCCTCTTCTACAAGGAACAGGTCTTGCTTTTTTCGAACCGGTTTATGCCGGACAACGGAGCAAATGTTGAACGAGTTCTTCCAGCGAGCAGGTCGCGGCTGCGCAGTACTTATCACCGCCGCCGTAATAGACAAATAGCGTCCCGTCGATCACCACCGCTCCGCACGGAAAACACACCCCGCGATAGAAACCCTCGATTTCGTAATCGGCCTCCGGCTGCATGAGCCAGTCCGGCGTGCGATGGCGAACGATCGATGGATCTTCGATGTCCAGCAGCACCGCGCCGAGCCGGTAGTACTTGTCCAGCCCGACGGCGTGGTAGATGCAAAGCCAGCCGTGCGGCGTCCGGATCGGCGGGATGTTGAACCCCATCTTGGCCGTCTCCCACGGATACTTGTTCGTCAGCAGCAGCTTGCTCTGCCGAAAACCCATCAGGTCGTCCGCAAACGAGATCCACGCGCTGGCCTGTTCGACTCCGTAGTTGGTTCCGACCCACTCCAACGGTCGGTGCAGCATGACGAACTTGCCGCCAACCTTTTCCGGGAACAGGATCACATCGCGATCGTCGAGCATCGGGTCCGTCAGCCACCCCGCACGGATCCATGTTTTGAAATCTTTCGTCAAGAGCAGCCCCGTCAGCGTCGCGTTGTTCCGCAGGTACCGGGGAAAATCCGCCGGGCAATCGGGCTTGACATATCGGTTCCGCACCTCGGGTTTCCAGAACTGCCCGAACGGATAATGCCGGGCCGCATAGGTGATATAAAACCAATCTCCGATCTTGATCATCCGCGGGTCCTGAATCGTCGCGCCGTCAAATCCTTCGACGCTGGGATTCAGCACCGGCTGATTGCTGACTCGCTCGAAATGATACCCGTCCTTGCTCTTGGCCAGGCCAAAGTAGCATTTGTACTCCGGCCCCGATTCGGCGGCCCGATACAACAATAATACTTCGCGTTTCTCCTCATTGTACCATGCCGCCGGATTGAACACCGCCAGATCCTCCCACGGGTGATCCGGATGCGGTGATAGGATCGGATTCCCGGCAAATCGCTTGAGCTTCATGGTTTCCTTTCGTCGTTAG
>JAAYVQ010000050.1 GCA_012517095.1 Phycisphaerae bacterium | reverse complement strand
CTGACGGCCCTGGAAGTCGCGGCCCTGTCGCTGGCCAAATCCGCCGGTAACAAACCGGTATGCCTCACGGTTGATGCGGCTAAAGAATCCGTCCAGAAAAAGTCGATTCAATATGATGGCAGCGGCGATACGCATTACGATCTGGCCAGCGCCCTGCAAAAGAGTATGCGGGGTTCGGACCCGGATGCCACGGTCTATTGGCTGGCCCGGATGATCGCGGGGGGCGAAGACCCCCGGTTTATCGCCAGGCGGATCGCCGTTTGCGCTGCCGAGGATGTCGGCAACGCCGACCCGACAGCGACGATCCTGGCTGCGGCCGCCGTGCAGATCGCCGAGTTTGTCGGCCTGCCCGAAGCGCAGTTGCATTTGGCCCAGGCGGCCATCTATGTCGCCTGTGCGCCGAAGTCCAATGCCTGCGCCAACGCGATCGGACAGGCGGTGGCGGATGTGCGGTCCGGCCGGACAATCCCGGTGCCCCCGCACTTGCGGGATTCGCACTACAGCGGCGCCGAAAAGCTCGGCCACGGAAAGGGGTATGTCTATCCCCACAACAGCCCCGAGGGCTTTGTGCCCCAGGACTACCTGGGTCAGGACCTCGGGAAATTCTATTACCAGCCCAAGATGCTCGGGCGGGAGAAAACGATCCAGGCGTATTTACAAACCCTGCGGGATCAGATACAACAGATGCGTCGCAAATCCGGTCCAAAGGCCACAGGAGACAAGGCCGAATGACCGGGCGGAAAAAATCGTTGCGGACCGAACTCAAACGGCGACTGGCCGAGATGTCCGCCGGGGAAATCGACCGCCAAAGCCGTATTGCCTGCGAGTTCCTGACGCAGACGGACGACTTTCGCAACGCTTCGACCGTAATGCTCTTCTTGTCGATGCCGCAGGAAATCGATACGACCGCCGTGATTGAATCGGCGTGGAAAGCCGGCAAACGGGTCGTCGTGCCGCGGATCGACCGGAAGGACAGGCAAATGGTCGCCGTTGAGATTCATCGGCTTGATCACTCGCCCGATCCGGCGATCAGCGGGTTGCGGAATCCGACCGAGGGTATCGAGACGCCGGTCGATCAGATCGACCTGATCGTTGCGCCCGGCTTGGCTTTTGATCGTCGGGGTAACCGCCTTGGACGGGGCGGCGGATATTTCGACCGGTTTCTGGCCGACCCGCGGCGGAAAGCGGCCGTCGTCGGTTTTGGTTTTGCGTTTCAGGTCGAAGACGAAGTGCCGACCGATCCGCACGACCGACCCGTCGATGCAATCGTAACCGAACAAGGCGTCATCGCCTGCAAAAAAGAACACGGAGGTCTTTAGCGTGGCCAAAGAATACCATTATCAGCCGTACAGGACAAAAGGGAAAAACAACCTCAAGTATTTCCTACTGGCTCTGGCCGCAATCGTCATCATCGGCGGCTACCTCGTCCACAACCGCAAGGACAAGAACAAGACCGACGCTGACTTGCCCCGCCCCATGGACGAAACCGCCCGGACCGCCGACGCCGCCAATCCGAATCTGCGGGACAATCCCGAAATCAAACCCATTGACCGCCCGATTCCCAAACCCGACGACCGCATGGCCAGTCAACCCGGCAACCAGATTCCGACCCCTGTGCCGGCGCAGCCAACTCAGCCGCAACCGACAACGACCCAGTCCCCGGCTCAGCCCGTCCCCTCCGGCACGATGCCCGCGATGAGCAACACCTCTCCTGAAGCCGCCGCTGTGGTTGACCAGGCCATGAAGGAGGAAACCTCTGGAAAATTCATCGTCGCCCGCGATAAATACAACGCGGCTCTTGCCATGCCTCTCAGTCCCCAAGTCCGCGACGCCGTCAAGGATCGGCTCTCGTCTCTCTCGCAAAAGTGGCTCTTCGCTCCCCAGATTCTCCCGGACGACACCATGACCGAAACCTACAAAGTCGGCCCCGGCGACAAACTTGAACTCATCGGAAAATCCTACAAGATTCCACACGAGTTAATCATGCGGATCAACGGCATCAAGGATGCCCGCCTTCTCCAGGCCGGTAGAACGCTCAAGATCCCCAAAGGTCCTTTCCATCTGAAGGTTTATCGTTCTTCGTTCACCCTGGAGGTCTGGCAGAACAACAAGGTTTTCGTCAAGCGTTACAAAGTCGGTCTCGGCGCCGAAGGCAAGGACACGCCCACCGGTACCTTCCGCGTCAAATCCAACGGCAAACTCATTCAGCCCCCGTGGCCCAATCCCGAAACCGGCAAGATCGTCCATCCGGATGATCCGCTGTATCCCCTCGGTACCCGCTGGATCGGCCTGGATGGCATTGACGGTGCCGCGAAAGGTCGTACCGGCTTTGGTATCCACGGTACCAAGGAACCTGAAACCATCGGCAAACGCTCCTCGCAGGGATGTATTCGTCTGTTCAACGGCGAGGTTCAGGAACTCTACGACCTGATGACGCAGGGCGTCTCTGAGGTCGTCGTGATGGATTAAATGTGTCTCGGCGTCGTTCCAAATTGTTCGGCTCGGTGACCCTGTGGGCGTGGATCGTTTCCCTCGCCCTGCACGGCCTGATCTTCGCGGTGTTGTCCGGGTATCGTCCGTCCTTTGCCCTGGCCGATGCCCGTCTGGCGGCCTCCGCGGCCGCGGACCTGACGCAAACCCGTCTCCGCCGACTTCCCCCTCAGCCCGTCACCCGCAAACCCCAGGTTCGCAAGCTCGTCTCCATCCACCAGCAGCCCTCCGTCCGTCCCGTTCCCATCGAGATGCCCGCCCCGATCTCCATCCCGATGGATCACGGCGCCGGGCCGATGTTGCCTTCGTCCTCCGCTCCCGCCGATGCGGGCTTTTTCACCGAGGCCACCGAGTTCTTCGGCCAGCTTTCCGCAGATCGCAAAATCTGTTATGTCGTTGATGCCTCCGGCAGTATGCTCGGCCGTTTCGATCCTGTCCGTACCCAACTCCAGCAGTCCTTGTCGGCGCTGGCCCCCGACCAGTATTTCTACATCATCTTCTTTCAGGATGGCGACAAACTCATCGAGTCCGCCAACGGCCGGTTTGTCCGTGCCAGCCCGCTTTCCATTCAGACCGCTTACGATTTCATCGCGACGATCCGACCCAAAGGCGCTACCAATGCCGTCGAGGGTCTGCGTCGCGGCATGTCCATTCGAGACAAAGACGGCCAGGGACCCGGATTAATCTACTTCCTCACCGACGGTTTCGACCTCGAACAGACCGGAGTCGAGGGTTTCGCCCGGCGCATTGAAAATCTCCGCAAAACTCTTGCACCCCGAACGAAAATCAATACCATTGGCTTCCGAACCGAGCAGACGGACCTGCAGATCCTTCGCGATATTGCCGCCGCCAGCGGCGGTCAGTTCTCCAGTGTCGAGTGATCCGCCTGTTTTGAACGGTTTGTTGACGGTGTTTCCGGTTGATATTGAAATTCAAATGTCGTGCCCTGGATTTATCTTTGCGTCTGATCGATTATGTGTGAGGGATTGCACTTGGCGATGTATCCGAGATTAAATCGAGCGATCGGAAGGAATCAAAATGGCTGGCGGCCACCGAGCACGGCGAGGTGGATGATTCCTCTGGTTTTCTTCCTGTCCGGCCTGACTTTCGCCGCCGACGCCCCGGTCCCCGCCTCTCCTCCCGCACCCGTCGTTGCTCCTCCGGCCGACGCCTCGGAGGAGACCCTCTTTATCCGTTTCGTCAAGGCCGGTGGACCGATCGTCTGGTGTATCCTGATCCCCATGTCATTTTTCACCGTCGAGCGCACTCTCGAGTTGCTTTTCCTCACCCGTCGCCGTCGGCTTCTCCCCCCCGGTGCTGCGGATGAAATCATCTCGCTGGCCGCCCGCCTCGATCCGACGGTCCTGATCTCGCGACTCGTCAACGCCAAAGACTTCGTCCGCCGTGCCGTCCACCGGACCCTTGTCCGCGCCAAACAGGAAGGCGTCCAGCCGCGCCGACTCGAACATGTCGCCGCCGACGCGCTACAGGAGCAAGCCCTGACCCTGATGCGAAAAGCCGAACTCTGCAACATCTTCGGCAATGTCGCTCCGATGGTGGGTCTGTTTGGAACGGTGGTCGGGATCATCAAGGCCCTTCACGAACTTGGCGTCTCTCGCGGCCAGCCCCGCCCCGACCAGCTTGCCGAACACATCTCCGTCGCCTTGGTTGCCACCTTCTGGGGCCTGCTGGTCGCCATCCCCTCGCTGGCCGTCCACGGCTTTATCCGTACCCGCATCGAATCTCTTGTCGGCCAGGCCGCCGAATCTGTCGAGACCGTCCTTCGCGCCATCCGGCTTCCGATCCCCGACGCCGCCAAACGATCCTCCGACCCGACCACTGTCGCTAAAACGACCTCTCCCCAAAAATCATCCTGACGGGGATTGGTCATGAAAATCCGCCTCGGTAACAATCACGAAACAACGCCCCTGAACCTGACCCCCATGATCGACATTTTTTTCCTGTTGGTCATCTTTTTTCTGCTGGTCACCAATTCCATCACCGAAGAAAACCGCCTTCTTGTCGATGTCCCCGACCAGATTACCGCGGCGCGCAAAGTCGATTCGGTCCAGGCCCGACAGGACACCACCGTAACCGTCACCCGCGACGCCCGCGGGACTATCCTCTACGCCGTCGGCGCCGAGACTACCGCCCAGTCCGATCCCAATCAGGTTTCCGAATGGATCGCCGACCGCATCGACCGACAGCTCCAGTCGCTTCCGGAGTCCCGCCGACTCATCCTCCTCCGCGTGGACCGAACCATGCCCTTCGAATTCGCCAAGTACGCCCTTGTGGGTATCGCCCAAAGCACCGCCACCGATATCCGCTGGGCCGTCACACGCGATTCCGAACGGTAATTGACACAAGCGTGATTTTCCGCAAATGACCCCGTTCAATGCGATTTCGATTCCTGAAACACGGCACTGAATGAGTCAAACAATCGATCGTTTATATTGTCGCTTGTGGATTGTACGGGTCCACTACATTTTCCTCCGAATAACCCTTTTCAGTATTGAAATCGGCGTTGTTAAGGGATAATAGAGGTTCTATTTATTTCCAAAACCCCCTTGCATCCTTTTCTATTCAAAGAGAAAATATAGCCATGTATGAGATTTTGATCCGAATCGAAACGCTCTTCCTGGAAAGCCCTCCGGCCGTATTGTTGGGATGTGGCCTGGGGGTCTTGATCCTGGGTTGTCTCCTGTGGCTGGCCGGATCGTATTTCAGCGCCCTTATCCTCGGACTCCTCGGGGCGGTCGTGGGTTCCGCTTGCGGTTTGCTTGTTTCTCAATGGCTTGGCACGCCGTCTCTGATCAGCATGGCGATTGGAGCGGTTGTTTTCACACTGGCCGCGGTTCTCTTTCGAAATGCCCTCATGATCTTTCTGGCCATCCTGGTCTTCGCCCTGGCCGGAAGCACGACCTATTCCAGTCTGGTTCTCAAAGAGACCCCCGCCAAATCCTCTTCCCTGCTCAATACTTCCCTGATCCAGCCCTTCAGCCGGATGGAATCTTCCACTCGACTGGCCTATATCCATCAGATCGCCGAAAACGAGGAGAGTTTTTTTGAACGGCTTCGTCTCCTGGTCCGCGACGCTCTTGAGACCATGGACCCCTACAAATGGAAGATCCTGCTCTTCGCTCTTGCCGGAGGGGTGGCCGCTCTGCTGCTGATCTGGATTCTGAAAAAACTCGTCATGGCCCTCTGTTACAGCGGCGTCGGGGCGTTGCTGATTCTGATTGGGTTGGAAATCCTCTTGCTGGGAGTGAGTATCCATTTCATGTCGTGGTTTCAGGACCGGCAATCCGCGTTATCAATTACCTATCTGATTCTGGTCGTAATAGGGACGATCTACCAGCTCATCACGGCAAAACCTTCGAATAAAAATATCGGGAAGAGAGGACAAAAAATCCAAACAATCCGTTCCGGCAGATGAGAAAAAAACGGTCGATCTCATCTCTTCCCCAGAATCGAACCCAGGATCCCCCGCAGAATCTGCCGGCCCAGAGAACTTCCGATCGAGCGGATAGTGCTTTTGGCGAACGCCTCCCCCAGACTGTCCCGTGTCCGCCCGGAGCTGGGGCGTTTGGCCGGTTTCGGCTCCGGATACCGGATTTGTGGGACGGGATAAGACTTCTGTTGCCGTGCGGCCTGTTCGGTCCCAGCGGCCGCTCGCTGCTCGGTCCGCCGCTTGATCACCTCAAACGCCGACTCCCGGTCGATCACTTTTTCATACCGGCCAAATTGGAGGGAGGCCTGAATGATCCTCTGCCGTTCTTCCGGGGTAATCGTCCCCACGCGACTCCGCGGCGGACATACAAACGCGCGTTCCACGATGGCCGGTGTCCCCTTTTCTTCCAGGAACGAAACCAGGGCTTCGCCGGTCCCGAGTTCCGTGATCACCTTTTCGAGTTCCAGTTGTGGATTGGGACGGAAGGTCTGGGCCATGCTTTTGACCGTTTTTTGTTCCATCGGCGTGAAGGCCCGAAGGGCATGCTGAACGCGATTGCCCAACTGGGCCAGCACTTTGTCGGGAACATCCCGCGGATTCTGCGTGACAAAATACACGCCCACGCCCTTGGAACGGATCAGTCGAACCACCTGTTCGATCTTGTCCTGCAGGGCGTCCGGCGCGTCTTCAAACAGCAGGTGCGCTTCGTCGAAAAAGAAAACCAGCTTCGGCTTGTCCAGGTCTCCCGTCTCCGGTAGTCGCTCGTAGAGTTCCGCCAGAAGCCATAGCAGGAATGTGGCATACACCTTCGGCCGGGAGATCAACTGATCGGCCGCCAGGATGTTGATCACCCCCCGGCCGTCCGAATGCGTCCGGATCAGATCGAACACATCCAGCATCGGTTCGCCGAAAAATTGATCCCCTCCCTGCATCTCCAGTTCCAGCAAGCCCCTCTGAATTGCGCCCACCGACGCCTTGGAAATGTTTCCATATTCCGTCGTGAATTGCGATGCGTTGTCTCCGGCGTACTGAACCATCGCCCGCAGGTCCTTCAGATCCAGCAGGAGCAAACCGTTGTCGTCGGCGATCTTGAAGATCAGCGTCAGCACACCGGTCTGGACCTCGTTGAGATCGAACAACCGGCCCATTAACAGCGGCCCCATATCCGAAACCGTCGCGCGGACCGGGTGTCCGCTTTTTCCAAAGATGTCCCAGAACGCAACCGGAAATTCCTGAAAGCGATGATCGGACAACTGGAGCAGCTTGATGCGATCCAGAATCTTGGGATGATCGTTGCCCTTCTGGCTGATTCCGGCCAGATCTCCTTTCACATCGGCCAGAAAGACCGGAACGCCGATCTGGCTGAGGTGCTCCGAAATCGTCTGCAGAGTCACTGTCTTGCCGGTCCCCGTGGCCCCCGCGATCAATCCATGTCGATTCGCCATGCGGGGAAGGAAATAAAACCCCATGTTCTGGGTGTTCTTGGCAATCAGCATCGGTTCGCTCATGGTTTACATCCTTTTTGCCCGTCCGGATGAAAATATGAATCGCTCCACAGATCCTGCGCAAATAACTCGCCGTTTCAGGGTTCGATTGTACACGCATCGGTTATCCAAATCCAGCCGCGGGAACCCGAAAAACGCGACCCGGTCTGAATTCGTTGGAAACATGCTGGAACGAGAATCACGGTCCTTCCCGTCCAATTGAGAAAATCGTTGGATCGGAATTATGTGCCGCTCGGCGGCATAATGATACATCCTTGCTTGATTGCCTCGTTTTTCGTGTATTCCATGATCGTCGCCAGATCGTCTGGAAACCGGATTCGCTTTCCATTGCCATCCGGGTAAACAATCCTCAGGATTTTATCCTTCTCGAATTCCGCCGGTTCCACCTCGAATTTCATGCTGAACCCGTGCCGGTTGAACAACTCCAGGGTCGGGACCGGCTTGGGTAACGGCGTTGCCCCTTCGCAGATCCCGGGAACGAGAATCGGCGTGACAAGCCCGTCGTCGGCGCCAATATCCATATTCCGCTGGATCATATTAATCAGCACAAATCCCTCGAACCATTTGCCGCGCATTTTCTCCGCCGCCTCCCAGGCGGTGCGGGCCGACTGGATCCCAAGTTTCTCCAGTTCCTGTTGCAGCAGAATCGTCATGGCCTCGTTATACCCGTGATCGTGATCCCGTACGGCCTTGGCCCCCAGATGAATGCCCGTCAGATTCGAATAAATGTCTTCCCACGAAAACGCCGACGGTTCCTCCGGCACGAACATCATGCACTTATAGCCGTAAAAGGTCAGAATTTCATGCCAGGTGGTCATCGTAAAAACGAAGTACTGACTCAGCTCTAAGGCCAGATCCTCGGAGAGTCGTTCCCTTTCTTTTTCCGACAGCGTCTTCCAGAATTCCGGATATTGCAAGGTTACATAGTACCGGGAGGGCTCGACATTCAGCTTGAACGAAAATTCGGTGTCGTCCAGATCCAACCGCCGCAGGATCAGCTTGTACAAGTACCGGACATAATCGGCGTTGATTCGCAGATGGGTAATATCGATATGTCCGCCCCGACAGGTATAAACGATCCCGTTGTTCTCGAAAAAGAAATGATCATAGCAGTGATCCCCCAGATTCTCCGGCCCCAGAAAGTTCGTTCCCGGCGTCGAAGTGGCGTAGCTTCCCAGCCGCGCCCTCGGCTGGCCGTCAAAACTGCAGCCCCCGAACAAAATAACGCCTGTCGTGACCGTTAGGACGACAAAGTGTCGAATACCTGGAGTTGCCATCGGTTCCTCTCTCTCGATTGCATTATATGCCGAAAACGACCATCATGCCCGAATCAAACGGCCCCACAGTCCCGGATGTTTGCATGTTGGGGTTCCATCATAGAGCATGGCGTCTGCATTGCACGGACTTTTTCCCGGAATTTTCCGCCGTTTCCCCCGATTGTCTCGAATTTCGTCATTTACATTTGTTTCGTGCTTCG
>JAAYVQ010000372.1 GCA_012517095.1 Phycisphaerae bacterium | reverse complement strand
TGCGGGACAGGGAAGTATTCCCATGGAAACACTTCCAATGGCAAGGGCCGCGATCAGGGTGAAATATCGACAGGACAATTTCCGTTTCATGGTTTAACCTCCGCTGGTTTAAGTTTTGCGATCCAGAGGGATTCTACCCGGGTCCTTCGGTTTCGTCAATTTGAACAAAATAACCGCCGCGACAAGCCCGCCGGCTCCAAGAAACTCCACGACGCCAAACAGTTCCTGCGGGAGTTGTTACAGAATCGCCCTTCGATGAATGCGGACGAAATATTCCGACTGGCAGATCAAAAGGGAATTCCACACAAACAGATTTATTCTGCCAAGAACGAAATTGGAATATTGGTGAGTCGTTCGGGCTTCCAGGGATCATGCCAATGGTACTGGCCCGACCAGGGCGATCCACTTCTTCTATCGACATAGCGATTTGGGAAAGTATGGGAAAGTATGGGCAAGTATGTATTTTTAAGCAAATAATCATACTTTCCCATACTTGGCGGACGAATCTATTTGTCTAAGTATGGCCATTGACGCATCGGATTGGCTTTCCCCAATCCCCGACAAGGGTACGATGGATGAGCGAAAACGATTCGAACGCCGGGAAGGGCGGTTCGCGAACCGCCCGTACAAGAACCAAGAGGGGTGAAGGAATGTCGGCCAGTCCCAAAGGGACGACGGGATTTGGCGGAACGATCTGGTGGCAGCCAACGCCAAGGCGAAGCATTCGCCGAGGCGGTGGATGAGCGATCTGCAGAGAAACATCCACCTCGTTCCGATCCTTCGGATTCGTCACTCGGTGGCGGCCAGGCGCCGGGGATACCACGAATGCGGGAATAACCCCGGGAATAAATCCCGGGGCTTTCATGCGATGGGTGGCAATCTGTAGGTTGTGTTCGGATTGTTTTCCGAACCCATACCGATGATCCATCGTTCTGATGATCCATCGCTCCGCATGGGTTGGAGAAGCGATTGGGAGAATCGCCTTTCGTACGGGAAGCATTTCAAGATGGGCAAGGTGTGGAACCTGGATATAAAGATTGACGGGGATTCGGGGGGGATGGTACAATTCTGCTTCTAATATCCGGGGGGATAACCAGAGAACCGAAAGGTACGGCCATGGATCGAAGGGCGTTTTTGGCAAGCGGGCTGGCGGTCGGGGCGGCAATGGGGTCGGGGAGCGTCTTTGCACAGGAGCCGAAGTCCAATCGGGCCAAATTCAAGCTGCGGTATGCCCCGAACATGAACGCCTTCAAGGGTCACGCCGGCGACAACACCGTCGATCAGATCAAGTTCCTGGCCGACGAGGGATTCACGGCCGCGTTCGACCTGGGGATCGGCCGCAAACCCGCCGACGAGCAGGCCCAGATCATCGCCGAGATGGACAAGCACGAAATGCTGCTGGGGCCGATCAGCGTGCCCGGCGGGCTGGGCATCAAGACCATGGTCGAGACCAACAAGGACATCCGCGAGACGCTCAAGTCCAAAATGAAGGATGCCGTCGAGGCGGCTAAACGGATCCGCGCCAAGTGGCTGTTGGTCGTGCCGGGCAATTACAGCCAGGGCGTCGAGTGGGACTATCAGACGGCCAATGTGATCGACAACCTGCGGGCCTGCTGCGAGGTCCTCGAACCGGCGGGCGTGGTCATGGTGTTGGAGCCGCTGAACTGGTACGCCAATCACCCTGGATTGTTTCTGACGAAGATCCCGCAGGCGTACATGATCTGCCGCGGGGTCAACAGCCCGTCGTGCAAGATCGTCAACGACCTGTATCACCAGCAGATCACCGAAGGCAACCTGATCCCCAACATCGACAAGGCCTGGAGCGAGATCGGCTCGTTCCATGTCGGCGACAATCCCGGCCGCAAAGAACCGGGTACCGGCGAGATCAACTATAAGAATGTCTTTCAGCATATCTATAAAAAAGGTTATCAGGGCGCTCTGTGCTGCGAGCACGGATTCAGCAAACCGGGCAAGGAAGGCGAGCGGGCGATGATCGAGGCCTATCGGGTCGTGGATAATTTTGAAGTTTAATCGGACAGGTTGGCGTCGGGTCGACCGTCTATTATAGATGGCCATTCGAGAATGGAGTGGAGAACAATGACGCGATATGGATTGTGGATACTACTGGTTGCGGCGGTTGCGATGATGGTGTGCGGTTGCCAAAGCCAGAAGACTTATCTGTACAACGGCAAGGATCTCACGGGTCTGATACCCTATCCGGCCGATGCGGGCCATTGGATGGCCAAAGGCCAAATCCTCTACACCACCGGCAAGCCCAATGGTTATATTCGTACCGAAAAGGTCTATCAGGATTACCGACTGCATGTCGAGTGGCGCTGGCCGGACGAGCCGACCAACAGCGGCGTATTCCTGCACATCAATGGCGAAGACACGACTTTTCCGCGTTGCATTGAGGCCCAACTCAAGCACGAAAGCGCCGGCGACTTTGTCATCATGAATCATTCGGGAGCGACGGTCAAGGGCCTTCGCTATGAGGACGCCAATAAGCAGTTCATCGGAGTCAAGAAGTTCCAGAACAGCACTGAACACCCCGCCGGCCAGTGGAACACCTACGAGATCCTCTGCAAGGGCGATACGATCAAGCTGATCGTCAACGGTGTGCCGCAGAATGAGGCCCAAAAGACCACCGAATCGGCCGGCTGGATCGGTCTGCAGAGCGAAGGCGGGCCGATCGAGTTCCGGAATGTTTATGTACAGCCGCTGAAATAAACGGTCTGTGTTAAACGATTACGGAGGAGCAGGATCAACGAAATCGAAAGGGTATTCTTGTGAAAATGTCGGGCGTGAATCGGCGGGATTTTATGAAGGCCGGAGCCGTGTCGGTTGCGGCGATGTCAATGGGTCACGGCGTGTTTGCGGCCGGATCCGAGAAGATCAGGGTCGGTCTGATCGGCTGCGGCGGACGCGGCAGCGGGGCGGCGGCCGACTGTCTCGAAGCCGATGGGGCAGTCGAGATCGTGGCGATGGGGGATCTGTTTAAGGATCGCCTCGACGGTACGCTCAACGGTCTCAAGTCCAAATACGGCGACCGCATCAAGGCCAACGCCGAGACCAGCTTCGTCGGGTTTGACGCCTACAAGCAGGTCATCGGCAGCGGCATCGACATGATCATTGAGGCCTGCCCGCCGCACTTCCGCGCCCAGCACCTCAAGGCCGCAATCGGGGCGGGAAAGCATGTCTTTATGGAAAAGCCCGGCGGTGTCGATCCGCAACAGATCAAGTCGCTTATGGCCTCGGCGGAATTGGCGGCGGAAAAGAAACTGGCGATTGTTGTCGGTACCCAGCGGCGGCATCAGGCCAGTTACATCGACATCGTCAAGCGTGTGAAGGACGGGGCGATCGGCGAGATCCGGGCTGCTCAGTGTTACTGGAACGGCGGAGACATGCTGGGTTACTGGAAGTGGTGGGACCAGGAGAAGATGTCCGAGATGGAGTGGCAGTGCCGGAGCTGGCCGTGGTTCGTCTGGACCAGCGGCGACCACATCGTCGAGCAGCATGTCCATAATCTCGATATCGTCAACTGGGTTCTCGGCAGCCATCCGATCTCGGCGATGGGCATGGGCGGCCGGGCCATACGCAAACTGGGCAACATCTGGGACCACTTCGCCGTCGAATACCAGTATCCCAACGGCGTTCGAGTGTTGGGCATGGCCCGGCAGATCAACGGCTGTGCCGACCGCATCTCCGAACATTTTGTCGGTACGACCGGAACTTCGTACACCGATATCGGAGGCGTCGGCCGGATCGAGGGTCAAAAACCCTATCAATTCAAAGGCGACAATCCCAACCCGTATGTCGAAGAGCACAAGGATCTGATCAAGAGTATCCGCAACGGCAGACCCCTCAATGAGGCCAAGCATCTGGCCGAGAGCACGATGACGGCGATCCTGGGGCGCATGAGCGCCTATACCGGCCGCGAGATCAAGTGGGATTGGGCGATGAACGCCTCCAAGCTGGACCTGTCCCCGGCCAAATACGAATGGGGTCCGATGCCGGTTGAGCCGGTAGCGGTGCCGGGAGAGACCAAGCTGGTTTGAGACAACATCGAAGGTCGTGCGGTTTGATACTGTACGAATTGTATATTGAATATAGACTATTGGATTGCGGAGCAAAAGATGAATCGAAGAGACTTACTCAAATCGGCGGCTGCGGTATCGATGACCGGGATGCTGGGTTCGACGGTGCCCGCCCTTGCGCAGCAGGCCGAAAAGAAACAGGCGGTGCTGAAAATCAGCAGCCAGGATGGGCGGATCCCGGGTAAGAGCTTGCGGGAAAAGGTCGAGAAGCTGGAAAAGTGGGGCGGCTGCGGATTGGAAGTCGGCGGCGGGGGACTGGCCGGCCGCGTCAAAGAGATCCAGGAAGCCATCAAGGGAACCGGTGTGAAGGTCAGCGCGATCTGCGCGGGTTTCTCGGGGGCGCCGATTTCGCACGATCCCGAAGAGCGCAAGAAGGCCGTCACGACGATTAAGGAAATCCTCAAGTCGGCTGGAGAGCTGGAATCAACGGGATTGATTATCGTTCCGGCTTTCAACAACCAGACGACGCTGGACAACAAAGAAGGCCGCAAGATTCTCGTGGAGATGTTGCCCGAACTGGGCGAGGCGGCCGTGCAGTGCAAGACCCGGATCCTGCTGGAACCGCTCAACCGCGGCGAGGCGTTCTTCCTGCGACAACTGGCTGACGCGGCGGCGATCTGCAGGGACGTCAACCACCCCGGCATTTGCATGATGGGCGATTTCTATCACATGTCGCGCGAAGAGACCAGCGATTGCGGCGCGTTTTTGTCGGCGGGCAAGTATCTGCACCATGTCCACCTGGCCAGTTGGAAGCGGAATCTTCCGGGCCAGGATGAACGGAGCTTCGTTGACGGTTTCCGCGGCCTCAAGATGATCGGCTACCAGGATTACTGTTCGCTGGAATGCGGATGCGTTGGCAATCCGGAAGTCGAAGTGCCCAAGTCGTTCGAGTTCCTGCGCAAGCAATGGGAAGAAGCGACAATTTGATGCGGATATAGGATATAGGCGTTAGGATATAACGGAATATGAAATGTATAACAGAAACCGATTGTTGATAAGGAGTTGTAGATGAGTACCAATGGTAAGATTCTGAGCGTGTCGCGGCGGGACTTCCTGAAGGTCTCGGCCGCCTCGATGGCAGCGCTATCCATCAGCCCGGCGGGTCTGTATGCGGCCGGCGACGATGAGATCAAGGTCGGCCTGATCGGCTGCGGCGGGCGCGGCAGCGGCGCGCTGGAAAACTTTATCGAAGGCGCCAAGATGGCCGGCGTCAAGGTCAAGGTCGTCGCCTTGGCCGATCCGCAAAAGGATCGGGTCCAAGGACAGGCCAAGAAGTACGGAGTCCCGGCGGAGATGGCTTCCTCGGCGTTCGACGGCTACAAGAAGGTCGTGGCCAGCGATGCCCAGTATGTGATTCTCGGCACCAGTCCGAACTTTCGTCCGGTGCATCTGGAAGCGGCGATCGATGCAGGCAAGCATGTGTTCATGGAAAAGCCCGTGGCGGTCGACCCGCAGGGATGCCGTCGGATCATCGCCGCCGGCGAGAAGGCCAAAGAGAAAAAGCTGGGCATCGTCGCGGGTACGCAGCGGCGCCATCAGAAGAACTATCGCGAGACGGCCGCGGCGATCGAGCAGGGAGCCATTGGTCAGATCATGGGTGGCCGCGTGTGGTGGTGCGGCGGGGCCCTCTGGAAGACCGACCGCCGACCGGGCGAAAGCGACGCCATGTACATGGTTCGCAACTGGGTCAGTTTCACCGAAATGAGCGGCGATCATATCGTCGAGCAGCATGTTCACAACCTGGATGTGGCCAACTGGTTTATCGGCCGGACCCCCAAGCAGGCATTGGGCTTCGGCGGACGCGCCCGTCGCAAGACCGGCAACCAGTTCGACTTCTTCAGCGTCGATTATGATTATGGCGATGACCTGACGATTCACAGCATGTGCCGCCAGATCAACGGCACTCATGGTCCGGTTGCCGAGTCTCTGGTGGGCACCAACGGGACGGCCGGGGACAATATCAAAATGATCAATAAGAAAAATCTCGATATCCCGAAGTTTCCGGACGGCAATCCGTATGTGATCGAGCATTTCGATCTGATTACCAGCATCCGCGAAGGCAAGCCCCTCAACGAGGCCAAAAATGTCGCCGAATCGACGCTGACGGCGATCATGGGCCGTATCTCCGCCTATACGGGTCAATATGTCCGTTGGTCGGACCTGATGACCAATCAGAACTCGCCGTACTACAACCTCAAGCTTTCGCCCGCCGCGGAAGACTTCGAGGCCGGCGATGTCAAGGCCCCGGCCGACGATGTCGCCCCGGTTCCCGGAAAAGATTGATTCTTGTAGAGAAAATCTTTTAATCGTTCTTGACCCCCGTCCGGATTCGTCCGGGCGGGGTTTTTCATTGCTTTACCGATGCCCGATTGGTATAGTGTTTCTTTCATTTGACCCTATTCCATTGGTATAATGATGAACCGCATAACGATTTATGACACAACGCTTCGAGACGGCATGCAGGCCGAGGGGATCAGTTTCTCTCTGGCCGACAAGCTGTTGATCGCCCACCGGCTGGACGAATTCGGGATCGACTACATCGAGGGCGGCTATGCCGTTTCCAATCCGAAGGAGATGGAATTCTTCCAGCAGATCGCCGCAAAGGGTCTTCGGCATGCGCGGATCGCTGCGTTTGGCAACACCCGCCGGGCCGACCTGAAGGTTCAGGACGATCCTTCCTTGTCGGCGATTCTGCAGTGCAAGGCCCCGGCCGCGACGCTGGTCGGAAAGACCTGGGACCTGCATGTGACCGAGGTGTTACGGTGTTCGCTGGACGAGAATGTGGTTCTCTGCGCCGAGTCGGTGGCCTACCTGAAGAAAAAAGGACTGGAGGTCATCTTTGACGCCGAGCATTTCTTCGACGGCTACAAACGAAATCCTGAGTATTCGCTCAAGGTCATCACCGCTGCCGCCGAGGCGGGGGCGGATATCATCGCCTTGTGCGAGACCAACGGCGGTTGTCTGCCGCAGGAGGTCTATGAGATCACGGCGGCGATTCACAAGGCCCTGCCCGGAATCAAGCTGGGGATCCATTGTCACAACGATTCGGAGTGTGCCGTGGCCAGTTCACTGGCGGCCGTGTCTGCCGGGGCACGGCAGGTACAGGGCACGATCAACGGCATCGGCGAGCGAACCGGCAACGCCAACCTGTGCTCGATCATCGCCAACCTGGAACTGAAGGCCGGATACAAGACAGTCGGACGCGACAAACTGGCGCATCTGACGGAGCTGTCCCGATTCGTTTTTGAGGTAGCCAATCTTCCGCCGGTCACGAATCTGCCGTTTGTGGGGTCGAGCGCTTTCGCCCATAAGGCCGGCCTGCATGTCAACGCCCTGCGGAAGAACAAAGAGACCTATGAACATATCGATCCGTCGGCGGTTGGCAACGAGCGGCGGTTTTTGATTTCCGAGTTGTCGGGCCAGTCGAATGTCCTGGCCAAACTCGAACGGCACAAACTGGCCGCAGACAAGACCCTGGCCAAAAAGATTCTGACGATGGTGCAGGATCTGGAAAACGAGGGCTACCAGTTTGAGGCCGCCGAGGGCAGTTTCGATCTGCTGGTGAAAAAGGCGATGGGGACCTATCGGCCGGGTTTCGAGCTGGAAAAGTATCATGTCAATGTGGAGCGCAACGGCGACGGACGGTTGGTCACCGAAGCGACCGTCAAATTGACGGTGGACGGAAAGACCGAGCATGTTGTCAGCGAAGGCGACGGCCCGGTCAACGCCCTGGACGGCGCTTTGCGAAAATCTCTGGAGGGTTTTTATCCGAACCTGCGGGACATGCATCTGATCGATTACAAGGTCCGCGTGGTCAACGCCCGCGAAGGGACCGCCGCCCGGGTCCGCGTCATCATCGAATCCAGCGACAAAGACGGCATGTTTGGGACGGTGGGCGTATCGGAAAATGTCATCGATGCAAGCTGGAAGGCGCTGGTGGATAGCGTCGAGTACAAGCTGCTCAAGGACGCCGACACGAAGAAATCCTGAGTCGTTTGCCGAAATCCATTTCAACAGAGGAATCCATGACAAGATTTCGATTCTTGATCCTCGTCGGATTTTGCGCGGGGTGCGGCCTGCTTAGCGCGGCGCAAACGACGCAATCCTTTCGCGACTGCAAAACCATCTTCCAGACCAATACGAGTTTCGATCCCCGGTTGGCGATCGCCGTGGATGGAGTCGTCGTTCATCGTCATGCGGCCTCCTTTGCGGGGGAACTGGACTCGTGGCGTAAGCAGGGGTTTGCCGTAGGGCGAATGTTCTTCGCCGACTCCGATGCGGGCAACGCCTACTGGACCGGAAAGTGGGACGGTACGGAGTATCCGCAGGATGTCGAGCGCGATCGGGAGGGCAATGTCGTCAAGTGCGCCGGCGTGCGGCCGTACATGCTTCCGACCGACGGGTGGATTCGATACCTTCAGCAGATGACCGAGCAGTCGCTGAGAGCCGGAGCGGGAGCGATTCTGCCGGAAGAGCCGCTGGCCCATGTCTTCACCGGTTACGAGGAAAGTTTCAAGGCGCTGTGGCAGAAAAGGTATGATCGCCCTTGGCAAGGCCAGCATGAATCGGCCGAGGCGAGATTCCTGACCGCACAATTGAAGAATGAACTCTATATCGAGCTGGAAAGACGACTGTTGGACACCACGAAGAAAAATCCCGGTCCCGACGGCCGGACCCCGGGATTCATTCTGCCAATCCACTCGATCTATAGCAACATCGCCGCACAGCTCGTCGCGCCGCTGGGGACTTCGACGGATTTACCCGGTATCGACGGCTATATCGGCCAGATCTGGACCGGGCCGGTCAATTGGGCTTTAGGACACTACGACTCGCCGAGCAAGAGCTTTTTCGGTAGCGCGTTTGTCCTGTACGATTTCTTCACGCAACTGGCCGTCGGCAGCGAGCGAAAGATGTGGTTGCTGATCGACCCCGTCGAAGACAATCCCGACCACACTTGGGCCGAGTTCGAGCAATGGTATAAACATGGCGTCGCCGCGATGCTGATGATGAAGGACACCGACCGCTACGAGATCATGCCCTGGCCCGACCGGATTTTTCTACCCGGCTACGGGACCGGCGGCAAGACGCCCGCGCCGGAAGATTATCGCGTCGTGATCCTGTCGGTCACGCAGGTGTTGCAGGAAGTCCCGCTGGGCGGACAATGGGAGACGACCGGCGATGCCGCAATCGGTGAAGGCGTCGGCGTAGCGATGGCGGATACCCTGATGTGGCAACGACATTCCGGCCCATGGTTACAGGGGGCCTATGGGATGCTGTTACCGCTGGTCGAGCGCGGGATTCCCGTTTCGTCGGTCGTGCTCGAACGGGTCAAAGAGCCGGAGTATCTCAAGCGGTTTAAAGTGATCGTGCTGTGTTACGAAGACTTCAAGCCCACCGAGTCGTGGATGAACGATTCACTGACCATGTGGGTCAAAGGCGGCGGCTCACTGATCGTGCTCGGCAAAGACGGCGATGAACTCGATCGCTGCGAAAACTTCTGGTGGCACAAGCAGGGTTTTGCTTCTCCGCTGGCGCATCTGCTTTCGCTGTTGGGCGGCACAAAAGAATCCTCCTGGAAGTCGGGTTCCGGCCTTGTTACCCGCAGTGAGATTTCCCCGCGAACCTTCGGGACCGCCGCGGCCGAAAAAGAGTATTTGCCTTTGATCGAAACGGCGTGGAAACAGACAACCGGTACATCACTTTCCCTCTCCGGAAATCTGGTCATGCGCCGAGGCCCGTTCGTCATTGCCCGCGCCGAGACAAAACCGGTCAAACTGTCCGGCCGATTACTGGATATCTTCGATCCGTCCATGAACATCCGCGACGGAATCGAACTTACCCCCGGACAGAGCGGCCTTTATCGCGATGTCCAGGCCGACCTTGCCGCCGGAACGCCCAAGGTTCTGCACGCGACCCATCGGCTGGTGAACCAATCGACGGATAGCAGTGTCCTGCGATTTGTCATTCGCGGCCCAGCCGAAACGCCCGCCGTCGTCCGCATCCTCTGGCTCAGAGACCAGCCGCTTGCGATTTCCGCGACAGACCCCGAAGGAAAACCGGTCGCCGTTTCATTGGACCGCGACACCGAAACGGCCCTGATCCGTTTCGCCAATCATCCCCAAGGCGTTACGGTCTCATGCAGCACAAAATAATCCGGATGGCCTTCCAGTGCCGGGATGGAAGCCCCGGGATTTATTCCCGGGGTTATTAACCCCCAACATAAAGTTGGGGGCTTCCAATCGATGGTGATTCGGATTTCAATCGTCGGGTGGTTTGGCGTTGCGGGTTTGCTTGATCTTGCTGCGATGATGCTTGGTCTCCAGCCGCCGCTGCTTGGCTCCGTAAGGAATTTTCGTCTTCTTTCGTGGCTTGGGCGGTGTGAGTACCTGCCGCAACAACTCCACCAACCGCTCGGTCGCCGCCTTGCGATTGGCCAACTGCGTGCGATGTTCCTGGCAGATAATCTGCAGCCGGCCGAAACGATCCATCCGCCGCCCCAGCATTTTGCGAATACGCTCTTTGTGAAACTCGCTCAGCGACGCGCAGTTTTCAAAATCAAACGACACCGTCGCCCGGGTGCTCACCTTGTTGACATTCTGTCCTCCCGGCGCGCTGCTCCGCGAAAACGAGACCGCCAAGTCTCGTTCATCTAATATAATTCTATCAATAATATGCAGTTCTTCGTTCATGAACGATGATCGTCTTCATTGATTCTTTGTATGGACTCGGAAGCATCATAATCTACCCACATCAAATATTCCTGCAATTGTTCTTCATGAAGATACTGAGCTATCATTGTTCCAGAAAGTTCGACCATAATTTTGTAATTCTCGGAGTATAGATGAACATTTCGGAAAGGAATCTTTATCGTTCCATCCTTGGTTAATCGTTCAATGATGATACACCCGTATAACATCATTTCTGTGTTATTGATTGTCATCAAAGCGCGAACATTCCACTCCGTAGGATTTTCCCGACTACAGGTAATCCAAACCCATCCGTTCTCAAAATAGGGGAATGGTTCGTTCAGGAAAATGATATGAAATCTGTTTTCCGCTGACGCATAACCACTTCCGACAATGATGGGTTGACCGTTTTCAAATCCCCAAACAATTTTTCGAAAACCCCAAGGCATTTGTTCTTGACCATCGGGATAAGATCGTACATCCAATACAGTTGGCGGGGGAAAATGCGGCAAGAAACATCCCGAAGAGAATGCGGATAGAAACACAGCGACACTATAGAGAAGACGCATCATCATGGCTCTGTTCATTTCGTCTTCACCACCACCGTCTGGTTCAGTTTTGGCGCGGTGGCCGGGAAGAACAGATGCTTGCCATCGGCCGTCGCCGTGTCGATGTAATATTCCAGATCGGCCCAGCCCTGCGCGGGCAGCGTAATCTGATACACGCCACGCGCCATATGCGTCAGCGGCTTTTTGGCAAATCCGCCCTTGCCCATCGGCCGGATAAAGATCGCGACCTCCGACGGCTTTGCGCCCTGAACAATCGCCCGGATCTTCAATGGCTCGCCCACATTGATCATCGTGCGAACCGTCGGCACAAACATCCGCGGGCTGCCCCCGTATCCTTTGGCCAGCTTGGCATCGTCGGGCAGTGGAGAGCTGAGCAGCTTTTCCAGTTCCTGTCCCGGCCGCGTCAGCACCATCGGGATCACATGCTGCTGCCAGTTGGCCACATTGCCCAACCCGCCCTGCGTGGTGATCGCCTGCAGCAGCCAGCGATGAACCTCGGCCACATCGGCGACCAGTTGTTTGCGAAGCGGCAATACCAGCTCATTCGCCGCTTTTTTCTTCGCCGCATCGTCCGCCGCGGCCTTGGCCTTTTCAAACGCGGCATTGTACAGCGCCCAATCGCAGTTGACCTTGGCGATCGCACGGAGATACCGGAACTGGTTGAGCCAGTAGGTAAAGCGTTCGAGGTTCCCCTCGCCGTGAATCTTCTTCTCCAGCACCGCCATCTGATCCACGAACGCATACTCCTTACTCACCTCGCTCCACGGCCGCCCGTCGGGGACGATCCCGCCGGGACCATCCACCCAGGTCGATGGCCGCGGCAGACAACCCGCGCGGTAGGGCCGCTGGTCCGGCGTGTATCCGCCGTCGAGCCGCACAAAAATCG
Organism: Phycisphaerae bacterium; assembly: GCA_012517095.1. Lineage (GTDB taxonomy): Bacteria > Planctomycetota > Phycisphaerae > Sedimentisphaerales > Anaerohalosphaeraceae > FEN-1350. The sequence goes on along the minus strand of JAAYVQ010000372.1, from coordinate 1,765 downwards.
CCGCAAGCTCGACCGCCGCTTCGGTGCCAAACTGCGCCTTCGCCCAGTCGGCATAAAAATCCTCCACCGGCAGATCGCGCGGCCGCGTGTCGGTCGCCACCATCGACTGCATGTCGGCCTGGTAATCCTTCCACGCCGGACCGCCGCAGTTGATCTTGCGGACGAACGGCTTGCCCTCTGCGGCCGGGCCTTCGAGGACGATCCCCGCGATCGACGGAAACTCAACCTGCTTGACAAACTCGATTCTCAGCATTCCATCGACGACCGAGACATCCTTGAACACGCGATCCATCGCCTTGTCCTTGCCGACAGCCGCGAAAATATCCATCGTCTCGATCACCGTCTTGCCCTGCAGCTTGACGCCGAAGACCCGCTTACCCTTCTCGGCGTAGTGCGGCTCGCAGAATTTCAGCGTGACGGTATAGGTCCCGCCGGGAACCTTGAGCTTGTAGGCCTCGACATCGTAGCGAACCGTTTGATAAACCGTTGGCTCCTGCGTATCGGCGATCGTGTTGTTGGGAAAAGCCGCGACATTACCGCCGACGCATCCCTCGGCCGGTAGCGCCGGTTCGTTCTTGCCGGTCTTGCCCGGTGTTGGGTTCCAGCCCGACTGGTCCCACGCCGCCATCGCCAGCGCCGAGACATTCGGCCCCAGAATCCGCGTTCGCCAGTGAATCCCCATCAAGCCCGTGCACCCATAGGCCAGCGCGTCGGCCGCATCGCGCCGCATCCGACCGGCCCAGAGCTGTGGGGCAATCAATGCCGGATCATCCTCCATCCACGGGATCGCCCAGATCGGCCGGCCCTTGATCTTCTCGAAGCCCGGCTCGACGAACGAAAAACCGACATTACGGTTGATGCAGCTCAGCGGCATCGACTTGGGCAGGAAGTTGTCGAACATCGCGCGGTCCGTCGGCGGCCCCAACACCCAGCCGCAGGTCGCCAGGGTAAACGGCGCTTTGACCTTCTCGGCGGCGGCTATCGCCGCCTTCAAATCCGCGATCGTCGCATCCATCTGTGACTGCTGGGTCCCTTCCCAGGTCCAGCCCTCCGGGGTCCAGAACCAGTAATAATCCAAGGGCTGAACTTTGGCGATCCGTGCGAACATCCCTTCGTATATCTCCCGCACCACAGCCGGATCGGCCGGATTTTTCCCCGCGGCCTTGAGCCGCTCTTTGACCGGCGTGGGGATCGTCAGCGGCGTCTCGGTGCCGATGCAGGTCTGGATCCCCAGCGATTTGGCGTACGAAAAAATGTCATGGACAAATGCGCCCATGTCGTTGAAGAGCTTATTCTGTCTCGCCGCCGATGCCGTTGTCCAGGGATTGATGCCCACCATGTAGTCGGCACAATAATCATCGATCTCGAAAATCTCGTCGGCCCCGTTGGTGTAGTCGCCGGTGTTGGTCTTCTGGCAGCCCCATGCCCCGGTGATGTTGTTAGTGGTAAAATGCCGCGCCGGATACGATGCCTTGACCGTCCCGTCGGCGTTGATGTCCTCCTTCGGGCCGATCCACACCAGCGGCTCGGGTCCAACGCCGCCTTCCGGATAGGTGTGCAGACCGAAGAAATTCATCCGCAGCTTGGGCAGTTGCGCGAAGATCGCTTTGTAGTCGTCGGCGTTCCACCAGTCCGGCCCTTCCGGAAAATCGTGGAACGGCTGAATCCCCCGATGGATAAATAACGGTTTGCCGGTGAGATCGACTATCGGCAGTTCGAGTTTCATCCGCTCATCCGGCACCACATCGCCATGCATATAGAACCG
>JAAYVQ010000371.1 GCA_012517095.1 Phycisphaerae bacterium | reverse complement strand
GCTTCAGAAGGTCGGACACATACAGAAGATCCCGCGAATGGGCGAATCCGTTGAGAAGGTTGCCCCCGCAGATCAGCCGGCTGATCCGAACCCCCTGGATCACCGCATACGGCATCGACTCCGGCTCGGATGATTGTGGTACGGGTTGTTCCTGTGCGGCCAGCAAGGCCTGTTCTTCCAGGCTCAGTCCCAGGACCGAGATCGCTGCCGAGGTTTTCAGAAAGGATCTGCGATTATATATACTATCCATGTCCGAATTTACCTTGTCTTGGATCACCCATACCACGGCCGGTTTCGCTGCTGGTGTTTGGCTATCACCTCACGGGCCACTTGGGCGTCCTCGGCCACCTGGAAATCAAACATCCCCACGCAGGCAAAGTCCGCCCCATTGGCAAATACATAGTCGAAGGCGCTGGGCGGCGGAATCGCCCCGGCGGCCAGAGTCTTGAAAGCGATCCACGGAGTCTTGACGGTTTTCATGAATTCGATAGTCTGCTCGGGATCCATGCACCAGTAGTTGTCGTAGGGATTTTCGACTACATCCAGGTTCTGCTCCGGTCGCCGCGCGGACCAGTAATTCGTATGGTGCAGCGTCTTCACATAAAAGTCCGGCTTAAATCCGCTGGTTTCAGAGGCAATGACGACATCGAGCTTGTGAGCGCCCATCCCTGCCGGTAATCCCTTGCTGCGGACATGATCCAGCAGCTTGGCCAGTTTATCGAAGGTCCCGTCCTTGTACCAGCGGTCTCCGATGACGCCCTGTACATATACGGCGCTGGCGCCGTGATCGATGGAGGCCTGGACATTACTGATCAGGTCGGTCGGCGATGGGTGCCCTTCGGCGATCCACTGGATCTTGCCGCCCTGTTTCCAGTGCTTGGCGAAAATCTCCATGGGCTTGGCCGCCGGATCGGCGATAATGGCATTGATACCGTTTTGTTCGCACAAAGCCAAAGTTTCGAGGACCTTTTCTTCGGTGTTGTACCTCCGCTGAAGTTCGGGAATATAACGAAGGTCCCGGCTGTGGGCCCATCCGCTGATCAGGTTACCTCCGGAGATCAGGCGACTGACGATTAGTTTTCCGATCTTACCGGTTGGCATTGTTGCCGTACTTGTCGCTGATGTGGAACCGACCTGGCCCGCCTGAAAGGATGGAACAGCCGACAAACCCGCCCCCAACGATACCGCCGCTGCGGCCGAATGCCGGAGAAAACCACGACGATCCAGATTTGACATATGCATGATCCTCATGCAGGAGTTCACGATCGGTTCAATCCCACAGATCGATATTATTATATCGAAAAACGCCCCCCTTCATCAACAAGAATCCTCACCCCGCTCAGGAGGATTCGAGAATTACTGTTGACCTTCATGAACCTCAAACAGCTCAGTCCGGCTGTTTTTGAAGTTGCTCGATGATCTCCTCCTTATTCGGCAGGACATCCGGCCCGCCGTATCGCCCGGCCGACAACACCTCCGCCGCATAAGCGAATCGTACCGCTTTCCATAAATCATCCCCCGCTCCGACCGAGGCCGCCAGGGCCCCAGCGAAGGCATCGGAACAAGTCCGCCGATCGCCCGATTCGATGCCCACGCCCGGAATGTGCCGTGTGCCGTCACGATTGACAATCAGGCAACCGCGACTGCCCAGTCGCATGACCACATTGGTCACGCCTTTGGCCACCAACTCGGTCCCGATAAACTTCAGTTGCGTGATCATCCCGGCGCCCGCTTCCACCCGCGCTGCCGAGGCCCGCAGGTCCGGTACCAGAACGCCGACATCAAAAAACTCCATGGGCCACGACAAAATATCCAGGCGGCCGGACTCATTGATCGGTACCTGGGCCTCCAGAACCATCGGCGTTTTGTGCAGAATCGCCGTTCGAATCACCGTAACCAGGGCATCCGACGGCAAATTATCGTGGATCAGACAGGCATTCGACGAACCGATCAACTGCTCAGCCAGAGCGCAACCCACCTCGTCTCCGGACAGCGCTCGATTGGCACCCTGTGACAGACAACTGCAATTCTGCCCTTGCGCATTGATCATCGTGACCATTGCACCGGTACTCATCGCCGAAACACGATAGACAAAATCCGTATTGACCTTGTACCGTCGAAGGTTCTCGCAGATCATCTCGCCCAAGGGATCGGACCCCACCTTGCCGAGCAGATACGATTCACATCCGCACAACGCCGCTTCAATCGCCCGGTTAGGCCCGGGTCCGGCGGCGATGCAGGTAAATCCCGACCCTTCCGCCACCTGGCCGGGAATCGGGAAGGAATGACAGCGAATGGCCATATCTACATACACCGGACCTACAACCACTATTTTAGGCATCTTTCCCGTCATCGACATTCTCCTAACCTACTTCCTCATGCTCCTCATCCCGCACAGAATGCCTTCCCGGTGATGATCCTCTTTCGCAGCGAGAATTCATTCATCCATCCGACAGACTGGCAATCTTCAGGTTTCTGGCCGCAGCCGTCTCGTCGAGCCGGCCGACGGGTGTTGTCAGAGGCGCCGCATGGAGCGCCGCAGAATCCGTTTTGGCCCGTTTGGCCAGTTCAATCATTGCCGCGATAAATGCGTCCAGCGATTCTTTGCTCTCCGTCTCCGTCGGTTCGACCATCAGGGCTTCCTTTACCGTCATTGGAAAATACATCGT
>JAAYVQ010000370.1 GCA_012517095.1 Phycisphaerae bacterium | reverse complement strand
TCCGGACGATCTTGAACATGACGGCAATCTCCCTTCGATATCCTGTTCGTACAAACGGTGTATCGAACCGATTGCCGTTTTTGTTGAATTTCCGTCCCATGAACCTTAACTTCCCGCCAAAAAGTCAGTCAACTTGAGGATTTAGAATATTCCCCTCGAGGATCTACTCTTCTAGCCAGTGATTCACGAACTCGGCCAGATCCTCGATCGTGACCCATCCGCTTTTGTCGAAATCCCCAGACAAATTAGCACCACTTAATAGCCAGTTTTCAGATATAATCGAAAAATCATCGAACTCAACCCTCATATTCTGATTTATGTCCCAGCGGCCAATCGATGGGTATTCCAGATTTCCCATAGCGATTTTGCTCCACGGGATGGTCCCGCGACCATACGCCGACACGCCCCACGCGCTGGGTTTCAGCATGAAGGAGATCTTGTGTTGTTTTGCCGTCAGCATTATCACTGCCAAGCGGGCCCACACCGGGTTCCCCCCGACTCCCTGTGTCAGCGTCGAGCCCCCGAGATTGACGATTCCCGCCGTCCCGACGGTTCCCCCCTTGAACTGCGTGAAAATCCCGCCGTGACTAACATTGGCCACGGTGACTGCTCCCTCCGTAAACTCCAAATCCACATACACGCTGGTCAGCCCCGTGTTGATATCCCCCGCATCGCTGGACCAGACCTCCAGATAATAGGTACCACCCGGTACGATCTCCCCCACCGAGTCCGGCAGATTTGACGCCGTATCCTTCGACGAGGCCGTATCCCGCAATGCCAGCCCGACCAGTACATCCTCCATCACCGGCGGCGAGGGGATCGTTCCCGGCCAGCTCGACGGTGGCAGCGGTATTCCTGCCGACGGTGGAGGTGTGCAGGCCGGGTACAGGATCGTCGGGTTATTCGTGGCCTTCAGCCACCCGGTGGCGAACCAGCTCAAATCGCCCACTCCCACAAAGTTGTCGCAATCGAAGTCATGCCCCGCCGTTGCCGGCGGCACTAATTTCTGCCATGATCCGGCGAACAATGATAGATCGCCAACCCCGATCGTCTTGTCGCCATCGAGATCGTAAGACCTGGCGGGCGGAAGAATCTGGATAGTCCTCGACCCCAGTTGGACATAAGCCCAGTTGATCAGACCCCGGGTGAGGGCGGCAATCCCGCTTGAACTGGGTTGGAGTTCGATTTTGCAGGTTGGGATATCGACATCCGCGCTTATCGTCAGCCAGCCAACGCGGACCCACTCCGGCCCGATGCCCCCGCCGCTCGGCAAGGCCGATCCGCCGAATTCATCCACCTTGCCCGATTGAATCGTTCCGCTGGCAAATTCCGTGAAGATCCCGCCGTTGTTCAGTTGCGTTGCTTGTGTCTGGCCGCAGAATCCCACATCCACATACATCCCCGTCAGCCCCGTATTCACCACCCCCACATCGCTGGCCCAGATTTCCACAAAGTACCGCCCACCCCGTACCACGGCTGCTATCGACTCCGGCAACTGCGTCCGAACCTCGCTGGTCCCCGCTGGATCCACCAGTACCACCACCGGCTCAACTCGTACATCTACCTGACACTCGTCCGGAATCTTGTCCCCGTTTAAATCCCGACTGGTTTCGCTTACAATATCGCATTCATCCGGGCTTCCGTTTGCATTACAATCCTGACTGGTGCCTTGGAAAATGTCGCATTCATCCGGATACTCATTCTGATTACAGTCTGAACAGATCCCTTGTTTAATCTCATCAAAATCATTGACGGCATTTCCATTACAATCTCGATAGGGAATGATAGCTGCTAAATATTGTCCCTGAATTATTGTTGGACTATTACCAATTCCGGGACCTGCCCATGCAACGGATAGATAATCTCCGTATTTTCCTTCGTTCATGATGGCCACAACCGGATAGGAAACACCTTGTTGAAGATATATCGGCTTTGATTTTTGTTGGGAAGGCATACTATTCCATTCCTGATATTCCGTTCTCCCGACGACCGTACAAATGGCCGTAGTAGAAAAGATTGACTTCAATTGCGTATCGATCCACAACCCAGAATTGTTGTCTGAAGCGATCCAAAATGTATAATCCCCTGAAGCTGGCGGTGTCAACCATCCCCAAAGCCGAGCAATATAATAATCTGTATTTCGACTCGAAAAATCAAAACTCTCTAATTGGTCACATGATGTATAGGGCTGTGTTTGAATCCATTGGATACTCCCAACCAGATTCTCAGTATACGATGCCCAGTCCCAGATTTCACGCCGGAGAAGGCCCGGTATCTTTCGGCCACATTCATCGGGAATCCCATCTCCGTTTAGGTCCTGGCTTGTTCCTTGCGTAATATCGCATTCATCAAGAATCTCATTGCCATTACAATCATTAAAGACATATGAGAGTTCACATTCATCCGGAATCCCGTTTCCGTTACAGTCACGGCTTGTTTCTCCTGCGATATCACACTCATCGGGAATAGAGTTCTGATTACAGTCTTGGCTTGAACAGAGCGAAAGGTCAATATTGTCAAAGATGCCGTTGCCGTTACAATCTTGCTCAGGTCGGTCGGTTGATATAAATCGTCCGTCGACGACAATCACATTTCCAGTTGCGATATTGCCGATAGTCGGACCAGCCCAGCCGATGGATAGATAGTACTCCCTATGCTCCTTTTGACCTATTGCCGTGAAATAATACGGAATATCCTTTTCAAGATGTATCGGATTGGACTGCTGGCTTGGCCGAGTGAACCATGCATGAGGAGGCGAACCCATCGTATCTTGACAGATGGATGTTTGAATGTCAGGCTCGATGGGATTACTGTCAGAACTCAACCATAAAGCGGACTTATCTTCAGAGCTAATCCAAAATGTGTATTCGCCGGTCGCGGGGGGAATCAGCCACCCCCAAACCTTGAGGATATACAGTGGAGCAACGGATGGATCTTCATAATGACACAGATCTGACCGGTTGGCCGAACTGGGGTAGTGTGTGTTACTCCAGGCAATGCTTTCCTCCAGAGTACCTTTCCAAATATCATTCCAGAAGTTGAGATGAATCTGGCCCTGGAGTCTCTCGCATTCATCCGGAATCCCATTGTTGTTTTCATCTTCGCACAATCCCGTGGAAATATCGCAAAGATCGGGAATCCCGTTTCCGTTGCAATCCAGACTGATACCATTGGCTATATCACATTCGTCGGGGATTCCGTTGGAATTACAATCCATAATGTAACCTTGCGAAATCTCATATGCATCGGGAATTCCATTTTGATTGCAGTCGGGTTCACACTCATCGGGAATTCCGTTCTCATCCCTGTCATAGCTGGATCCGTATATAATATCGTAATGGTCTGGATAATCGTTTTGGTTACAGTCCTCGAAGGGAGGATGTACCGTTAGATAATCACCGGTGATAATAGTGGTGCTGCCGTTCGGTCCGGACCAACCTACTGACAGAAAGGAATTGGGTGAGTCGCATTTCCGCATGATCGCCGTAATATAATAAAGTGCGCCCTTTTCGAGAAATACAGGGGCGGATGAAGAGTTCCATGTTCCATGGGGTGTCATTCCTCCACCCTGGCAAATTGCGGTCGCGACCGTTGGTTCGACAGGAAGACTGGTAGGGCTTATCCATAGTCCCGACATATCACCCGATCCGATCCAAAAGGTATAACTACCTGTCTCAGGCGGGACCAACCATCCCCATATTTTGACAACATAACGGTTTTGCGGGTGATCAGAAAAATCAAATTGGGTTAATCGTACACGTGAGGTGAATTGAGGAGATTCTGTCTGGTTAATCGCTGACGCTAAATTTGGACTGCATACCCCATCCCAAAATGCACAATAAATTTCACCACGCGGAAATTCGCACTCATCCAGAACGCTATTGTGATTCATATCAGGGCTTGTCCCGAGAGCAATATCACAGGTATCGATCATACCATTATGATTACAGTCTTGACAGATCCCGGTGGAAATATCGCATTCATCGGGAATGTCATTTTGATTACAATCAATGCTGAATCCGAAAGCGATATCACACTCGTCGAGGATGTTATTTATATTACAATCCGGGCAAAGCCCCTGCTGGATTTCGATCATATCGTCTATATCGTTGTGATTACAATCGTAATAGGGTAACTCCGCGGATAGATACTGTCCTTCAATTACCGCGGGGGAATCACCTATTTCGGAACCCGACCAGGCGACGGACATATAATCATCACCTGATCCTTCGCGCATAATGGCCACGATATAATATGGTGTGTCCTGTTCAAGATGGATCAGAGATGACTTTTGAGTGGTTTGTTGAGTCAATTCCTATATCCTGTCCACTTGGAGACTCGACAGATTTCCGATCCGACAGTGGGTACAATAGGATTTGCGGAATCGCTGATCCACAACCCTGAGTCGTCATCGGAGGCGATCCAAAAAGTGTAATCCCCCGTAACAGACGGCGTCAGCCATCCCCAGACTTTCACAACATATGCGTTTTTTCCCGATCCATTCGGGAATTCAAATGTATTGAGTAAATCATTCGAGGATGAACTGCGAAAATTGATCCAACTTATCGCTCCGGTAAGGTCTTTCGTGTAGCTATTGTCCCAAATCTGCCGGTGGATCTGTCCAGCCGGGGCATTTGAAACTATCAGGATAACGAGACAGAGCGTCCCAATAATATTCTGAATCATTATGAATCCTCCGAACATTCAAGATATTCTCAAGTTGACTGACTTTTTCATGGTTTCTTAAGCGGCGATGAGTAACCGCTGAAGCTCTTTGATAAGTTGATCTCCCGTGGAAAACCGTTTGAGATGATCCGTCAGATCCTTCCACACCATCCGCCGCAGTTCGTTT
>JAAYVQ010000369.1 GCA_012517095.1 Phycisphaerae bacterium | reverse complement strand
TAAATCCTTTATCCATCTCTATATACGATTATCTCTCGGCCGGATATTTCCAAAACCGAGAATTTGGCAATAGTATTTCGGCTTTTTTGAGGGGCTGTAGTAATGGTTTTTCAATGGTTTATGACTTCCAGGCCAATTCCATCAGCCGTTATTCTGTAACTACTTTTGAGGAAAGGAGTTACAGCAACAAGGAAATTCCTCTTTTGGCAGATAATGGAGATCGGTTCGGGGGCATCAAGAAGGGAAATTGTCGAGCCCCGAAAACAAACTATAAGTCTTTGTTGAAAATAGACTTACGAAGGATTTTGGCGGTGATAATGCGTCTTGACGGCCAGCCAGTACCCGGCCACCGCCCCGATGGGGGCAAACGCCAGTATTTGCAGCGGAAGAATCGCGCAAATCGCGTTGGGGAAAAAGGCATTGGCTTTGGATTCAGACATGTACTGCATTTTGGCCGTGTTTCCGGAATACCACGAGAACACCAGAAACAACAGCACCGCGGCCGCGATAACCGTATAAATATGTCCAATATCAAGAAAATACTTGGAGCAATAGGCCGCAAGCCCGAAGGCCACGAGGACCGCAAACGCGATCTGCGCCGTTCCCGGCTGGCCGATGACCGAACCCAGTTTGCTGTCGAAGATTCGAACATCCTGGGCCAGGGCGATGAGAACAAAATTGGCGATCACGACCGACACGGCCAGCCCCGAAACAATGTTTAACAGGTTGACGGATCCCGGTTTTTCCTGCGGAATTCCCGGAATTGCGATGGGTTTGGCTTTCGAGAGGCGCGCCGCGACAATCGATCCGAGCCAGCCGCAGGCGACGACGGCCAGCCAGAAAAATCCCTCCCATTTCATTGCGGAATACAGTGTTTTTCGCTCGGCAAATCCGGAATTGAGGATGATCAGCGAAAACATATTCCCCGAAGAACAGGCCCAATACGCCAGTCCCGCCGGAGCGGCAAGAACAGCCAGTTCGCGGCCGAACGGCCAGGCGATGAAAAAGGCCAGCAACCCCGAGACGAACGCCATCGCAAAACAGGAGGCGATCGCCATCGGCTTAATGCCGGCCTGATACAGAGTGATCGCGCTTTCGGGATCGGCCGGTCGAATGACCGGGCCGGTGAGAATGCCGAGCAGAACGATTCCGGCCAGCATCGCGCCGGCGATTCGAAACCGCATTTTCCATGTCATTTCCATCGAATTCCTTTCGATTGACGCATCAAGATATCATCGGCCGGGGGATAGGTCAAGGGCACAGGATTTCCGATTTTTGATGGAACGAAAAATAGCAGGATCGTGACAAAAAACCAGCAGGAATGGGATAAATGTGGAGGGGTCACTGAGAGGATTTTCGGGTTTTTCGGCTTCGTAAGTCATTTAATTTCGGACACTTACAAGCGTTTCTCGATACGCGATTTTGCCAGATTCCCGTAATTCCTTATCCTTTCAAGAGTTATGAAAAACGACATCATCCTTTTGGCTGATCTTATTGTCAAGTTCAGATATCCGGTATTGGGGCTGTATATCGATATAACATATCTATATGTAGGAAACGGGGAAAAACATTACGCTTGTTTCTCTTCCACCTGTCCGTTATAATTGGACTATCTCGATTCGGTTCTCACTGTTGTAATGTTTTGGGATTCGGAGAAAAGAGAAAACGGTTACGATCGGAGGGTTCAGCCATGGAGCGGAAAGTCATTTCAAGCGTGGCAATCCTGTGCGGGGTCGCGGTGTTGTCTTGTGTTGTGCGAGCTGGAACCTATAGCGGGGGTTCGGGGACAACGGACGATCCTTATCGAATTGCATCTGCAACGGATATTCTTGCCTTGAGCGGCACTCCGAACGATTGGAGTAAGAATTTCCTCATGATGGGTGATATTTCTCTTGGGGGCAGGCGATTTGATTGCGCGATTATCTCGCCGGGCTCAAATAGTCCGTTTTATGAAGGCACAATGTTCACCGGTGTATTTGACGGAGGCGGTCATGTTCTTTCGGGATTTCAAATCAAAACGACTGGGAGAAGTAATTGGCTCGGCGTATTTGGCATGATCGGGCCCACGGGGGTCGTTCAGAACCTCGGGATTGTTGGTATTTCGATATCCGATATTCAGGCGTCAAATGGTATAGGGATTCTGGCCGGCGAAAACTCCGGAATCATACAGAATTGTTATAGTCGAGGGCAAGTAACAATAGGTCGATATTCCGGTTCTATCGGGGGACTTGTGGGGGTGAACAGTGGGACACTATTAAATAGCTTTGCCGAGTGTAGCGTCGCGGCTTCCTGGTTCGCCAGCTCCAGTGGAGTACTGGCCGGCTCAAACTCCGGCACGATTCTCAACTGCTATTCAAAGGGTTCTATTAATGGTGATGGAGGCCACGATTATGGAGGTCTGGTAGGAACGAATGTTGGATTTGTCATGAATTGTTATTCAACCGTGTTTGTGTCAGGGCGCTTTGAACTGGGCGGTCTTGTCGCGAGAAGTAGTACCGGGGTTGTTGTCCATTCCTATTGGGATGTGGATCAGAGTCAGATCTCCTATAGTCCCGGCGGTGGAGAAGGGAAATCTTCAGAAGAAATGATGTCATCCGACTTGTACAGGTTATGGGGTTACTGCCAATGTTGGACGATTTCCGAAGGAAATGAATACCCTCATCTCAGTTGGGAAGCCAAGCCGGGGGTACCCATCTCTCCACCAACCGTTCTTTCCTTTCCGGGAGAAGGCTTGCCGGACAATCCCTATTTGATCTCGCAAGCCGATGAACTGATGGTGATTGGATCGGTTCCCTCTCTGTGGGATAAAAGTTTTCGGATGACCGGAGACATCGATCTATCGGGATATCCCGAAAATGAAATTACCCTGATTGGAGGAACTGGCAAATCACCGTTTATCGGATCGTTTGACGGAGGAGGTTTTGTCTTAAACGGTTTTCATTACACCTGTACCCTCCCCGAGGGCGGTGTTGGCCTGATCCGGAGACTCGGGCCGGACGGCCTGGTACAGAATGTTCGGTTGGCGAATGTGAGAGTTGAAACAAACGGCGGGTCTGTCGGTGGTATCGTCGGTTTGAATGACAACGGCATCGTGGCCAATTGCCATGTTTCCGGGATGATATTGGGCAAAAGTAATTATCAAGAGTCTATCGGGGGGGTTGTAGGTACGAACTCAGGCATGATTCAAGACAGTTCTTTCGCTGGTTCCGTGGTGTCAAGCTCTTATGGTATTGGCGGTTTGGTGGGAATTCAGGGGTATCCACAATACGGATTAATTGGGGGAACGATTGAGAGATGTTATGCACTTGGTATTGTATCTGGTTCTGACGGATGCGGAGGGCTTGTCGGGACCAACTATTCCGGAAAGATCCGGGATTCGTTTGCAGATATGAAGGTTTCTGGAACTTATGCAGGTGGGTTGGTTTGTTGGAATTCCTCCGGAACGATCGAGAACAGTTATTCGTTGGGAGTTGTAACCGGAAGTACCATCGGCGGCTGCGTGACGAAGAACTACGGCGGAGGGGAGGTCTTGAATTGCTTTTGGGATGTGGACACATCCGGGGTTGTAGGCGGAGAGGGAGGCATTGGGCTCCATTCCAATCAAATGAAGACCTTGAATATATTCTTAGGTGCAGGATGGGATTTTGACGGCGAGACGACGAACGGCACGAAGGACATCTGGAAAATGATTGACGGCCTTTCGTATCCTTCTTTGGAGTGGAGTTCCTCTATCGTTCTTTCCGATGAAAATCTTCAATTCACTTTTTTTGAGGCGGATACGGAAGTACATTCCCAATCGATTCGAATCGGCAACCTGAGCCATGCTCAAATGGAATGGACCTTGAATCTACCAGCAGATTGTCCATGGATCTTCGCCAATCCTTCCGGCGGATCCTTGAATGTCGGGGAGTCCGAAGAAGTTATCCTGACTCTGGATACCTGGGGTTTGAAGGGTGGGAAATATTCGTGTGATATGACCGTGTCGGCTCCGGGTCTTGAGAGTAAATCCATGTCGGTGAATCTGTCAATAATCGGTCCAATCGGACGGACAGAACCCACTGAATTTATCTTTCGTGGTTCAATGGAAGACGAAAAATGGCCTGAACCTCAAACGCTTACGATACACAATATCGGCGGCGGCTCGTTGGCTTGGTCGATCGATTCTGATATACCATCCTGGCTCACAGTCAGCCCGAAAACCGGAACTTTACAGCACGATGAGTTGCAGACGATTACCTTAACGGCGGATCCGTCAGAATTGGCATTTGGTTTCTATCAGTCTGATTTGGTGATCCGTACACCAGGTGCTGCATCGGCGACCATGATCATCCCGGTGAGTCTGGGGTGGTCATCCAGACAAGAAATCATGATTCCACGAGATTATCCTACGATTCAAACCGCGGTGGATGCGGCTGCGCCCGGCGTTACAATTCTGTTATCGGATGGAATTTTTACAGGGACGGGAAATCGGGGTGTAACAATCAACAAACCGCTGACGATCCGTGGAATCGGCGGGCCGGAACGATGTATTATTGACTGCGAAGGAGTAACCCGTGCATTTACGGGCCGGATCAATGAACCAAATAGCCTGATTGTTTTTGAAGGGCTAACGCTGAGGAATGGCATTTCTGAAAGTGAAGATCCGAATGGACCCCTCGGAAAAGGGAATGGTGGGGCGGTTCTCTTGAATGGGAGAGGAACGGCGCTGTTGAAAAATTGTATTATGGTCCATAACCGGGCGTATGTGGGAGGAGCAGTCTGCTGCCTTGGCGAATGGGATCTCCGAATGGAGAGATGTAAAGTGGAGGGCAATGGGGAGGTTGGAGCAGACGGGTGGAGTGATTGGTGTGAAGCGGGCCCGGGGGAATCCGTTCAAGGGGGCGGCCTGTACGGCGAAAGTGGAAAATATTCCTTTGAACACTGCGCATTTATCGGGAATGTATGCATAGGTGGGGATGCTGGACATTGTTGGGATGATGAATGTGGCTGTTCGGGTGACCATTACGGCGGATACGTGATTGGTACGGCGATTCAGGTGAATGGAACAGTTGATATGCATGATTGCCTGATCATCGGTAATTATGCAAAGTCGGGTAAGGGTTTTGCAGTGTTCCCCTATGAGGCGAGCAATGTTCTTTCCATCGGGGATGGAATCATCGCAAATTGTACGATTTGGGGGAACCGAACTGAAGGTTATTATGGTGCCAGATTAATATGACAGCGCTATGAGCTGTCGGTGATGAGGCGTTTGGTTTTCTGTTTTCGTTTTCGCGATTCATATGATGCCGCATTCCGCTCCTGATGGTACAAGCAGGTCCGGGCCTTCTCCTTCCACGCATGTGGGAATTT
>JAAYVQ010000368.1 GCA_012517095.1 Phycisphaerae bacterium | reverse complement strand
CCGGCGCCATGCCAAAATATTACATCGTCATGACCGAATCCGAACGAGGGCGTCTGGCCGACATCGGCGACAACGAAGATTCGACCGAGGAATACAACTCCGACGCCCAGATGAACGCCACCTTTATCAGCGTCGATGGATCCGACGGAATTCAGTGCCGTTATACCGCCGGAATTCGGAACCGCGGCAATCGCAGCCGATACGATCCGCCGATGAATTACCGGCTTAACCTGCGGCACGACCAGCCGTGGAAGGATCTGACCGCGTTGAATCTGAACAGTAAATATCCGCATCTGCAGGTTCTTGGCAGCGCCATGTTCCGTCTGGCGGGAATTCCGGGTATGGAGACTCGGCCGATTACTCTGTTGATCAACTCGACCAATCCGGCTGCCTCGGATACGGGCCGAACCTACGGGTGTTATGCCTGCGTTGAGGCCTACAATGGCGACTGGGCCGACAATCACTTTCCCGACGACGCCGGCGGCAACCTGTATCGGTGTACTTATGACGAACGCCATGGCTATCGAACCAATGCCGACTTGTCGTACAAAGGAACGGATCCCGCGGGATATATTGAAAATTACCTCAAGCAAACCAACGAAGAAGAGTACGATTATTCCGACT
Source organism: Phycisphaerae bacterium (assembly GCA_012517095.1). Lineage (GTDB taxonomy): Bacteria > Planctomycetota > Phycisphaerae > Sedimentisphaerales > Anaerohalosphaeraceae > FEN-1350. The sequence continues at coordinate 1,128 of JAAYVQ010000368.1, read as the reverse complement.
TGTTCGCGCTAACCCGGATCCTCAATGACGCAGCGATTCCGAACGGTGAATATGTCTCGAAAGTCGGTACCGTCGCCAATCTCGACCGATGGGCGCGATACCTCGCCGTCGATACCCTGTTGGGTAATCAGGAAGGCGGCCTGCATTCCGGCAGTGGCGATGATTACGCAATCTACCGCGGAATCATTGACCCGAGATTCTGGCTGCTGCCACATGATCTCGATACCGTGTTCGGTCAGGGCGATCATTCCTACTCCGGTGCACGCGACGATGACATCTTCGAGTATCAAGAAATCACCGGATTAAATCGTTTGATGAACCATCCGGACTTTCTGTTCCTGTATTTCCGCCACATCAGCGATCTGACCCATACGCTTTTCTTACCGGCGAATTTCAATCCGCTGGCGGATCGGCTGCTGGGCTATTGGGTGCCGGATTCGGAAATCAACGGGACGCAGGGCATCAAGCAATTCGTCGTGGATCGGTCCAATGTCATTCTAAACGGTGCGACGCCTCAGATTCCTCGACTGTCGTTAACTGCGACCGGAACCGCCGTCTCAACAAACGGATCCTTCAGTCTGACGGGTACCTTCAATCCCGTCACAACCCGGTCGATCCTGGTCAACGGCCAGCCGGTGAAAGATTCAGACTGGAATCAGAAAACGGGTAGCTGGTCCTATGGGAATGGAACGGGGGGGACCACGGAATTGATCGTTCCCCGCGGTTCGAAGTGGAAATACCTTGACGACGGGTCCGATCAGAAATCGCCGGCCGATGGCATTCTTTGGTACGGCCATGATCAGTATGACGACAGTGCCTGGCATCCCGAATCGCCAGCGGAACTGGGATATGGCGACAAGGGCGAGGGCCGACCTGAAGCGACGGAAATCAGTTATGGATCCAATTCTCAGCAAAAGCATATCACTTACTATTTCCGCAAAGGGTTCATCGTCGCCGACGCAACGAAGTATTCATCGCTGAAAATCCGCGTGATGCGAGACGATGGTATTGCCGTATATCTCAACGGAACACGGATTGTTCTGGATCGCATTCAGGAAGGATTCAACTACAAAACCGAGGCGGATGAACCGGCGGTTTCCGGCTCCGGTGAATATACTTTCTATGAAT
>JAAYVQ010000367.1 GCA_012517095.1 Phycisphaerae bacterium | reverse complement strand
CTGATCACCGAGTGGCTGGAAGATGGCGCCATCGGTACCGTGCGCGAAGTCCACTGCTGGAGCGACCGGCCGACGCACAGCGGTAAGTTACCGCTCTATTGGGCACAAGGCATCGAGGCGCCGACGGATCGACCATCGGTTCCAGATAAGATGGACTGGGATTTGTGGCTGGGCCCGGCGCGGAAGCGGCCGTATCATCCGGCCTGGTCGCATTTTGTCTGGCGCGGCTGGTGGGACTTCGGTTCCGGCGGACTTGGCGACATGGGGATTCACAACCTGGCTCCGGCTTTTTCCGCCCTGCGGCTGGGAGCGCCGACCAGCGTCTATGCGACCAGCACGGCCGTGTATCCTGAGACGCTGCCGCTGGCCTCGGCGGTGCATTACGAATTTCCCGCGCGTGACAACACCTTAACGGGTGGCCCGATCCTACTGCACTGGTACGACGGGGGTATCTTGCCGCCGCGACCCGCGGAACTGGAGGACGGCCGAGAGCTGTCGCGCGAGGATGGATTGATCTTCGTGGGCGACAAGGGCACAATGGTTGTCGAGGGCTGGGGCGGCGAGAGTCCGCGGCTGATCCCGGAATCGCGGATGCAAAGTTACAAACGGCCAGCCAAGCGTCTTCCGCGCTCGATCGGACATCACGCCGAGTGGGTCAAGGCCTGTAAGGAAGGTACGCCGACCCGGTCGAATTTCCCGGATTTCGCTGGGCCTCTGACGGAGTCGGTCCTGCTGGGTACGGTGTGCGTGCGGACCGGGGGCATGAAGATGCTTTGGGACAGCGCCAACCTGAAAGTCACGAATGTGACCGAGGCCAATCAATATCTACACTACGAGTACCGTAAGGGTTTCGAACTGTGAACCGGGTCGAGATAAAACGCTGAAATATTCATTGCTTGAAGGGTAATTATGTTTCTCGGCCTTGTTTTGGGTCTCTGTGCGGCCTTTTTTCAATCGTGTTCGTATCTGGGGTCGCGATGGTTTGTCGGGCGGTATCCCGGCGGATCGGTGCGGCTCTTGGCGCTGGGCCATGTGTGGATGGGAGCAGTATCGATTGTTCTGGCCGCGGCGTTCTGGCCGGATACGATGCCGGCGTTCGGGACTTACGCTTACAGCTTGCTGGGGACGGTCGGGTTTTATCTGCTGGGGCAAATGTGCCTGTTTCTGGCGTTGCGGCATACGGACGCTTCGCGGGTATCGCCGCTGCTGGGACTGAAGGTGCTGATGTTGGCCTTGATGAGCGCGGTGTTTCTGGATGCGCACTATAGCATCCAGCAATGGTCCGCGGTGGGATTGAGCATCCTGGCAGCCGTAATGTTGGCTCTGTCGGGAGGAACGATCGCGCGGAATAGTCTGCTGTGGGCGGTCGCGGCATGCCTTCCGTATTGCCTGTCGGATATGAACATCAAGCTGTTGGTGGGGCATTTCGACGCGATGGGCCTGCTGGGCAGCAGCGTGTTCGCCACGGCGATCACCTATCTTTTCTGCGGCCTGTTGGGCGGAGCGATGCTGGTTTTCTTGCCGAAGGCGGACAAGAGGCAGTGGCGCGACGCGACGCCGTTCGCGGCGGCGTGGCTGATCAGCATGCTGTTTTTGTACGCGTGCTTCGGGCAGATCGGTGTGGTCTTCGGGAACATCCTGCAATCGACGCGCGGGATTCAGTCGATCCTGATGGGGGCGATCATAGCTCATTGGGGCATGGTAACGCTGGAACGGAAGATCCATCGCGGGGCACTGCTGGAACGGATCGCCGCGGCAATCCTGATGACGGCGGCAATCGCATTGTTTTATCTGGGATGAGGAGGGGATTTTCAGGCAAGGCGGGATGTGATAAACTGTTGGGGTATTCGAGACTGGGTCTGGAGAGGGAACTTTGGTTAAGGATAAACGCATGAATTTGCGAATGGGATATACGATAGGAGTGGTATTGGCGCTGTCGATGGTGGTATTGTCAGCCGATGCGCCGCAGGGGCAACCGGGGCCGAAGTATGAGCCCACCTGGGAATCGCTCAAGCAATACCGCGTGCCGGCGTGGTTCGAGGATGCCAAGTTCGGCATCTTCATCCACTGGGGCGTGTACGCAGTGCCGGCGTTCGACAATGAGTGGTATCCGCGGAACATGTACCTCAAGGGCCAGGCCGCGTTCGAGCATCACCGCAAGACCTTCGGCGATCAGAAGACCTTCGGCTACAAGGACTTTATCCCGAAGTTCACGGCCGAGAAGTGGGACCCGCAGGCGTGGGCGGACTTGTTTGCGCAGGCGGGAGCAAAATTCGTCGTGCCGGTGGCCGAGCACCACGACGGGTTTGCGATGTACGATTCGAGCCACACGGAGTTTTCCGCCGCCAAGATGGGACCCAAGCGCGACATT